>JAUNIZ010000263.1 GCA_030523165.1 Prevotellaceae bacterium
GTTTATCAGCAAGTTATAAAATGCATGTTTTTTGAGTGACGAAGTCAGGAGATTAGGAAATACAGGTATCGTCATTTTTTTATTTACCTGAACTCCTCAGGAATAGTGTCTTTCCATTCTTTGAAAGGTTTGGCTATCAGCATCGAATTATAAAAGCGTCTATCGCCAGTAACTTCATCTGCAATGAAATCGGGCTTTATAAACGGTTCGTTTTCACTATCAAGTTCTACCTCAGCCATTACAAGCCCTTCGTTTTCTCCATAGAATTCGTCTACTTCAAAGACGTGTTTACCGCTCTTGACAAGGAATCTCGTCTTGTCAATCAATCCTGGTTCACAAAGCAGAATGAGATGTTCCGCCTCGTCAAGCGTTATTTCTTTCTCGAATTCATAACGGCTTAAACCTCGTTCGTCAGACGCACCTTTTATGGTAAGATATGCTTTATTGTCTCTAATCCTTACCCTTACGGTTCTTCCGTGTGCGCTACAGATATAGCCCTGCTTTATTCTACTTGACGAAAATGCTTGTTTTGCATAGGTTCTTCCGGCTTTATGCACCAGAAACTTGCGCTCTATCTCCAGTCCGCTCATAATTATTTTCAGTTATATCCTTATTCCTTAATTATAAAAAGAACGGGCGTGCGCTCTTTCGTAAAGAACTCATGCCCGTTGGAAATTAGTTTACCATTGGTTCATCATGAACACGATGAGGAACAGAATCGCGAAGATTATCAGTGCCGCAAATATCCATGTTACCACTGTCTTAGCCTGCTTCTCTTGCATTGCCTCGCGCTTGGCTCGGCGTATTTTACTGTTTTTGCTCATAGTTGTATTATTTTTTAATTAAGGTTTTATATCTATTGCATGTTTATTCTTCTTCATTTACAGGGAACTCCATAAGGTATGCCTTGATGAATCCGTCTATCTTTCCATCCATAACTCCGTCGACATCTGATGTCTGATAGTTGGTACGATGGTCCTTAACACGTCGGTCATCGAATACATAGCTTCTTATTTGGCTTCCCCATTCTATCTTTTTCTTGCCGGCTTCAATCTTTGCTTGAGCTTCAAGACGCTTTTTCATCGCACGGTCATAGAGCTGTGATTTCAAGAGACGCATAGCGTTGTTGCGGTTTTCTAGCTGTTTACGACTCTCTGTATTCTCTATTAGGATTTCTTCTTCTTCGCCTGTGTCTGGGTCAACATACTGATATCGGAGGCGTACACCTGTCTCTACCTTGTTTACATTCTGTCCTCCAGCACCTCCAGAACGGAACAAATCCCAGCTTACCTTTGCAGGATCGACATAAACTTCGATAGTGTCATCTACCAAAGGAGATACGAATACACTGGCGAAACTAGTCATTCGTTTGCCTTGAGCATTGAACGGAGACACACGAACTAGGCGATGAACGCCATTCTCGCTTTTGAGATAGCCATAGGCATACTCACCTCCTTCTATCTCCATAGTAACGCTTTTAATACCGGCTTCGTCTCCATCTTGAAGGTTACTGATAGTAACTTTATGTCCATGAGCTTCTGCCCAACGCATGTACATACGCATTAGCATCTGCGCCCAGTCTTGACTTTCTGTTCCTCCTGCACCGCTATTTATCTTCAAAACACAGTCCATAGGGTCTTCTTTCTGGCGCAGCATATTCTTCAACTCAAGGCTTTCAATAGCATTAATTGCCTTCGCGTAGTCGTCATCAACTTCTTCTTCAGATACCATTTCGTCATGATAGAAGTCGAAAGCGAGCTGTAATTCATCAGCTAATGTACGGACTTCTTTATATCCGTCAATCCATCGCTGTATGTCTTTCACCTTCTTCATCTGCTCTTGCGCACGCTTTGGGTCATCCCAGAAGTCTGGTGCCTGAGTGCGAAGTTGCTCTTCCTCAAATTCTACTTTCTTTTTGTCAATATCAAGATAGTGGTTTAAGGCATCAGCCCTCTCCATCACATCTTTCAACTGTTCTTGAGTTATCATTTATCAAATTAATATTATCAATTATAAAATATATATACGCTCTTTTATTCAGACGAATGTTATTACATGTAAACAGTAGGTTTGTACTCTGCAAATATATGTTTTCCTTTCTGCAAATATATGTTTTGTACCTTGTAAACCTATGCTTTATGTGCGAATAGTGGGCTGTCCTTTATAACTCCGATTAGTTATGTTCCGTTTCTTCGTACATCTTGTCTATCTCTGCCGCATAGTTTTTGTTTAGCACCTTGCGACGAATCTTGAGCGTATTTGTAAGTTCTCCCTTTTCCATTGTGAAATGTTCTGGCAGCAAAGTGAAGCGTTTGATTTTCTCATAGCTTGCGAATTGTTGCTGAAGCGTTTCTATTCTTTCGGATATCATCTGGTGGATAGCTTTGTTAGAGCATAGATCTTTATTGTCTTTAAAATCTATATTGTGGTCACGCGCATACTTTTCAAGAAGACCGAAATCTGGTATTATCAATGCGGAAACGAACTTGCGTTCATCAGCTATAACGGCTATCTGGTCAATGAATTTATCTACCAGCAGTTTCGATTCTATCATCTGAGGTGCGATATACTTGCCGTTCGATGTCTTGAAAAGGTCTTTTATCCTGTCTTTAAGGAAAAGTTCGCCATCTTTAATATATCCAGAATCTCCTGTATGGAAATATCCTTCTTCATCAAATGTTGTGGCATTGAGCGATTCACGTTTATAGTATCCCTTAGTGATAGTAGGACCTTTGAGCAGAACTTCGCCTTCTTCACTGATCTTGACATCAAGCCCGCTTACGATTCTTCCTACAGAACCTACAGTAAATGGCTCGCCTTTGCGGTCACATGACACCGTAGCAAGACTTTCTGTAAGCCCATATCCTACAATCATACAGATGCCTATAGAGTGTACAAACTCCTCGACTTCCGGTGAAACCGCTGCTCCTGCAGTTGGGAAAATGTTTGGATGGTCAAGTCCAAGCTCGTTTCTCACAAGACTGAACAATGTCCTGTTCATCATGTTGTATTTCAGATGCAGCGCCATAGGCGGGCGTTTGCCTCGGCTAAGATATTCGATGTTATGCTTTCTTCCTATTTCCAAGGCAGTTCTGAATAGTTTACGTTGAACAGGATTTGCGCGGTCTATCTGGTCTTTCACGCCGGCATAGACTTTCTCCCAGAACCTCGGAACAGAGCTCATGCATGTTGGATGAGTTTCACGCATGGACTGTTGTATCTCTCTTGGATTTGTATTTACTACAATTTCTGCACCTTCCGTCATGCAAAGGAACATCCATCCACGTTCAAATATATGGGTAATAGGAAGGAAAGACATAACTCTGTCGTTCTCTCCTACATGTACCGCTTCATCGTTAGCCTTGAATGCAGCGTCATATTGACCGTATGAAAGCATTACGCCCTTGCTTTCTCCTGTTGTTCCACTAGTATAGAGTATGTTGCAAAGGTCATCATAGTTCGCCTCTTTGTATAGCTTTTCGACTTCAGATTGGCGAGGGTTGTTTTCGCCAAGCTTTAGGAAATCGTTGAAATACATGGCATTCGTGTCATTGACAGCAAACTTTACAGCATGGTCAAACACAATTATACGTTCTAAGGAATGGCAATGCGGGAATACACGATGAGCCTTATCGTATTGTTCTTGTTCCCCTACAAAGAGAAAGCGTATTTGCGCATCGTCAATCATATATTGTATTTGTTGCTCGCTGCTTGTCGCATAGAACGGTACGCTGACAGCCCTGATACCAAAAGCTCCGAAGTCTGTAAATATATATTCTACTGCATTTTGTGAGAATACACCTACGTTCTCCTGAACCTTTATGCCAAGATTGAGCATTGCGTTTGATACCTGTCTGACCTTGCTCGAAAACATATTCCATGATATGGAAGTCCATTTGCTGCTGCCGA
>JAUNIZ010000031.1 GCA_030523165.1 Prevotellaceae bacterium
CCACTTCCATAATAAATATCAAGCAGAAATAAAGTAGAAGAATGCTCTTAGCTATACACTTGTTTATTATCCGATTCTAGACACAATGATTTAAGTACATGCTAAAATAAGCACAGAAATGTCAATATTTTTAAAAGCATCGAAAATGCAATAATAACATTGGCTACTCTTTTCCGAACTTCTCTTTAGCCTCATAGTAAGTATCGAGGCTACCGATATCAAATCTACCTGCCGACATTTGCCATGCATGTATAGTAGCATTTTCTACCATAAAATGGGCAAGATTGCCGGGTGCATCCTTGCCACAGCCATTTTCTACAGAATGGCGAATAAGGTCTATGTCTTTCTTCATGTATATATAGAACGGTGGTACTGCCCAGTGGCTCTTTGGCAGTTGTGGTTTTTCTTCCATATTTATTACCTTGTTATCCTCATCAAGTACCACAACGCCTGTACGCTGCAGCTTTTCTATAGACGGCTGTTCATGACACATAATGCATGAAGTGCCTTTTGCCTTTGCGAAATCAACAAACTCCTTGAACGAGAAGAAAAGAATATTGTCGGCTGCCACTACAAGTATGTCATCATTGATGTTTAGCTTGTCCATTGCATATAGAAGATCACATACAGCTCCTAGTCGTGTCTCGTTGGTCTCTGTTCCGTCGTCAATGATGGTAATAGGCTTTGTATAATGTGTTCCTTTTGCCCATTCCTCAAATATGTGGGCGAACTTATGGTTGGTGATGATGACATGTTCGTCAATGTCCGGTATGCTGTCGATGTCGTCAAGCATACGTCCTAAAATTGTACTTTTTCCTATTTCTAGCAACGGTTTTGGAAAATTCTTTGTCAATTCACCTAAACGTGTCGCATATCCTGCTGCTATTACTATATTTTTCATAATCTAAATACTTTATCACTAATCACTATAAACTATTCATTTATACAAACCTCGCTCCGTTGTCTTGCTTTACGAAATATACCTTGAATGTCTCTTCGTACTCAGGGAACTGTTCCAGATAACGTCTTGTAAGTTCTTTTTCTATTTCCTCCTTGTATGCAGGATCAATAAGGGAGATGCATGCGCCTTTAAAACCTGCACCACTAAATCGTCCTCCATATACGCCTGGCAGGCTTCGCATTAT
Organism: Prevotellaceae bacterium; assembly: GCA_030523165.1. Classification (GTDB taxonomy): domain Bacteria; phylum Bacteroidota; class Bacteroidia; order Bacteroidales; family Bacteroidaceae; genus Prevotella. The sequence goes on from JAUNIZ010000031.1 coordinate 1,146, forward strand.
TTCGTAGATGGCTATCAATTCCGGCGAACCACATTCATAGTTGTGGATGCTGCTTTCACATGAGTCGAAGCTCAGCTTGCCGAACAGTTTCAAGTTACCACTCTCCCATGCCGTCACGCCCTGACGCACACGCCGATACTCTGAATAGAAATGTTCCGCACGGCGAGCGAAACGTTGCGGCATGGCTATACGGCACTTGTCGAATGTGGTCTTGGGAATTTCACGCAAGAATGTCTTGTCAAATGTCTTCAACGGCTGGTCGGTATAGGCAAGCATGTTCCATGCTGCTGTCTTGCATTCGTAGACACGCAGATTATAGTCGCTGTTTACGAGCGAACGTGTAAGTCCAGAGAAGAAGATGCCTATCTCAAACTCCGGCATGTTTGGGTTGCGCTTGATGATGCGGTAGTCGTTGGTGTCGCAGTCAAGGAACAGAAGTCCGTCTTTCTTTCCCAAAGCTATACATGCCTGGTCGAGAATGCCGTTGTTGAGCCCAATATATTCACGTTCCGCCTCTGACGCTATCTTTACTATCTCCATTGGTTCAAGGTCTATTGAGTTTGCCTTGGAGAATGCCATGACGTAGGCTATCAGTACGGCTGCACTAGATGACAGACCGCCAACAGGAAGCGAACCTTGAACCACTCCGTTGATACCATAGCGTAGCGTGAAACGTTTCTTCAACGCATACTTAGCACCACGGGCATAATCACCCCAACGCTTTTCCTTTACCATCGTTCCCTGGGTGATGTCGAAGTCTACAGTTCCTTCGAAAGTCAGTGACTCCAGATGCACATGACCGTCTGTTGAAGGTGTAAACCACAGGTCAACGCCCTTGTCAATGGCAAAGCCTGTAACGAGTCCGTGCTGGTGGTCTACATGTGCCCCAAGCGGACATACACGATAAGGGCTGAAAATGTGATATTTGAAATCTCGCATTTTTAGGTATTAGTGAACTTTATATGTAAATAGAAAATTATTACTGTCAGCTTTTATCCGTTATTCACTGATTTTTTATACCATTCAGCGAATGCTCTTAGTCCGTCTCTAAGCGGTGTTGCTGGCTTGAATCCGAAATCTTCTTCAAGAGGCGTTGTGTCGGCGTATGTTACTGGCACGTCACCTGGCTGCATAGGAACAAGCTCCTTGTGAGCATCGAAGTCATAGTCCTCAGGAAGTACACCTGCACGTACAAGTTCTTCCTGCAGTATCGTAACGAAATCCAGAAGGTTTTCAGGCTGGTTGTTGCCTATGTTGTATACCTTGTACGGAGGTATCGGCAGTCCGTCTTCGCCGTTGCTTCGCTCCGGGGCATGGCGCATTACACGTACAACGCCCTCTACGATGTCGTCAACGTATGTGAAGTCTCGCTTGCAGTTTCCGTAGTTGAAAATCTGTATTGTCTTTCCTGCAACGAGTTTGTCGGTAAAGCCGAAGTAAGCCATGTCTGGGCGTCCTGCCGGTCCATAGACGGTGAAGAAACGGAGGCCTGTTGACGGAATGTTATACAGTTTTGAATAGGCATGTGCCATCAGCTCGTTGCTCTTCTTAGTGGCTGCATATAGGCTTACGGGATTGTCTACCTTGTCTTCCGTTGAATACGGCACTTTCTTGTTTGAGCCGTACACGCTGCTTGAGCTTGCATATACAAGATGGGAAACGCCTTTCTTGCCGTTGTCATAGCTATGGCGACATGCTTCCAGAATATTGTAGAATCCTATCAGATTGCTTTCGATATATGACTGCGGATTTGTTATGCTGTAGCGGACTCCTGCCTGGGCTGCAAGGTTTACAACTACATCGAAGTCATATTCAGAAAAAAGCCTGTCTATCAGTCCCTTGTCTGCAATGTTTCCTTCTACAAAGGAAAAACCGGAGAAACTCTCAAGTCCTGCAAGACGTTCTTCTTTGATGCGCACATCGTAATAGTGGTTCATGTTGTCTATGCCGACAACTTTCACGTTCTTCTCTTCACTGAGAAGTTTCTTTGCCAAATTGCTGCCGATAAATCCTGCAGCGCCTGTAACGAGAATGGTCTTTCCCGTCAGGTCTATGTTATTTGTTACCATAATATTGGGGTTGTAAGTTTATCTTTTATTTCATTCACGGTTAACCGTTACTTCATTATTTTTGTATCCTTATTAGCAGTGAACATGTAAATTTAATTATTGCGCTTTAGTCTCTTCTAAAGACATCCCTTGTATATACCTTTTCTTCTGCATCATCCAGACAAGCATCATATCTGTTTGCTATGATTGCCTGACTTTGCTTCTTGAAATCATCAAGGTTATTCACAACCTTGCTGCCAAAGAATGTGCTACCGTCTTCAAGTGTTGGTTCATAGATGATTATCTCTGCACCTTTTGCCTTAATACGCTTCATAACTCCCTGTATGCTGCTCTGACGGAAGTTGTCTGAATTGCTCTTCATAGTCAAACGGTAGACACCGATGACACATTTCTTCTCCTCGGTAGGGTTATAATTTCCTTTGTTGTAATAGTCGTAATAGCCCGCCTTGCGCAATACCTGGTCGGCAATGAAGTCCTTACGGGTTCTGTTGCTCTCAACGATTGCTTCAATTAGATTCTCAGGCACATCGGCATAGTTGGCAAGAAGCTGCTTGGTGTCTTTTGGCAGACAGTAACCGCCATAGCCGAATGACGGGTTGTTATAATGCTGGCCGATACGTGGATCAAGGCATACTCCGTCAATGATTGCCTGTGTGTCAAGACCCTTAACTTCTGAGTATGTGTCAAGTTCATTGAAGTAGCTGACACGCAATGCCAGATATGTGTTGGCAAAGAGTTTGACTGCCTCTGCCTCTTTCAAGCCCATAAACAATGTGTCTATGTTTTCCTTTATTGCTCCTTCTTGCAACAATTCTGCAAATGTATGGGCATATTTCTCCAAAGCAGGGATATCTGCTATAGTACGGATGGCATTGTTCTCTTCTTCGAACATTCCGTTGTCGATAATCTTTGGATAACCGACAATGATACGGCTCGGATAAAGATTGTCGTACAGAGCTTTTGACTCTCTCAAGAACTCTGGAGAGAAAAGGAGATTGAACTTCTTGCCTTTCAGACTTTCGTCATTCGCGAACTTCTCAGCATAGCGGACATAGAGACTACGGCAATAGCCTACAGGGATGGTGCTCTTGATTATCATCACTGCATCAGGATTGACACTAAGCACAAGATCTATGACATCCTCGATATGATGGGTATCGAAGAAGTTCTTTACAGGGTCATAGTTGGTCGGGGCTGCAATGACAACAAAGTCTGCATCTGCGTATGCAGATGCTCCGTCAAGGGTTGCCGTAAGGTCAAGTTCTTTCTCTGCAAGATACTTCTCGATATAGTCATCCTGTATAGGTGACTTCCTGTTGTTGATAAGCTCCACCTTTTCAGGTATCACGTCAACTGCCGTCACATGATGGTGTTGGCTTAACAATGTTGCTATACTAAGTCCTACGTAGCCAGTACCGGCTACGGCTATTTTGATATTATCATTCGTCATAATTATATGATTTTATTGTTTTTATTCAAGGCCAAAAACTTTAGGTAATAACATAAAGTATAATCATACGTTAGAACACAGTTCTGACGTACAACTATTTACACATATAGCAACAACGGAATTATATTACGCTGTTACCATTAATGAGGGAATGCCGTTAAGGGATTTTTCTAATTGCTTTGACTTGGCAAGGCATGAAGGGAAACCATAGGAGATGAAACTGAGGGTGAGCCTCAGCTCTTTCATGCCTTTAATGAGATATTTTATGTCGGTCTTGTCTACGTTTCCTTTATTGGCATTGGTTAACAGGAGGTCGTAGATATGTGTGCAGTCACTATCGGGACTGTAGGTGTCTTGAATGTGGTTGTAGTGCTCGTCTCTGATGAAATGCCTCGTAAGGGTCTGCATTATTTGCAGAAACAGAATTGACGCTATACGGTAATTGCCGATTGCAAGACGTCGCTCCACTTCCTGGATATACGGTTTCAACAGCTGGGATATCTTATTGCAACCGCTATCTATATTATCGGCACTGAACACTTGTTCGAGTTCTGGATTCACTGGTATCACGGACTCACGACTTGCAACGGGAATCTTGTGCAGAAGGACATAACGCTGGAGAAGCTGACGCCAAGAAAGAAGACGGGTGCCCTGCCACATCTCAACGGCTGTTGGTGAACATCGTTCTATCAGGGTATGTACGGCATCTGCCACTGACTTGATGTCCATAGGGTCGGTTACGTCCGCAAGGGTTACATCGGGAATGTTTATCGCAAAGCCTCCAACTGACGGGGAAAAGGATATGAACCTTAGGTCTGTACCTTGTGCAGCCTCTTCCAATAGCTGATGGAGCCTGTCGTAACCTTTGGTCTTGAGGTCGTTATGGAACTTTGCGCGATCGTCGGCAGTCAACATGGTGTACTGATGACAGAAGCCACCCCAGTTGACAATAGCGACAATGCCGTTGGAGGATTCAGGAAAGAGTCCGATATGGGCATAATAGAGATAGTCTTCGTCGGGAATAGCTATGTTCTCTGTAACTACACGTTCCGTTCCCCGGTTACCGCTTTCTATCTTCTTGTATTCAAGCGTAAGGGGACTGTATTTCTCTTTCTCGTACTTGTCTGTCCAGAAATACCGGCGCAGGTCAGCCTTATGGATTATCTCGATGAAACCGTTATGGCAAAGAACGGAATAGTCATTGTCTGACGGAGGCATCATGCCCGGTGTGGGCGTAAGGAACGGGCGCAGGCTGGTATCGGGTATCATGTCCTGCAATGCGCTGTCCAATGTCTTGTCGCCAGACTGGAAGTAACGGCTCAGGGATATGAGGCATCCTTCAGATATGTTGTCAATGCCAGACAGGAAAGCATGCAGATTGTCCGACGACTTTAAGGTTGTCAGGTATTGGGATATGCTGCTGTTTCGTCTGAGTCCTTTAAGGACTTTACGCAACATTGCCGATGCGTCATCAGGGAAGAACGTGGCTTGAAGTCTGCCTGTAAGATGGTCGATGTGTCGCCATGCGTTTACGGTTTCGGCTTTCATTCCACGCACTGCCTCACGCACAACAATATGGCGATAGGTGCGGACATTGGAGATGCAGGCGCACCAGTTGCCTATACGGAAAAAGAGACGGCGGTCTTTCTTTCCTTTAGTCTTGACCTGACGGATGATGCCTTCGAAACCGATATACGGACCTTCGGTGATAACAACGGTATCGTTGTCTGCCTCTAGCTGCTGATAAGAGAGGTCAAGTATCTTAAGGTCTTCTATGCTATTGACCAGCTGGTCGTTATAGACACGGAAACGCTCGTAGTCTTCGTTTGAGATACGCGCCCTACGTATTATAGTTTCCACTGGTGTCTCTTTCGGGGAGAAGCAAAGCAGGCGAATGGTGCTGTAAACGGTACGCTTTACGGGTACACGGGAGCCATCTACACAAGCGTCAATCTTATACTTGAAATATCCCCACTCGGTTATGAGTGTCCTTATCTTCTCTTCGTCGATGTTGACAAAGAGGATTCCGCTGACTGTAGGACTGAACCGATAACGCACAGAGCCGTCACTGCCTTTTATAGCCTTTCGGTATAAGGGCAGATAAACGTCTCTGACTCCGTCGAGAGTCATAAGAAGGTCTTTGGATTCTTGTTCTTTATGGATGTCTGTCTGAACGATGAACCACATCGGAAGATAAGAAAAGGAAACTGTATCAACGTTGTCGAACCGTGTGAAGCGAGAGTCTATCGGTTCCGGTAACGAAGGTTCTTTCATCATTGAAAACAGAATGTAACTCAGTTTCCCTTGAAAAGAAACGCTCTTCCCAGGTCATCAGGCATGTGAATGTAATCACAGCATTGAAGATCAATAGACTAACTTCCACTAACTTTCAACACTTTTATGTCGTGTGCGGCAATCATTCTTTATGTCACCAAGCACTTTAGGACTGTTTACATGGTCTATCATACGCATAGTTTTTGCGGTTTTAATAGTCTCTTGCACATCATTTCCACGACATGTAATGACAATCTCATTCAACGAGAAAGCCATTCTGCTGCAAAGATAAGGAAATTTTTCGCATTCGGCACTACTTTTCCTAATATTTTTTATTTTCCGACATAAGCGACATGACTATCAGAGACAGGCATTTATTACGGAAACAGAATCATAAACCTCGCAATATCTTCTTGTTTGCCTTGTCTATTACTGACGTATTCAACGAGACAAGATATGTCTGGGTGGTCTTCTCTGAATCATGCCCCATTCCCTCGCTGATTATGGAGATAGGGATCTTCATTCCATGTGCAACACTTGCCCATGAGTGGCGAGCCACATACATTGTAAGCGGGATGTTCAGTCCTACCATGTTACCTATTACCTTAAGGTTACGGTTTATGCGGTGCTGCGCCTGCTGGTACTGTCTGCGCTCGGTGCCGTCGGTGCGTGTGATGATAGGCAGGAGATAAGGGGTCTTTTCCGCAAGATGGGAGTAGCGTTCAACGACATCCTCCATCAGGCGTTCCCACCCTATGACCAGATGCTGGCGGGTCTTCATACGGTTGTAGCTGACATAGCCGTTTTTAAGGTCGCTCTTCTTAAGGTATGCCATATCGACAAAAGGCATCCCTCGCATATAGAAACTGAGAAGGAAGAGGTCTCTGGCAAATTCAAGACTAGGTTGGAACGACAGGTCGAGTTTCTTTATCCTCTTTATATATTCTATGGATATCGCTCTCTTTGCGGTACGGTCAAAACCAGTGTAGACTCTTTTGAATATATCACGGTGAGAGGCAAGGCCGTTTTCCACTGCTATATGATATACGGTGCGAAGTATACGCATATAGAAAGAGGTGGTGTTACGTACAAGTCCTCCTGCCCGCAGGTATGACTCGTACATTTCTATTACATCGGCATCGAGTTCATCGAAGCTAAGATCCACGTCATTCCTGAACTTACGGAAACTCCGCAACGTGGTGATATAGGTTCTGGCGGTACCGTACTGCTTTTTCATTTCCAGCTTTGATATCAGAAACATCATGTAGTTGAAAACGCTCTGGCAGGGTTTCATCTTGCTGAACTCATCCATCAGGTCGTCTATAGTATAGTTTCTGCAACAGTTTTCTTTATGGATGATAATGCCGGTCATTCTCTGTATGTCCCAGTTTACATTGTTCATGATAAGTTGCAACTGGGCTCTCCTTGCAATATTGGTAGTAGAGGTAATGAGCCTTGACTCTTCTTCATCCCATTCTTCAGGAAGGATGTGATAGTTTGTTTTAACTTGGCGTACAGCTCTACGGTGTATCACCTGATAATATAATGCGCCCTCTTTACCTGAGGTCATTGACGGGCGATATTTTAATTTAATGGTTGCCATAATAATACAGACTTTATATTATAATTGCAGACAAAATAAAACAAACATCCATTATTTGAATCGAAAAAAAATTTTTTTGGATATATAACTGTGTTAAAAATCCATGCAATAGACAATATGCCACAGGATTACATGGCTTTGTCTGTGACTTACAGCCAAAGGGAAATGACCCTACCGAGCAATTCTAATACTCTTCTAATCCGATTCTTATCAAGATAAATTACGAAAAAGGTAATTTTGCAGCACTTTTAAGACTTAAATATTTTATGAGGATGATAAACAAGGTATTAGCAATGATGCTATCAATAACCTTCACTTTGTCGGCAAATGCCGCCAACAACGGGAAGGAGATAGCAATAAAAGAAACTACCAATGACAATGAGGTATGCCTTACACTGAAGACGGCGGAAAGCATGCTGGCGGAAAGGAACCTCTCACTCATAGCCGAGAGATGCAACGTTGACATGGCTCGTGCCGAAATTATACAGGCAAGGCTGTTCGACAACCCTGAAATATCAATAGAACAGAACATCTACAACAGACTTAATGGTAAATACTTTGACGTAGGGAAAGAGGGCGAAGCCGTAATAGAGATAGAACAAGCCATAAAGCTGGGAGGACAACGGGGAAAACTGATAAAGATGCAGAAGCAGAACTACAGAACGGCGGAACTACAGCTTGAAGATGCACTGCGCATTCTTCGAAATGAAGTTGACGAAAACCTTATAAGTGTCTATTTCCTCAATAAAGCCGTATGTGTGTATGACAAGGAGATAGAATCGTTAAAGACCATGCTCAACGGAATACGACAACAGGAAGCAAAGGGCAACGCTTCGAGACTTGAAACGACAAGACTTGAAACTATGGTATTGTCGCTCATGAAGGAGAAGAAGGAACAGGAAGACCTGCTGAGAGAAGCACAAGGCAAGCTATGCACGCTTCTGCATATTCCTGCAGGAACGCCAATAAAGGCGGTGATTGACGAAACGTTCATTGACAATGCGGATATTACGGCTCTATCATATTACAGCCTTAAAAGCAAACTGACAAACCGGCCTGACATAGAAAAAGGAGAATCTGTGATCAAGGCATCGGAGGCGAACCTAAGACTACAGAAGTCTATGGCATTACCAGACTTCTCAATAAAAGGCAGTTATGACAGGGCAGGAAACTTCTGCAACAACTATTTTGCTATAGGCGTATCGCTATATGTTCCTATCTTTGACCGTAACCAAGGTGGCATAAAGGCGGCACGAAGCGGAATAGAACAAGCCAAAGCCGACAAGGAAAGCGCGGAAAACCAGGCGGACATAGAACTGTATAATGCCTGCGAGGCATTAAGCAAAGCAGTAACCTTATATAAAAGAATGGACAAGAACGTAACAACAGAACTTGAAACGCTCCTTGACGGAGTGAACAGGAACTTCGGCAGCAGGAACATCAGTCTGCTAGAATTCATGGACTTCTATTCAAGCTATCGTGAAGCGTGTCTGCAGATATATGACATAACAAAAGACATGCTTCTATCTATGGCTAACCTGAATGCAGTAATGGGATATAATGTGGTAGATATTTGTGGCAATAAAGAAATATAAAACAAAAGTACAATGAATAAAATCTATTTTATCGGCTTAATGTCTGCTCTTGCACTTACAGCTTGCGAAAACAAGAACGAGAACACAAGTGAACAACAAGAGGGATTATTGCTTACCGACAGCCTGAGAAAAACCGTAACGGTGGAAACGGTGGTGGACAGCGTGGTTAAAGACGAACTGACACTGAACGGAAGGGTAACATTCGATGAAAGCAAGGTGGCACACGTAACGCCAATGTTCGGAGGCGTAGTAACAGAAGTGCGTGCCGGTCTCGGCGACTATGTAAGCAAAGGACAGACACTGGCGGTAATACGCAGCGGAGAGGTGGCAGACTATGACCGCCAACGCACAGAGGCAGCACAACAGGTGGCTATATGCAAACGAAACCTTAGCGCAACGGAAGACCAATACAAGGCGGGAATGGCATCAGACCGTGACGTAATGAAAGCCCGTCAGGAACTCGTGCAGGCAGAGGCTGAGCGTCACCGCATAGACGAGGTATATTCAATGTACAATATAGGCGGTAACTCATGCTATCTAATAAAGGCGCCAGTGTCAGGCTATATAGTAGACAAGAACATAAGTCCCGACACTCCTATCAGACCCGACCAAGGCGACGAACTGTTCACTATCTCAGGGCTTTCTGAGGTATGGGTCATAGCCGACGTGTATGAGGGCGACATAGACAAGGTGAAAGAGAAAGCGCACGTAAACATATCGCTGCTGGCTTATCCCGACAGGATTTTCGACGGAAAGGTGGACAAGATATACAATGTACTTGACGAAGAAAGCAAGACCATGAAGGTAAGGGTGCGTCTCGACAACAAGGAAGGACTGTTCAAACCAGGAATGTTCGCCGACGTGAAAGTGGAATGCCAACGTGACGGTTCGGTGCTTCCGAGCATTAATCCACATGCCCTGATATTCGATGACGGCAAGAACTACGTGGTAACAGTAAAAGACGGCAACAAGCTTGAACTACGGGAGGTTTCGGTATTCAAGCAACTCAGCAACAGAGCCTATATCAGTGAGGGACTGAAAGCGGGCGAACAGGTGATTGACAACAATTCGCTTCTGGTATATAACACGTTATGCGAAAACTAAAAAACAAGAAAAAAGATGCACAAGTTTGTTGATAGAATAGTAGCCTTTTCGCTAAAGAACAAGTTTTTTATCCTCTTCTGCACCGTACTGCTCATAATAGCCGGAGTAACGGCTTTCAGACAGACACCGGTAGACGCATTTCCTGACGTTACCAACACAAAGGTGACTATCATTACGCAATGGCCGGGAAGAAGCGCAGAGGAAGTGGAGAAGTTCATCACTATCCCTATAGAGATAGCAATGAGCCCTGTACAGAAAAAGACCGACATACGCTCGACGACACTCTTCGGACTGTCGGTGGTGACGGTAATGTTCGATGACCACGTTGATGATTTCAATGCCCGTCAGCAGGTCTACAATCTAATAAACGACGCAGACCTGCCTGACGGGGTTTCTCCCGACGTGCAGCCTCTCTATGGTCCAACAGGAGAGATATACCGCTATACGCTCAGAAGCGACAAGAGAAGCGTGCGTGACCTTAAGACCATACAGGACTGGGTAATAGACCGCAATCTGCGTTCTGTACCGGGAGTGGCAGATATAGTGAGTTTCGGCGGCGAAGTAAAGACATTCGAGATAAGTGTCAATCCCCACCAGTTAGCCAACTACGGCGTTACGCCACTTGAACTATATGAAGCCATTTCAAAGAGCAACATCAACGTGGGCGGAGACGTGATAACCAAGAGTTCACAGGCATACGTAGTGCGCGGAATAGGACTGGTGAACGACATGGACGAGCTGCGCAACATTGTGGTAAAGAACATCAACGGCACACCTATCCTTGTGCGCAATCTTGCCGATGTACACGAATCATGCCTTCCACGCCTCGGACAAGTGGGAAGAATGGAAGAAGACGATGTGGTAGAGGGCATTGTTGTCATGATGAAAGGCGAGAATCCAGAGAAAGTGATATCGGCACTGAAGTCAAAGATTGAACATCTTAACAGTGACGTATTGCCAAAAGACGTGAAGATAGTGCCTTTCTATGACCGTGAAGACCTTGTAAACCTTGCCGTAAACACCGTTATGCACAACCTTATAGAAGGCATACTGCTAGTAACGTTCATTGTGCTGATATTCATGGCAGACTGGCGTACAACGGTGATTGTTTCATGCGTTATACCATTAGCCTTGCTGTTTGCCTTCGTATGCCTAAGGGCTATGGGCATGTCGGCAAATCTCCTTTCTATGGGAGCCATTGACTTCGGTATAATAATAGACGGGGCGGTAGTGATGGTGGAAAGCGTTTTCGTGGTAATGGACAGGAAGGCAAGAGCCGTAGGCATGCAGACATTCAACTCTATGTCGAAACTCGGACTTATACGCAACGCAGCAAAAGACAAGGCAAGGGCAGTATTCTTCTCTAAACTTATTATCATAACGGCACTTATACCTATATTCTCGTTCCAGAAAGTGGAAGGAAAGATGTTCTCTCCCCTCGCCTACACTCTCGGATTCGCCCTGCTGGGCGCTCTGATATGCACTCTTACGCTGGTGCCAGTAATGTCGGCTCTGCTACTGAAAAAGAATGTAAAGGAGAAGAACAACCGTCTTATAAGGTTCATAAACAGCAAATCAGCAGCAATATTCAACGTTCTTTCCGCCCACAAGAAACTTACTTTCGGGGTATCGCTCGCAACGGCAGGCATAGGACTGTGGATGTTTACTCTTCTCGGTTCGGAATTTCTGCCGCAGCTTAATGAAGGTTCTATATATGTACGTGCCACACTACCGCAAAGCATATCACTCGACGAATCGGTAGAACTGGCAAACAAGATGAGACGCAAGCTGCTGAAGTTCCCTGAGGTAAAGCAGGTAATGTCGCAGACAGGACGCCCTAACGACGGTACCGACGCAACGGGATTCTACAACATAGAGTTTCATGTGGACATCTATCCCGAAAAGGAATGGAAAAGCAAGATGACAAAAGACGAACTCATAGAAAAGATGCAGAAGACACTTGCAGAATATCCTGGCATAGACTTCAACTTCTCACAGCCTATAACGGACAACGTGGAGGAAGCGGCTTCGGGCGTGAAAGGATCTATAGCGGTGAAGGTGTTCGGAAAGGATCTTTACGGTTCGGAGGACTATGCGAAGCAGATAGACCGCATACTGCGCACCGTTGACGGAATAGAAGACGTAGGAGTGATACGCAACATAGGACAGCCGGAACTGCGCATAGAACTCAACGAACAGAAACTGGCACGCTACGGAGTGGCTAAGGAAGACGTGCAGTCAATAATAGAAATGGCTATAGGCGGAAAGTCTGCATCACTGCTATATGAGGATGAACGCAAGTTCAACATCGTTATCCGCTATGACAAACAGTTCCGCAAGGACGAGGAAGCCATAGGAAAGATTATGGTTCCGGCAATGGACGGCACTATGGTACCTATAAAGGAACTTGCCGACATACGTACAATCACCGGTCCGCTTATCATCTACCGTGACAACAACGAGCGTTTCTGTGCCGTAAAGTTCTCAGTAAGAGGCCGCGACATGGGCTCGGCGGTAGCAGAGGCACAGGAAAAGGTAAACAAAGACGTACATCTAACATCGGGCTACAGGCTTGAATGGACAGGAGACTTTGAGAACCAGCAACGTGCAACGAAGCGTCTGGCACAGGTAGTGCCTATAAGTATCGTCATAATATTCATCATTCTTTTCATTCTATTCTCGAACGCACGCGATGCAGGACTGGTACTTCTGAACGTTCCTTTCGCAGCTATAGGCGGAATAATGATGCTTCTGGCAACGGGATTCAATTTCTCTATATCGGCAGGAATAGGATTCATAGCATTGTTCGGCATCTGTATACAGAACGGAGTGATTATGATTTCCGACATAAAAGACAATCTGAGGCTTGGCCACGAACTTCACCTAGCCACAAGCGAAGGCGTTAAGTCACGTATCAGACCGGTGATAATGACGGCAGCAATGGCTACACTCGGACTGCTTCCTGCAGCAATAAGCCACGGTATAGGTTCGGAATCACAACGTCCGCTGGCTATAGTCATAATAGGAGGACTGATAACGTCGACAGTATTCGTATTGTTCGTATTCCCACTGATAGTGGAATGTGTGTACAGACGCATGCTTTTCGACAAGAAAGGAAACTTCATGAAAAAGAAAATATAGTAGGAAATATGATAGGAATTATGAATCTATATTGCTCTTCAATAGAAAACACACATAATTATAAGTCATGTTTAATATTTAGTTGTCATTTACTTTATGTATAAATTAAAGTTTAGTTTCTCAGAATTTCCATTTTAAACAAAAGATGATTGTAGTAATAAATTTATGTTTCATGTATTCAGGACAACACTATGCTGCGCATATCCTTTGCGGGATATACGCAGCATACATTTATACAAGAAACCACTTCTAGAATAGACAAAGTAAAGACAGCACAGAGAAACATACGCTCGAAAAAAGAGTTTTATCAACGTAAGACAATCGTTATTGGATTTTATTTCTTATCTTTGTATTATGGCACATATATTACTTGCGGAAGACGAAGAGAACATAGCATCGTTCATAAGTCGGGGTCTAACAAAACTCGGATATACAATAACTGTCTGTCATGACGGAGAAGAGGCTTGGCAGACACTACAGGACAACAACTATTTCGACTTGCTTGTTCTTGACATCATCATGCCGAAGATGAACGGAATAGAACTGTGCCGACGCTATCGTGAAAGCTTCGGATACCAGAAGCCCGTAATAATGCTTACAGCTCTTGGATCTACGGAAGACATTGTACGCGGACTGGAAAACGGGGCGGAGGAATATCTTACCAAACCTTTCAGTTTCATAGAACTTGCCACACGCATAAAGGCAATGCTAAGGCGCAACGAAGCAGAAAAAAGACAATTAGTATGTGCTGACCTTACGCTTGACCTGAAAGCCCGCATCGCACGAAGAGACGGAAAGGACATAGAACTTACCGCAAAGGAGTTTCGTCTGCTTGAATATTTCATGCACAACAAGAATACAGCCCTATCACGTCTTACACTAATGAAAGACGTTTGGGATATGAACTTCGATACCAACACCAATATCGTTGACGTATATGTAAACTATCTAAGGGGCAAAATAGACAAAGGCTATGAACGCAAACTTATACAGACCGTAATAGGAGTAGGATATATAATGAAGGAAACGGAGGACAAGGCATGAAAATAGGACTTAAGATATCTTTGTTCTACACGGCGTTAGGACTGCTTACTACCGTAGCGGTAATTTCGGCGTTCTATCTTTTCAGTTCTGCATATATAGACCGTCTGTTTGATTCATATCTTAGTGACAAGGCATATATCACAGCGCAGAAGCAATGGGAAAAGGATGAAGTAGACGAGAAACATTATCTGCAGATACAGAAGAAATACCAGGAACTACTGCCTGAAGCGGATATTCTTTTGCTTAATGCTGCGGACAGCGGCATAACAAAGAAGACACTGAAACGTTTTCTATCTCCTCAACAAGTAACTGCAATCCTTAATTCAAAAAAGGAACATCTGATAAGCTTCGACTATGAAGAGAAACACGGAGCAGCTCTGTATTATCCTGACAACGAGGGAAACTTTGTTGTTGTTGTGATGGCACAGAACAAGTATGGTAACGAGATAAAGGAACACTTGCTTCTAATATCTGTGTTCCTGCTTATAGCGGGAGCCTTGATAACTCTACTATTCGGGAATATATATTCAAGTCATATACTGAGACCGCTGAAACAAATACTTAACCAACTACAGAAAATCAGAGCCAACAGACTTGACCGCCGTCTGAAAGCTACAGGCAATCACGATGAACTTGACGCATTGGCTATAGCCCTTAACAATATGCTAGACAATCTCGACAATGCATTCCAGACGGAAAAGTCATTCGTAAGCTATGCTTCACACGAACTAAACAATCCTTTGACCGCAATACAAGGCGAATGTGAAATAAGCCTTATGGACAAGGACACAGAAAAAGAGGAATACGAAGAATCGCTTAAACGAATACTATCCGAAAGCCGAAGGATGACTTCTGTAATACAGCAGCTTCTATATCTCTCCAAACAAGACGAACAGATGTTCAAGGCTAGCATCCAAAGTGTGGACATACATGACATGATAACCGCTATAGCCTCAACGGATAGCCGTATAATTCTATCTACTGACGAAAAGGCAAAAGACACTAATGTAAAGGCGAACCCTTATCTATTGAAAGCAGCTATCAAGAATATCACCGACAATGCCCTAAAATATTCGGAAAAGGATATTGAAGTATGTCTTTCATTTATTGACGGACATCTTTCCATAAACGTGAAAGACTATGGCATCGGCATTCCTGAAGGCGAAATAGAAAGCATTCAGAAATCATGCTTCCGTGGCAGCAATACCGCTGCCTATCCTGGCAAAGGCATAGGACTTAACCTCGCCAGAAACATACTGAAAGCATACAACGCTTCACTTGAAATAACATCTAAACAGGGAGAATGGACTAATGTACGTATAGTATTTTTATAAAAAAGATATCGGTATTCATCATGTTATAATGACTGAATACCGATACATAGAAACTTTATCCGTTTATCTTCTCAACCACGATTCTGGGTTAAGCTTGGCTGATCCCTTTCTTAACTGGAACTGAAGGATATTGTCTGAACCAACTACTCCTATTGCCTGACGGGTATTAACATGCTGACCTTTACGGACACTGACTGAACGGAGATTGCAATACACGGATATATAATTGCCGTGACGAACCATTACAACCATAGTGTCGCCATAGCCAAATACCGCACTAACCTCGCCTTCGAAGATGGAACGAGCCTGGGCGCCAGAGCTGCCTAGGATATTTATGCCCTTGTTGTCGAGCGTTACGTTCTTAAGACCTTCAACGTTATATTGTCCGAAGTGGCTGACTATCTTATATGAACCTGTAATAGGCATAGGCAAACTGCCTCGGTTACGCTCAAAGTTTCCGCTTAGCTTACGGTCCTGAGTATCAAGGCTGGTGCTTTCAGATACACTTCTCTGAGCCACGTCAACCTCTCTTTTATGACGCTTTTCATCGACTTCCGCCTTGCGCTCTGCAGCTACACGCTTTGCCTCTGCCTCACGTGCAGCCTGCTCTGCAGCGGCTCTTTCTGCAGCACTCTTCTTTTCCGCTGCACGAGCCTGGGCCTTTAGCTTTTCCTCACGCTCCTTCGCCTCTGCTATACGACGGGCATTCTCTTTGGCTGCAGCTTCTGCAGCTGCTTTCTTCCGTGCCAGTTCTTCTGCCTTACGCTTTGCTTCAGCAGCAGCGGCAGCAGCCTTCTTACGGGCTTCCTCTTCGGCTCTTGCACGGGCTTTAGCCACTTCTTCGGCTACAAGACGGTCAATCTGGTCATTCAAGGCAGCGTCTTTCTTGCGCTGGTCGGCTATAACAGACTGTATTGTCTTCTGTTGCTTCTTAAGCGTATTAACGACTTCCTGCTGCTTTGCCTGCTTGTCCTGAAGTGCAGTCTGCTCCTGTTTGCCTTTATTAAGTAGGCTATGCTTCTGCCCTTTCACCTCTTCAAGCTGCTTATGCTTTGCAGCTATCTGGCTTTGCTTTGCCTTTACCATCTCGCCCTGAGTACGTTGATATGCAGCATATTCACGAACAAAGCGCATGCGACGGTACATTTGGGCAAAGTTCTTGGCACTGAAGATAAACATCAGCTGGTCTTGTATGGTACGGTTACGCGCCATGTAGCGCATAGACTTTATATACCTTGACTTGCGTTCCTGCAGCTGTTGCTCTAGCGTGGCAAGCTGGTTCTTTAGCAAATCTATGTTTCCCTCTATGTGCGTAATGTCTTTCTGAATATCGTCAAGCGACTTCTGATGCTGGTTAATCTCACTATTTAGAGTCATCAGATTGTTGAGACGCTTCTTGACATCTGCCTTGTTTGCACGCAGAAGTTTCTCCTGTTCCTTTATCTTACGCTGCACGTTTTCACGCTGATTACGAAGACCCTTTATCGAAGCATTGCTATAATCAGCTGTCTTGGCAGATTTCTTGCTCTTGCTTTTCTTTTTAACACGCGTCGTCTTAGCCTTCTTCTGCGTGGTTGTCTTCTTCTTTTGCGCAAACGAAGGTGTGATTATCAATAATGCAAAAAGTATTAATACTATCCGTCTCATTTACATTTTCAAGAGTCTGTTTATAACATCCTGAGCGTCAACCTGCTTGTATTTGTCTGAAACACTGGTACGTGTCTCCCAGTCTGAAGACGTGTCAAAACTGCTGATAGAGATGTTTACCGATACATCGTTTGCCTTTTTTACGGCATCAGTCTGCACACTCATGGTCATATCCGTAGGAAAAGTCTTTGTTCCCAATGACTTGAACGAGTCATAAACACAATTTACATTGGTGTTTCCCGTAGACTTGCTAGTATAACCTACGTTGACTTCACGTATCTGGGCAGTATTGTTATCGGCTTTCCACTGGTATGAAAGATTGCCTTTCTTTAGACTTATAGTAGAGTTAGAACTCGTTTCATCAAACGTCACATCGAAGCTCTTTAGCGATGAATCCGTTATTTTCTGTGTTCCGGGTATATATAGCTGGTTCCAAAACAATGCCTGAAGAGCATAGAAATCGAGTCCGTTACGCTGAAGGAAGTCTACCTTATTATAATCAGCCTTGATATATTCCTTGTTCATTCGGTCTACTATAAGAACATAATCCTTGGTAAATTCAAGACGACCCACTTCCATAAGCCCTAACGGAGTAAGCTGTATACGGATAACATCGTCTTTCTTCATTCTCATAGTGCCTGCAACGGAGATATCCTTAGAGCCGTTCTTTATGGTAAACTTTATCTTTGAAGATATGTTCTGTGTATATGCCTCGTTGTCATAAACCTTACGCAAGAAGTTGAGCTTCACGGTTTCTGCGTTGCTCGCGTCTGATGTTCCTGCAACGGAAGAACCTCCATCGCTCAGAGCTTTCTTTGTGCCACATGACGCAAACGCAAAGACCATTGCTATCAGGGCTATCTTAATAATCAGTCTGTTACTTCTCATTTATATATTTCTTTAGTTTTATCTTACGCATAAGCGTCTTGTTTTCCTTATCCAGTTCAAGCGCTTCGTTCCAGTATTTCAAAGCGCTTTCTATATCGCCATTTACTGCGTGTATATCTCCGGCATGCTCAATGATTACCGAACTCTTTGTACTGTCGTTGTCAACAGCCATGACGATATATTCAAGAGCATCCTTATATTTCTTCTGCTTGAAGAGAATCCATGCATAGGTATCGAGATATGTGCTGTTGTCTGGCTCTGCCTGTACAGTGCGATAGCTCATCTGTTCTGCCTTTTCCAGCTGTTTGTCGCTTTCAGAAAGATAATATGCATAGTTGTTAAGACACCCGAAGTTGTCGTCTTTCCATTCAAGACTATTGTCGTAAGCCGCGTATGCCTCAGTTTCCTTGCCCATGCCATGCAAGATATCTCCCATTACCGCATAACAATCAGACACAAGACTGGGGTTGCTACTATCGTCAGCGACATTTACTCCACGCTGCATTGCGTCTAACGCCTCATCGTCTTTATCGTCTTGGAGATAAGCCATACCGAGGAAATAGTAGAATGTCACTTCATCGGGAGAATAGTCTATCGCCTGCTTACTCAACTCTGCCACTCTATCGTAGTTCTGCTTTTGCCATTCAGCCTGAATAAGCTGGATACGCGCAGCTACATTGTCTGGCGATATTTCCAGTATCTGTTCCAATACCCTTGAGATAGAGTCTTGGGGCATTTTCTTCAGACTCATATAGGCTGCATATAGCTCTGTCATGTCAGATGTCTTCTGGGGCTTGCTCAGTATTCGCTTGAACAAACCCAGCACTTGTGTGCTATCCCCGCCGTTTTTCTCGTTATTGGCTACTATCTGACGCATTATCGACATCTTGCTTTCCACAGGAGTCTTTGTGCTGACAAGCATTTCCTCTTGTATGGAATCTGCCTTCTGCGTCTGTCCAACCGAACGGAAATAGTCTACCATCGACATCTGTGCCATGTTGTTGTCTGGCTCCTGCTTCAGCACATACATATATTCATTATATGCATCTTCTGGCTTTCCGTTCTGCAAAAGCCAGTTTCCCATCATCACACGATAGTTCATATCGTTAGGATGCTTCAATGACATGGATTTCAACTCATTGAATTCCTCTTCCTTCTTGCCTTGCAAGGCATAGACGCGCATCTTCGCAAGTGTGGTCTGTTCGCTGCTTCCTTCAAGATCTTCTATACGTTTTATCGCAAGAAGCATATTGTTGTAATCCTTTTTCTGACCGTAAAGCTGCGTTAGAATATCCAATATATCAGAGCGTTCAGGGCTGTTCTTGGACAGCTTCTCATAAGCCTTGATAGCCTCATCGAGGTTATTTGTCTTCAAATAGCCTGAACCAAGGCGCTCAAGATACGCGTTATTGTCAGGATTAAGCTCGGAAGCCTTCTTAACATCTTCAAGTGCTACGCTATCTCCCTGTAGTATTCCGTTATATGAAGACAACATGAAATAGACCTCTGCAGCATTGGGATTGATATCCAGACAATGGCTGAACAGGTCGTAAGCGGCATCGAAATTGCCTTGTGTCTGTTGCTTTACGCCTTCGAAGAAGTACATCTTGAAGCGCAGACTATCGTTATGGCTGATTTGCGGAAGCACTACTGACTGGCGCTGAACGCCTTTCTGCTTCGCGCTTGTCTGCTTTCCACCAGAACATCCAACAAGCAAAAACACCGCAAGAAACGGGCACAAGAAGTATGTAATAAGTTTGTTCATTATATCTAAGTGTATATTCCGGTGTTATTTCACACCTGTATGTCCGTAGCCACCAGCGCCACGCTCTGTCTCATCAAGCTCTTCCACTTCGATGAAATCGGCATTTTCGTGCTTGGCAATAACCATTTGGGCTATTCTTTCACCGTCATTGATGATGAAATCCTCATTAGAGAAGTTTATCAAAAGCACCATTACCTCGCCTCTATAATCGGCATCTATAGTGCCAGGAGTATTCAATACGGTTATTCCGTGCTTCAATGCCAGTCCACTTCTCGGTCTTACCTGTGCTTCATAACCTGCAGGAAGAGCCATAAAAAGCCCTGTTGGAATAAGTCTACGCTCCATAGGATGAAGTGTTATCGCCTCGTCTATGTTGGCACGCAAATCCATTCCTGCACTCTGAACCGTAGCATAAGCCGGCAATGGCTGATGCCCTTTATTGATGATCTTTACCTTTACCATTTGTTTTCTTTTCGCTTTTTAAACTGCAAAAATAATGATTTCTATTCACATATCTCTATTTTATTAGGTAAAAAGAATAAAATTTAAAGACTTAAAGGGTTTTGCCATGATTATTAAAAGATTTTATCTTGGCTATCAAAACACTAAAACTTGATTGATTTATAAGTGTCTTTGAAATAGAAGGCGAAAAACTATAAGCAAAAACCACACAAACAACATCTATCTAACGCACTATAGGCTTCTATCATTGGTATTTGAAACTACAATCATAGCATTTGCTTTCAAATCATAAACCTATGGTTTACGACATGGAAACCATAGGTTTGTCATCAGTAAACGGCACGTTTACAACC
>JAUNIZ010000264.1 GCA_030523165.1 Prevotellaceae bacterium
GAATGGGGAACCGAGACACTAAAGAAAGAACACCATTCGCACAAAAACACCATTAAACCCAATCGGTCACTAGATCGATTTGGGTTAAAATAGCTTCAATCTCTGTAGTCAGTAGGGCTCATTCCCAGATTGTGCTGCACGAAACGGCTGAAATAGTTAGGTGAGGAGAACTCAAACATATCGGAAATCTGCACGAAGGTCAATGACTTGTCACGCAACATGCGGCTGATGTCTAGCACTGTGTAACGGTTAATCCAATAGTTTGCCGCATATCCGCTAACCTTCTTGGATACTTCAGATAGGTATTTTGACGATACGCACAGCTTGTCAGCATAATATGTCACTTCACGATTCTTTCTGTATTCACCGTTTTCAAGCATTCCAAGAAAGCGGTTCATGAGCAATGCGTTCTGTGTTGATACGTTATCCTCGCCATGAAGATGGGAATGGAAATCGAAGAAGTCGAGAATCATCGTCTGCACAGTATTTATAATAATGTCTCGATAGAAATGGTTATCAGTATCTTTAAGGCGGAATTCCAGTGTCTCAAAGTCTTTCAGACACACTTCCTGTTGCTCAGGCGTGAGTCGCATTACGGGGTTAAGAAACAAAGCCAACTGACCTTTAGTTCCGTAGTTGCTTTGTGGAGTGCTGAGAACTATAAAGCCGGAAGTGACGTAAACGACCTTCACGCGAAAGTCTTCAGAAGGCATAATCTTTTCCATCAGCTTGCCTTTGCGCACAATGATAAGGTCGCCTTTGTTGAAATCAAATTCCTTGCCGTTGAATATGAAACGGCAAGAACCGCCAGTGCAGATGGCATGGGCAAGATAATCCTGATATTTTACTGTGCCAATACCGTTAAGATTGTCCTCTATTATGACATCATTCATGTTATCCATGCTTTATGTTAAGACTAAATGACTAATCCGTCTTCATGATTTCCTTCCTGGTTTTATATATCTTGAAGGCGTTGATACATTCCGTTACACCATAGAAAACCAGGCACCAGCCTGTTATAAGCAATGGCAAGGATGCCGTTTCCATAGGCTTTATTACCACGAAAAGGCCTGTAAGGAGTATCAATGACGGACATATCCAGAACCATATAGGAACATAGCATACCTTTTTTATATTAATAAGGCTTATGTATTGGTTGATGGCGCCAAGGATAAGAATGGCTCCAAGCACATACATAAGGGATGTAACGAACATGTCAGGAATGATGATAAGTATCAGTCCTAATAATGTGCTTCCCAATCCCACGATAGGAAAGGCAGGCTTTGCCGGCACGATAAGGTGACCTTCAGCATCGTAGACCTCATTGTCGGAAGAACGGGAACGTACACTGAAATATGTCGCACACGATATAATCCCTGATAAAAGGAACAGCACACCTATTGCTATGGTTATGCCTTTTACCGTACTGTCAGGATTGTCTATAAGCAGTACACCGACTGCAATTGCGCATATAGCACGGAAAATAGAGCTTCTTAATACTTTCATGTCAATTGTTTGTTTGGTTATATTAAACCCAGAGCGTATTTGGGTTAAAACAGGTTTATAGCTTGTGCAAATATACGATAATTTATTTAAAGTCCGAACTATACGTCGGAAAATCATTGAAAAAGGGTATTCCGTATGTGTCTATATGGGCGTTTAAGGCAAATAACAGAAATAATAACAATACAGACCGCACTTTTTGAACTAACGGATTGAAATAAAGAATGTAAATTTGCATCATGAAACAACATGTAATCATCAGGAGTATGAAAAAGAGATATATTACAACAGACAAAGGAATGAGTCGCAGAGACGCATTAAAGGTGTTGGGCAGTGCTGCCTTGGGTATGGCTATAGCCACTTCAGGAGTTTCCTCTCTGGCTTCTTGTGCAGAGAAAAGACACAAGAGAATTATATTATACTTTACCGGAACAGGTAACTGTCTGTATATAGCACGTCAGCTGGCAACAGAAGATACAGAACTCCTTAGCATTCCGCAGCTTATGAAAGAGAAGCGTTTCAATCTTGAGGCGGAGGAAATAGGTCTAGTGTATCCAATCTATGGACACATGCCGCCGAATATGGTGAGGAAGTTCATAAAGAAGGCAAAGCTGAATGCAGGGTATAAGTTTGCCGTTCTTACATACGGCATGAGAAAATGCAATGCTGTGGAGATATGGGACGAAATATCACGGAAAGCAGGATGTAAGTTCGACTATATATCAACCTTGATTATGGTAGACAACTGGCTGCCTAATTTCGACATGAACGAACAGATGAAGATAGACAAGCACATACCGGAGAGTCTGCAGCGTATAAATGCAGATCTTGGAAAGCAACGCCGTTGGCATGAGCCTGTTACAGAAGAGGAACGCATGAACCATCAGGGCTTTATGGAAAGGGCACAGCTTGATCCGGAAGTAGGATTCCTTATGAAGAGCGAGAAGTACTTTGCGATAGAAGACAGTTGTATAGGGTGTGGAATATGTACATACGTATGTCCTCAAGGCAACTATCAGCTGACATCGCAAGGAGTCAAGACGCAAGGCGATTGTGAGTTCTGTTTTGCGTGCATCCATAACTGTCCTCAGAAAGCTATACAATTCGCCAAGAACGATGAAGACCCATTGTTAAGGAACGGGGAAAAGAACCCCAATGCACGCTACCGCAACGAAAACGTATCTTTATATGACCTGAAATGTGCGAACAATCAGTTTTAAGTAAATACAATATATATATAGGTGTAAAGAAATACATGATGTAATGAAACACAGAACTTTGGGAATGAGCGGTCTTCGTGTGTCTGCCGTTGGACTTGGTTGTATGGGAATGAGTCACGGCTATGGAGATGCAGCAGACAAAGACGAAATGAAAGAGCTTCTATCCTTGGCGGTAGACATGGGGTATAGCTTCTTTGACACAGCAGAGGTTTATGGAACGGCTGATAATCCACATGACAATGAATATCTTTTAGGGGAAGCGCTTGCACCATACCGTGACAAGATAGTCATAGCCACGAAATTCGGCTTGAAGTTTGACAATCCGTCATCCGACGGTCCGCATCCTCTTATAGCCGATTCCAGTCCTTCGGCAATAAGGAAAGCAGTTGAAGGCTCACTGAAACGATTGAAAACAGACCATATAGACCTTTACTATCAGCATAGGATTGACCCAGAGGTTGAGCCTGAGACAGTGGCAGACACTATGGCGTCGTTGATAAAGGAAGGAAAGATACTGCATTGGGGCATTTCAGAGACAACCGAAGAATATCTTAGACGGGCGCATAGCGTGTGTAGGGTTACGGCAGTGCAGAACCGTTATTCCATGATGGCACGATGGCATGAGGCATTGTTTCCTGTATTGGAAGAGCTTGGCGTAGGCTTGGTGGCATTCTCACCGTTAGCAAACGGTTTTCTTTCCGGTTGTTATTCGTCTGGAGATTTCTTTGATCCACATAATGACTATCGTGCATATATGCCTCAGTTTACTTTGGACGGCTATGAAAAGAACCATGATCTGCTGAACTTTATAGGCGACTTGTCAGAAGAGAAGCATGCAACGTTCTCGCAAATAGCACTTGCATGGATGCTTTGCAAGAAGCCATGGATAGTACCAATACCGGGAACTCGCAAGCTTTTCAGGCTAAAGGAAAATATATGTGCAGTGGATATTGAGTTGACGAAAGAAGAAGTAGATATGATAGACAAGACACTCGACACAGTAGGAATGAGCGATGTGTTCGGTGGGTCTAAGGTTATGAAAGGTGAAGCGGCTATAAAATAACC
>JAUNIZ010000265.1 GCA_030523165.1 Prevotellaceae bacterium
ATTAGCAACCGACAACTTTATTACTGAAAAATACTTATGAAACACAGTTTTACGACTATTATATTTTTGATATGCACATGTGTTGCCTATGCCCAAGGCACTAGAGAATGGGAACAATACCTCTTTCAGCTAGGAGAGATAGAAGATATAGAAGCATCTACATGGGAAACTTATTATGATTATCTTTATGAACTGGAAGAGAATCCGTTGAACATCAATACCGCTACTCGTGAAGATTTGGAACAGATACCTTTCCTGTCAGTGAATGATGTCGAGAGTATAAGTGAATACCTTTATAAATACGGCCCTATGAGAAGCCTAGGGGAATTGGCGTTGATAGAAAAGCTAGACTATTTCAAAAGAAAGCTTTTGTTCTATTTCACTTATGCAGGGGAAGAGGAGAAACCATCGTTTCCGAAACTAGACAATATTCTTAAATATGGCAAACACAACTTCCTCGGTTCATTGAGAATACCTTTATACGAAAGAAAAGGTGACAAGAACGGATATGAAGGTTATCAATATAAGCATAGCGTAAAGTATGAGTTTACTTATGGCGATTATGTCAAATTCGGCTTCTTAGGCTCACAAGATTCGGGCGAACCGTTCTTTGCAGGCAAGAACAACCTCGGTTATGATTTCTATTCCTATTATCTTTTATTGAAAAAACTTGGGCGAATAAAGACGTTAGCCATAGGTAAATATAGAGTTCAGTTCGGTTTGGGACTAGTCATCAACAACAACTTTAGCTTTGGAAAGATCTCAGCTCTTACTGGAATGGGGCGCACAAACAGCAATATTCGTGCCCATTCTTCACGTTCATCTGGAAACTATCTGCAAGGAGCGGCAACGACTATAAATATAGCCAATGGCTTGGATGCCAGCGTTTTTGTGTCATATAGGAAGCTTGACGCCACTCTGAACGATGACAACACTATAGCCACAATAGTGACATCTGGTTATCATCGCACAAAAACAGAGCTAGAGAAAAAGGGTAATTCGTCACACTTGTTGGCAGGATGTAATCTTGACTACAGATGGAAAGGCTTTCAAATAGGTGCAACAGCTGTCTACACGTCATTGGATAAAGAGCTGAAACCAAAGACATCTGCTGTTTACAGAAAATATTATGCCAATGGCAAAAACTTCTATAACGTTGGTGTTAACTATAGTTATGTCGGGCATAGGATTTCGTTCTACGGTGAAACGGCAACAGGCGATTGCAAGGCTATAGCTACGGTAAACTCATTGAACTATAGCCTAACGGAAAAAGTAGATATTATGGCTGTGCAACGTTTCTATTCAAAGAAATACTATTCTCTGTATTCAAATAGTTTCAGCGAAGGCGGTAGCATTCAGAATGAAAGCGGCATATATCTTGGCTTATCATGGCGACCAATGCCGTTATTGAATGTTTTGGCATATTCAGACTATGCCTATTTCTCATGGCCAAAATACCAGGCAGCACAAAGTTCACGCTCGTTTGACAATCTTATACAGATAGCATATACGCCTGATAAATGGGCTTTTACGGCTCGATATAGGCTAAAACTAAGAGAAAGAGACAACGAAGAAAAGACAGCATTGATATACAAGAATGAACATAGAGGCAGGCTTTCTATGGCATATAACGGCAATGCCTTTTCGACGAAAACACAGATGGATGTTGCATATACAAAATATAAAGACAATAGCTTTGGTTGGATGATAACGCAGAACTGTGGCTATAAGCTGAAAGACATACTTTACGTCAACGCATCATTTGGCTATTTTCATACAAAAGACTACAATAGCCGTGTCTATACCTATGAGAAAGGATTGCTGTATTCGTTTTCTTCTCTTTCTTTTTATGGCGAAGGCATACGCTACGCATTGTCTGTTACAACAGAAAGAATCAAGAATCTAATGATTATCGCAAAGGTAGGAACAACTGATTATTTTGACCGCAATACGATAGGGTCGGGCTATCAGCTTATAGACCATTCTTCTGCAACCGACATTGACTTGCAAGTGAGATGGAAATTCTAGTTGTTTGGCTTTTTCCTTTTAATCATCAGATGCCCTAAACGATGCGTAACGCTCTTCTTGTTTAATGACAACACCACATAGCAACCGTCTTTAAGGCTTGATATGTCGGCATATTTGCCTTTGTAGGGCATTGTCTTGATTATAGTTCCTGTTAGGCTTTCTATTATTATGTAGTCAGCGTCAAGCGTCTTTCCCTTGTCTGGGAGCAGCATTTTATAGCCGTCGTTTTCAATGAACTTGTCTTTAACCGTTTCTTCTTGCTTGTAGACTTCTTGCACAGAACAGCTTTCTATACCATATCTGTCTATGCTTCTTACGGCATAAAACATAGGTTTATTATCGGTAATGGTAATATAGTTGTTCTTTATCCTTTGGGCTATCAGGTTTCTTGCGTCATCTGTATTCACTGGATAAACATTGCTTGCATATACATTATATAATATACCTCCATTGGATATATTGTCAGAAACATTGTTCCAAACAATAGTTTGAGAGTCTTTGTTTCTGATAACTTTCAATTCAGTTGGCGCTTCTGGCTTTCTTTTGCTGCTCCATGTCATAGGAGGAACAAGCGCTGGATATTTGTTTATATGATATTTCGTGAAATCATATACTCCTTTCACATTATCACAAAAGAACTTGTTTCTGAAAAAGGCATATCCCATATTGTTGTCACGCAATACAAACATCTGCCGTTGTATGTCTTCCGCTTGCCAGTTGCCTTCGTTTGGAGACAAGAAATAAATGCCCAATCCCGGAACGATAGTGCGTTCACAACAGTTTTCTTTCCAGTCGAAAGCAAAGGGAAAGAACTGGTCATTGCGAAAGTACATCATAGGATATAGCTGGTCCATGATGCCGAGTCTTAGCCATCCTTGTGCGTCTTGGCAACCTTTTGTATAGGCATTCCAACCATGACTGGAGAATCTGTTAAGGTCATTATATTTGCCTATAGGCGAGCAGCTTAGCTTTACCCAAGGCTTTATTGTCTTGATTGACGAATATATACTTCTTACGATATTCGTTATATTGTCGCGTGCCTTATCGTTAGATATGTTCAGCTTCCATGTTTCCGGGTATCTTATATAGTCAAGATGTATGCCGTCAACATCATATCTGCTTGTAATTTCCTTACAGATATCCGCTATATATGATGCCGCTTGCGGGCTTGAAGGGTTAATGAAACCTTCGTTGTTAGACTTGACTATAAGCTTTGGATATTTCTTTCTCAATGTCTTGCAGCCATAGCCATTCCATTTGCCGACAGGTATAGTTACTACCCAAGCCTGGATTTCCATACCTCTTTTATGACATTCTTCTATTGCAAATGCCAACGGGTCATAGCCAGGAGACTTGCCGGGCACTCCAGAACAGCAGCCATCCCATGGCTCTATGCTTGATGGGTATATGACTGTTCCCCTTATTCTCGTCTGGAACAGAACGGTATTGATATTTTCTTCCTTGAGTTTGTCAAGGATATCTATAAGCTCTTTCTTCTGTTTTTCTATTGAAAAGCTGTTTTGAGCATAGTTGTGAGGCCAGTCAAGCCCACCGATAGTAGTAAGCCAAACAGCCCTTACTTCATATTTAGGGTTGTCTGTCTGGAATATGTTCTGGGCTTCACATGAAGGTGAAAAGTATAGTAAGGCTATAAGTGAAATATATATTATCTTTCTTATGATATTCATTTTGTATGCTATTGAAAATATGGACAATCCAACATCAACGTTATGATTATATGTTTTATTTTATCC
>JAUNIZ010000266.1 GCA_030523165.1 Prevotellaceae bacterium
GTGTCTTATTTTTCTTGTTATATGTGATTTATCTAGGGATAGTCTTACAACAAAAGCCTGAAGTTGTTTTTCGTCAACCCTGCTTCTGTTGTTTTGGTGACTTAAATAAAAATATCTTTTGTACTGGTTGTATAAAACCGAGATTTTTAAGGTTTTATAAGTTAAGTAGTCAATTGCCTCTTGGTAATATTGTCTATTCTTGTATAAGCTTAAATCTTCCCCTATTACATCTCCCCACATTTTGAGAAGCATATTTTCAATCTTGTTAAATCCTGCTTGAGTGAGTTTTTTATAATAGCCTTTTTCTCGTATTCGCTGGGCATCATAGGCATATCTTTTACGAGAGATTGAAATGCCACAAACTTTCAAGTGTTTATTAATAACACGGAAGTTCTGCTTTGGCATAATCATCAAAGCTATCAAACGTTCCTTCGATAGCTCATTTTCCAAATTGATATTGATGTTGCCTTTATCCCTGTAAGGAGACAGTACTAATGGTACTTGATAACCATCATTTTTATGGAATATCCCGTTTAGCCAACTTCGCTCATCATCGGTTGCAAATTTCTTCTTTCTAATCTTTGCTTCATATTCCAAGGATGTATTCTCTTCCTTATAATCAAAAGAGTTATAGGCATAGATGGAATAGTTGTTAACCAATGTATAAAAGAAAAATTTGCTAAGCTTTTCTTTTATGGACATATCATCGCCTTTTCGATCCTTCCATTCTGATATGGGGGTAGTATCTTCTACAGGTACCTTGGGCTGTTCGTTATCAAATATATTAGGAGTTGTATATGCGACAAACTGTTGTTCATCCTTATTCTCCTGCTGGAGACTGAAAGATTCCAAAGTAACACTTCGATTTTCGACACTTACCATATATGGAAAGCCATCTATTGAAAAATACAATCGTCCCTCTACACCATCAATGTAATGCAAGTGTTCAAAAGCCAAAGTCATATTTTGCTCACCAAAGATACTCGTTGCAAAATTATTGATTAAGCGAATGATAAACTCCACTAATGAGCTTTTACCAGACCCATTTTCTCCAACAATAGCCGAGATAGACAAAGATAGTCCGTTTTCCGATTGCAGATATTCATTGTAGGGAGATTTGTATAACATTTTTTTCTTAGAGCGTATGATTTTACTGCCCTCAAAATGCCAGCCATCGCAAAGGAAGTACGGAGTAAAGGCTTTTAACTTACGCTTACCCACACTACCTTCTGATGTAACAACAACTGCAAAAATATTAAATTCTGTCATAAACTAATCTATAATGCTAGGAAAAAGAACTAAGCCCCATCCATTAAACAAACTTATTATAGGGTAGAAGAGCAGTTTCCCAAAATTCATCACTCTTTCGGTCTCTCCCGACACCAGTCGAAGAGTTTCTAGGCATTGCAACATACACTCCAGTCACCCTATAACATACCAATGGTATGAGAAAAACAATCATTTGGGTAGGGTGTTGTTGTACTCCTTATTGCTCAAAGTATTATTATCAATAAACCATCGCTAATCTTTTTATCCCTAAATCTTTTATAGGGCTAATAGCCGTTCCCAACTCATTGATGATATTTCCATATTCTACAACTAGCTTGACAGCATCAGATAAATGTAAATTCTCTGAAATATCAAGTTGGTTGCAAATATCATTATCACGATGAGCAGCAACGTTGTTTCTCACATGTTTTAATTCGCCTGCATTGTCTTCCCTGAATTTTGCTAGACTTTTCTTTACCTCTTTCAAGGCAGAGTAATCATAGCTTGGAAAATTGGAGTTGATAAACTTCATTATCTTTCCTGTATTTTTTATCAACTTCTCTGATGTTTCATAAATAGCAATATATGCAGACTTTATGGCATCTTGTAACTCCCATGAATTATTATCTGCAGATAGCCGCTTTGTATATTGCTTCATCTCGATGCTTGCCATTTGTATATGTCCTAACGTATTCCAAATAGTCAAGTTATCAGTGAATGCTTCTTTCTTGGCTGTCCATACAGGTATTACGGAAAGACTCGCTTTATCTAAAACCTTATTACACTGCGTAATATTTGTTTTGCAATGTTTGATACCTTTCACAATTTCTTCAAGACACGCTTGCTCCACTTGCAAGGTTGAATCTAAGTTGTGCCTTAACTCTTCTCGATTCTCTTCTATGCGATTGAGAAGAAATATATCTAATTGGCTCTTGTTATTTTTCATTGCGGTGTTTTGCTTTATACTGTTGCATTCTTTCTTTTAAATGCAACCTATTAATAATTTTGTCTTTATCCTCAACTACCTCTGCATATTCGGGATTATACATCATTAAAAAAACACTGATAAAACCATCCATATTATTTTGGATAAGGTTCTCTGCACGCGCAATGGTTCTCTTCCATCTATTCAATTTGCATTCTTTTACTGTATATTTTCCCTTATCTGTGATACCCATATACAGAATGTCATTCTTTATTTCAATGTGTTCACTATATCTATCAAAATAAGGATTGACAAAAAGAAATTCTTCACCATCAGTAGGATAATCTGTTACTGTCATGTCCCTAAGAGACTTCTTGGTACTTTTTGATGTATTGCATAATTTGCAGGAAAGAACCAAGTTATGTGGAAGAAACATCCAGTCTAATCTACTATTCTTGTTGACAAAATGTTCCAACTCAGCAGTAGCGTTCTCTTCATGTATCTTCATTCTGCAGAATGCACAAAGTCCATTCTGTTTTTTATGAAGATAATTACGCATGTTTTCCTTAAATGAGTCAAGTTCTTTGTCTGTCCACGAATGAACTGTAAGACCTTTGTTCTGAACATTAGAAATCGCGTGTTCATCTTCTGGCTGCAATGAATAGGGCTTGTCTATTATAAAATTCTCTTTTGAGTTCATAACAGAATCATTCCTCAAACGTTTCAATAATTGTCTCTATGATTTTCTTCATTGGGTCGATGTCATTCAGATTGCCTACAATCTCTTTCAAGAAACTGATTTTACTCAGCACTTCCTCCTCTTTCATAGTATCATAGGATATACCATTCATCAGTTCTCCAACAATACTAGCTAAATACCGATTACGAGTTGTTGGCACATGAAAGACTTTCAATAACACTTCTTCTGCCGACCACCCATAAGTATTGCTTTCTATTCTTTTCGCTTTTATCAGACGATGTTTGTCTTTATATAGATGCAGCACTTCAGAGCGTTTCATCGGTAAGTCTGAAACCAAGAAGCTACTATGTGTAGCTATCAACAGATGGCAGGGTTGACCTCTTAGACATTTGTCTAAGTAGTCTATAATTGACATTTGCCATGATGGGTGTTGGCTTATTTCTGGTTCGTCCATCAGGACCAAAACATTTTTCTCTGCTACAGAAGCTACACTGATGATGGTTGCCAACATATTAAATTCTCCAGAACTCATGTCAATGCAAGAGACAAACTCCTTGGAAACTTTACGAAATGATATTTGACTCAGGTTGATAACATGCATCTGTCTCAATTTGTAGAGAGCATAAACATCATGTTTCTTCGTATCTAAATCATTTTCATCTGTAAGATCAATATTCATACTTATGGCATCCTTGTTTCCTTTTATCTTCTCATAAAAGTCAAACAAGACTTGCTTTTCATCAAAATTCAGTTGCCGGAATTTCTTGCCTGCATAAGTAGTTTCCTTTGCTTTCATTTCAAAGTCATTCAACGTTTCGTTAAAGGTAAACCTCAAATCCGCAACCTATAGGGTTTAGTGGGATTTTGCTTGCAAAGCGAC
>JAUNIZ010000267.1 GCA_030523165.1 Prevotellaceae bacterium
TGCCATGCTTGAAACCTTCTTTCTGCTCTTTGCCAAAAGGCTCGGCTGCTGTCGGGCGAGCTGTTTTATCTGGTCTTCCGTCTTTAACACCAAGCACTGCAGCAGCACCTTTGCGATACCATGAGAATGACCACACTGGCCCGGTAAGCGACATCAATGTCACAAAGATAAACGCATAGATTCCCAATGAGACGTGGCTATCATATACAAAGCGGTGAATACCTTTATTAAAAGAAACTACAAGACGGCTTTTAAGCATTTTCTTGCTGCGTGGTATCCACAGCACTGCACCCGTAATCATTATCAATGTTGCGACAATAGCGGAAAGCCCCATTATGAATCTGCCTATCGACATGCCTCCATGCGGATTGTCTGGCACAATGAAGAGCCAACGGTGAAGTTTTGTTACTGCCTTGAAAAACTGAATTTCGTCAGCGTTGCATGAAAGTAATGAGGCTATCTCATTCTTGAATACAAGTATCGCCCCAGTGAAGCACATTATAGATATGAATACCCCAAACGGTATTGCAAGCCATTTGTGAATAAGAAATAGTGTTCGCCTCATAATATATTATGTATTGATGTTGTTGTTATTAAATGCCGGAAAACCGCTGCGCCATGCCGCTAGGCGATGTCTTTCTGATTGGAAACGCAACGTCACGAATGGCGCAGCGACTTCCGGCTGCCTGAACTTAAATATGAATCATTATGATTATTTTATAATCTTGATTGCCTTAAGCAAGTCTGACGATGTAAATGTCATGAATGCTGTAGCAACGCCAGTAGAAGCATCTATCTTATAGATAGTAGGTGTGATAGTTGTTTCGCTTGAGCTTCCGCCACTGAAACTTGTAGCTGCAGATACAGGCAGATAATAAGAACCGTTGTAACCGTCACCCCATGTGATTGAGATTGCGCTTGGATCAGGAATGCCGCTTACCCATGTAATGGTCTTTTCGCTCATGTCTGCGATTGCGAGTTTGCCTGATTCAGACATGTTGGCATAGTCTGTTGTTGACGTAAAGAACTCAAGAAGGAACTTGTCACCGCTGATATGGAATGCCTTGCGGAATCTGTAACCGTCAGCTGCAGACAAGATATCAAACTTGTAGCTGCTGTCAAACTCTGTTGTTCCTGCATTGATTCGGAGTGCTCCAACGCGGCTGTCTACTGAGCTAGAGCCACAGAATACATATACGTTACCGTCGTCATCGGCAGCGCTCTGGCTATATCTTACACTGCGCTGAGCACCTACAGATGTTCCTATTTCACCGCTATAGATTACCTTGCTGATGTTCAGATTATAATCAGCAAATGCTACAACGGCAGAGTCGCGGTTTGAATAAGTCATAACGATAGCCACTGTGTTGTTACCCATGTCTACTATATTGCTGATAGCAGGGTTAACCTCGTCGATAGCATAAGTAGTCGGGTCGATTGTAACCGTCTTTGACGCACCTGTGTTATCAACTATTTCTACAACCGGGCTGCTTATCTGCGCTGCGTAAGAATATGTTCCGAATGTTCCTGTATTACCGAAATTTGAAAGATAAACAGGGCTGCCAATCTCTGTAAGACTACTGTTTGCGAAGCTGTAAGAGCGCAAACCTGCAAGACCAGAACCTATACCGCCATTCTCTTCTGACGCTGCTGCACGAGCGTAGATATAACCTGTGAACACACCGCTCTGCGAGTTGTAAGTTTCTTGTGTAAATCCGTCAGCACATTTCAATGCATCTGTGGCACCATAAACGCTCTCGTTTGTTCTTGAAAGCGTGAGGTCTGAATAAACTTTCATGTAGACACCACCAGTCAAGTCGGTTTCAGGGTCGCCTGCTACTACTACAAATTCAACTTCAGCCGGATCTACTGTTGTTGTGCTACCACCGTCGTTGTCGTCATCATCACTACATGATACTACCGCAAAACTTAACGCGGCAGACATCAAAGCATACTTAAAAAAACTTTTTCTTTCCATGTTTTGTTTTTTGATTAATATTAATACTCGTTTTATCTGTTCTCTCTGATTGTACGGCTATGCCGTTTTTTATTTATTATACCTATTATATATTGCTCACCTAAATTATATATAGCCTATAGCAGCAATTATATACAATGTCGTGAAAGCTTATTCAAGATAGCCAAGCGTGCGCACTTCTGTTACGCCGACAAGCGTTATACCCTTCGTTGCAACTGCTGTCTCTGGGTCAACGATATAGATTACCGCATCACTTCCATATTGTGTAATAGGCAGATATATCTTTCCGTTGCGTGTCATAGGCACACCACCTGTTTCAGCACCCGATGTTATAAGGTTCTTTGCTGGCAGACCAGTAATCCACTTGAAATCTTTGTCGCCCATAGAAACTATTGCAAACTGATGACCTACGCTAATGCTTGAGATGTTATAGTCGTTGTATATCTCAAGAAGAAACTTGTCGCCGCTGATATGCCATACACGACGGAACTTGTAGCCATCGGCTGCTGACTGAATGTCAAAGTAGTAGTCTGGGTCAAATTCATCTGCTCCCTGGTTTATGCGCAGTGCTCCTGCGTTGCGTGTAGTGTTCTCGTTGTAAGCGTTAGAAAATACATAAACTGTGCCGTCGTCTGCTTTAAGCACTTCGCTGAACACCTGTGAGCGATACTGACCAGCTGCGTAGCTTATTCTGTCGTCACGGAATATGTGCAGCACATTGAGATCCTTGTCCATGCGCGCTACCCATACGCTGTCTGGATATTTCACGTCACCAACACTTGAACCGTTGCCTGTGCCTGTCTGATTGAAGTCTGACTGAACCATCGCCGTAAGGAAAGTGTCATCGCCATTGTCTACTATGCTAGAGAAAGTGATTTGCTGACCGTTGCCGGTGATATTTTCTGTCCATATTGTCTTTGTAGTTTCTAGCGACACACCGCTGTCGGTTATGTTCCAAAAGCCGAATGTTGCACCGTCGTTGCGTGTGCCGTCTGAACTCACCTGACCTGCTACGCTGGTAATAAGTTGATCGTTGAAGAAACCGAAGTTTGAATATCTCGTTGTGATAGAGAATGCGCCAAGCTTCACAAAAGCTGAATCTGCATTTTCAAGCTTCATGGCATAGCCTATGCCGGCAAACTGCTGCTGATACACCATGCCCACTGCTATGTTGTCTTTGAATATCCATGTGTATTCGGTTGTAGGCAACTCGAATATGTTGTCTGCAATGTTCAAGTCTCCGTCTTCGATAGATTCTGCCTGCATAACATACTCTGTGCCGTCGTCAGCCTTTACTGCAAGAAAGTAATGACCCTTTGCAGCTGTCGCGTCAATAGTCGGATTGTTCGATGTTTCATCATCGCTGCTACATGCCGTGAATGTCATTGCTCCGAACATGGCAATGGCTGGCACTACTGATTTTAATAGTGTTTTTTTCATAAATTTGTGTACTGAAGTTACGAAAAGAGTGTAATTTATTGGAAATGAGCATTGGGTAATCGCTCATAATAGTAATAGGTTACGAATTAGTTAGTTATCTACTGCATTATTCTTCTGTGCGTTGCGTAACCTTCAAAGAACTCTTCGTATGCAAAAGTAACAATAAAACGGGAGATTTAGAAATGAATCTCCTGATTTTTTTCTTCTCACACAAGTTTTTCCGTAAAAGCGATTTTATCTGTCGGCACACCATCGCCCAAAAAGATTTTGAACGAACGTGTGCCGACTTCTGCATAAGCGGAGAAAAGGGCTTTGCCTCACGCCTAAACAA
>JAUNIZ010000268.1 GCA_030523165.1 Prevotellaceae bacterium
AGTTAAAGATAATAGCCACATAAAGGCTTAAGTTCTTGTATAAGAAACCACAAGACTATTGTCTTTAACTCCTCAGCGAGTGAAACGAGCGATAACTCCTTTAACTTCCTTAACTCCTAAAAAATTCTCTCCTTTAACTCCTTAAAAGATTTCTTTAACTACTAACGATCAATTCCCTTTATCTTCTTTCTATAAAGCAGGCAAGTGATAAAGAAATAGACAAGTGTCTGTATCCATAGTGCCTGATATTCCGGAAGGACATCGCCAAGGCGTGCTCCCATAGTGTTCATTCTTACGAAGCCTCTTACACCGAATGTCGAAGGTATCAACGAAGATATCCATTGCCAAAATTCAGGTATGCCGCTTTGCGGCCATGACACTCCTGACAGGAACAAAAACGGCACTGATGTAAACACTACCATCAGCATTATGTTCTCACGGTATCTCACTGCGAAAGAAACTATCATGGCAAAGAAGATACACGCTAGGAGATATGGCAGCATGAACCAGAACAAGTCGCCAGGATATAATATAGACACGAAGTCGAATATACGTGGAACTATCAATGTAAGATATGCTGCTATTACTGCGTAAATCATGAAATAGCACAATGATTTTCCAAGAACAATCCTGAACATTCCGTTATTGTGCTCACTTATAGGCACAAGGTTACGGTATCCTTTCGTTTCCTGCGACCGTCCTGCAGAAAGACCTATGCCAAGCAGCAGCGTCTGCTGGATTATAAGCATCAGCACACCGGGTATGATAAAATTGCCATAGCCGCCTGTGGTATTGAATATCTGTACAGCGTCAAAGTCCAAAGGCTTTGTGCTGATTTCGTTTTCGCGCTCTGTCCAGTTGCCAGAACGTTCTATCTGTATCTCCGAACCCAGTTCTGAAGCCACACTTGTAGCAGTCTGGAATATCGATTTATAATACAGCATAAAACTCATGTCGCAATATACTCCCACATGGCTCTGCTCCAGGCGGAGCACATTTGTCTGAAAGTCTGACGGGAAATAGAGCACGCCATACGCTTTCTGTTGTCCTATCAGGTCTTTTGCCTCGTTCATGTCCTTGCAGTGATAGGCTATCTTTGTGTCTGGCGAGGCATCGAACTGGCGAATGAACTTACGGCTCAGATGACTGTGCGACATATCCACCACGGCTACAGGAACTTCCCTGACCACTTCGTTTGTGTAAATCCACGAATAAGCCAGCGGATAAAGCAGAGGTACAAGTATAAAGAACGTAAGCACGCCTTCGTCTTTCCAAATGTGCTTCATTTCTTCCGCCCAAATGTAGCAAAGGTCATGTATTCCTTCCTTTATCTGATTCAATAGTCCTGTTTTTCTTTCCATCTGTCTTTAAGGGAGATAATCATATTTTACCATAGCCTTCTTCAAACGTCCTATCACCAGCAGAGGAAGCGCAGCGAAAACCAGCAATGCAATGATATGTGACACAGAGTAATACAGCGGATAACCGTTGAAGATATTCAACTGGTATATCATGTAATAATGCCTTAACGGAAATATCTGCGACAGCGATATCAGTTCTGAATCCATAGCGGAAACAGGAAATGCGGTTCCTACAAGCGAGAAACTTAACACCGCCCATAGACAGCATACGCTCATTGACATTCGCAATGACGGTATAAGACAGGATACAAACAGTCCGAAACCCTGCGATGCAAGCACCGTAAGCAGTCCCAGCAATAGCATAACCCCTATTCCACCCGGATGCGGAAAGTCCAGCACGCCGAATACAAAGAACATGTAGCCATAGACAACGGCAAGAAACATCAGGAACTGAGGCAACAATTTGCCTGCCACAGCAATAAAGATATTGCCGCCTGCAGTCGCAAGCCAGCGCTTTGATGTACCGAATTTCAGTTCCGTACCTATAGAATAAGGAGTCAGAATAAACATGAACAGCATAAGGCATCCGGGAATAAGCATAGTATTAAGATACACGCTATAGTTTACCGCCGGATTGTTTATAGTATGCAGGTCTACGGATATAGGCTGCAGAAATGTCTTTATCTGGTCAGAAGTGGCACCCTTTGCCGAAAGCAATGACGAGCCAACGCCTGCAGAGCCTAATGTAGAAATTGTTTTCAGGTCCTTATAAAGCAATGCTCCTGCCGTCAATGATGTCGAACTGTAATAGAAAGATATCTTTGGCTGGCGGAAAGAAAGAAGGTCTGCTGTGGTTCCTTCGGGTATATACAGAAACGCATATATCTTGTTTTGCTGGATTGCTGTACGTGCTTCGCTCACACTGGAATACTTGTTTACGACTTTCGTTGTCTGGAAAGCATCAAGTTTTCTTATCATTGAACGTGTCGTTGACGTATTGTCGAGGTCCACCACGCCTACAGGCATGTCTGTAGGCTGGCCGCTTGCCATCATCGAAGTGAAGAATACGGTCACGATTATAGGGAATATCACCAGACAGACCCAATACATCGGGTTGTCTTTTATTATAGCACATTCCCGACGCGCCACGTCAAATATCTTCTCTATGCTTTGCATTGTGAATCTGTAAGCCTAAACTGGAAAACTCACTTTATCACCAACGACATTCCCGGTCTAAGGCTTTCTATCTTGTCTATAGAACGGGCTTTAACTTCGAATGTCTTCAGGTCATACTGACCGTTGCTTTTTGTGGCTTTCCATACGGCATAGCTGCCTTCATCCTTTATATAGAATACTTTCAGTTTCAGGTCTTTGTTGAACGCAGGACAGTAGGCAGAGAACGTATCGCCTATTTTCATTCCTTTCAACTGGTCTTCACGCACATTGAATGTTCCCCAAAGGTCACTCATAATTGAAATGCTCATTATCGGCGAACCAGAGCCTACCAGTTCTCCTACCTTTGGATATATGTCGCTGACTTCTCCTTCTACCTGAGAAATCTGCACCGTTTCGTTAAGATATGAAATTACTTCCTGTATAGCACCTTTAGCTCTGCTAACCTGTGCTGCAGCTGCCATGCGCTCTTCACGGCGCGCACCGTTTACAGCCATGTCGTATTGGCTTTTCGCTGCCTTCTCCTGGGCTTCCATTGCCTTGTAGTTTGCAAATGCCTCGTCACGCTTCTGGGCAGTCATCACTCCTTCATTGAAGAGTCGTTGCACACGCTCGTATGATTTCTGTGCTATCTCTAGACCTGCCTTCGACTGCTGCCACAGTTCGTATGCTCCACGCACCTGTTCCTTACGCGCTCCGTTGTCAGCCATTTCGCTCATTGCCGATGCTGCGCTTTCCGCACTCTCAGCCTGGGCTTTCTTAGCCTCTATGTCTGGAGCGTCAAGTATTGCCAGCGTGTCGCCTACTTTCACATAGTCGCCTTCTTTTACCCTTAGTTCAAGGATACGTCCAGGAACTTTGCTCGACACTCTGTATTCAGACACTTCCACCTCTCCTTGGATTGTCTCTGGTGTACGTCCAAAAGCAGTAAATCCTATTGCACCGACTATCACCACGACAGCCGTAAACCCTATTATTGCAAGCAATATGTTGTTTTGTTGCGATTTATTTGCCATATCTTTTGTTTTGTTTTTTTTCTAAGTTGATTTTATTTTAAAGGAGTTAAAGTAGTTAAAGAAGTTATCATTCCGCTACCGCTCCATTGAGAAGTTAAAGACATTAGCCACATAAAGGTTTGAGTTTTGGAAAAGAAGCTACAAGACTATTGTCTTTAACTTCTCAAGAGCCGTAGGCTCTAACTCCCTTAACTCCT
>JAUNIZ010000269.1 GCA_030523165.1 Prevotellaceae bacterium
CTGTATTTCAATTATTTCAAAGACCGATTTATCCACTTTAACGGGACAGTAGTGATATCATTTATATTAAAAATTAACTTTCTATGTTTTCATTTTAAGAAACTTTCTGTTTACAACAAGTTGATTTTTATTCTTTTCCGAAGCTTTAGTTTTATGACTTTACATTCTGTTCTTTTGAGATTGACCTGCACCAGTTCCTTTATACTTGCTGTTCGTTGCGTTAAAGCGATAGCGGATGCTAAAGGTAATGGTACTTGTGGAATCTAGGTCATATAACATTGTTCTTTGCGCACCTGAATAGAATGTACGATGTTGGTTCCCCGTTCCAAATACATCTGAAACGTCAAGTGTCAACGTAAGGCGATTCTTGAGCAACGACTTGTAGAGTGACAGATCTGTATTGAAATAGCCTTGGCGGATACATTTGTTACCCATATTACCTTCGGTCTGTGCGGTCATTACAAATGAAGCCGTCAGCAACTTGAAGTCAAACACATTGGTAAGTTGGAAAACTGCCACAGGATTATCAAGCTTATTGCCCACATGCGTATTCATGTTGAGCCATTGCTTATAGAGCATTGTTTCCAATGTTGGATGCCAAATGCCAAAGGTTGGATTCAGCGTCAGTCCTGCTTGGAAAGAGTTGTAGCTATTGATGTTCTCTGGGCGAGCGAGTGACTTCATCGGATCGTCACGATAAGTCTGTGTCATCGTACAAACCTCATCTGAGATATGCGAATAAACCAGTTGCAGATTAACCCACTTCCATGAGAAAGCATAAGTAAGATTGCGAGTAATTGAAGGAACGAGGAATGGATTGCCCGACTCGTAGGTGTATTGGTTGTCATACTGCACACCACTTCTAAGCTCGTTGTAGCTTGGACGATAAATGTCTGTGGCATACGTCAGTTGCATCTGTGTCTTGCCAACAGGAAGCGAGAGAGCCAGAGACGGAAACCAATTGCCGTAAGTCTTGCTCTGTTCT
Organism: Prevotellaceae bacterium; assembly: GCA_030523165.1. GTDB lineage: Bacteria > Bacteroidota > Bacteroidia > Bacteroidales > Bacteroidaceae > Prevotella. The sequence continues at coordinate 986 of JAUNIZ010000269.1, forward strand.
GCTATATACAATTCATTGTTATAATAGTCAAAGTCGATGTATTCATAGCGAAGCCCTGCTTGCAGTGCCAGTTGCCCGAATCTACGGCTATAGTCAACGAACGCTGAAGTCATTGACTCCTTAACTTTTTCTTTCTCGTTATCAACCACTTCTGGCTCCACTTGGTAGTGACTTCTTCGATTCACATGACTGTATTCACCGCCCAACGAAAAAGTGCCATTCAACAAAGGAATACTAAGGACAAGTTTGGATGCCAACAAATAGTTGCGATTGTTGCGATAAGAGCAGACATCAGACTTTTCCGTCTCTGTCTGGCGATATTCGTCAAGTACTGTTTCGTGTAAGTCCATCCACTGCTTCTTGCCATACCAATAATAGTCTGTATTGAAATCGACATTCAGTCCTCCTATCTTGCCAACATAATAAGCATTGGCGGAATAAGTCGTTGACTGACCTGGACTCAGATAATCAACGGTTGAAGATTCCTTCTGTACATTGTTCTGCATTATATTGAACGTCTGAGTTCCTTCGCCATTATCCTTTGCGAAACGATTGTAGCTGAAGCTGGCACCAAAATTGCTTTCTTCGCCAAGCATATAGCTTACCCCCAAGCGTGCGTATGGGTTGATGTTCGTGAATTCTTGATTGACGTTCATATTCTGCTGCCAAGTATCTGTGATGTATGAATATTGCGTCACCTGTTTGTTTTCTGGAGCGTGAGCATATGCACCATACAAGAACCCATTGACATCCAATCCTCCTTTTCGATAATTTCCTTGGAACGATTCGTATGAGCTCAAGCGTTTTTCCTCATTGACCGAAAACGTAGTTTTGTTGTCAAAGCTGAAGCCTTCGCCCTGCGTCTTCTTTGTGGTAATGCGTATGACACTCTTCACACTGGCATCATATCGTGCACCAGGGTTGTTGATTACTTCAATTTTCTTTATGTCGCTTGGTTGCAAACGTTGCAAATCCATTTGGTCTTGCATCTTCCTACCATTGATAAATATAACAGGTGTGCCACGACCAAATACTTCTATCTGCCCATCTTTGGCAGACACATTAGGAATGCGTGAAAGCAACTGTTCCATATTGGAAGTTTTCTCCAACACACTGCCTTCTATATTTGTTATCATTCCCTCTCCTCGCAGCACGGTCTTTGGCAACGAACTTTTGACAACAACCTCGCCAAGCATGTTGGTGCTTTCCTGAAGTTTTAAGGTGACGGTAGTTTGCCCCGTATAATTTATATATTGTGTTTCATAACCGATGAGAGAAACTCGAATGACATTGCCACTCTTTACGCCTTCAAGCATGAAAGAACCATCTTCCTTACTAACCGTTCCTTTAATGAAAGAAGAGTCTGCTTGTAACAGTTCCACAACATTGGCAAATGAAATCGGCATACCTTTTGTGTCTGTCACAACCCCTTGAATGTTCTGTGCCATCAGCATTGGGCATAACCCTAAGAACATTATTAGTAATTCAAAATACTTTCTCATATTATTCTACTTTATCTATAAGACAATTATCAGGCTTGGCAAAAAGTCCTAATTTCTGAGAATAAGACTTTATCCTACAGTTTCTCATGCTACAAAAGCTATGTAACTTGCATGAATTACAAGTGTCTATTTGCGAAATTGTTATACCACCTCGCATCAATCGCCACACCGATTCTTTCTCCCAAATGTCTTGCAAAGTTTCTGTCTTTAAATCTCCTATCTTCAGAACCTAAACTACCTTATGGCTTCAACGTAGTGTTGGTAGTAGTTGTTGTTGAAGTCGTTGGCTTAGAAGGAGAAGTTGTTCCTCCGTTATTTGTTGTGTTACAACAATTGTTTACACCTTGTACTCCAAGTGCATAAACTGTGACATCCTCGATGCCAAAGCCCCCTCGCATCAAAGCGAGCTCTTCTTTAGAAAGAAGTTCTTTTTCTTTGTCCATAATTTTTCGTTTTAAAATTAAAGAAACTGTTAACTGCCTAGGAATCTACGTGTCTTAGAAGTTACGCCTTTTTACCCAGACGGGGCTGTATCAACCTTGCGCAAAGGTTATTGGAATAATTGTATCAAAAGGAAAGCAAACTGCAATTATTTGTCTCTTTTTGCATTCCGAGTGCAAAGGTATAAATACTTTTTGAAACAAAGTAATTTTCAGAGAATATTTAAACTATATTATACTATGTTGTACGTGATTATACTTTGCATAATAATACAAAAATAACGTTTTCATTTACTTTTATTACTGTTTATCTGCATTTTTATCCTATTTGATTCATCAATAAGTTGTCTTGCTATACTATCTTTATATGATGCTACCTCAACCATTTTATGATGTTGATAGACAGAATCTTCATAAACATCAACTCTGGTTCTGAGCTTGTATATCACATCTTCATCTCGTTGCACATTGAAATACTTTTCGATGTAGCGAATATTCGGGTCATCAGATGGAAGCACCATCTTCAATGCCCGATACTTCAAGTCTGCCTCCTCCCAATCTTGATGTTCTCGCCATTGGGTGAGGTTTCCCCAAATAGAGAGGACAAGGGATAGCATTTCCTGTACAGAAACTCTTTCGTAATTGAAGTGTCCCTGTTAAGTATAGCCTGCACTATCTCTCGATCCGAGTTATTGTCTATAATTCCGTTCACTGATATAATACACTAAAAAGGGTATATTCCCTTGCAAAATTAAATAATAAATATTTAATTTTCAGGAAATCGTTCGGTTATTTATGAAAAGTTTTATATTGTTG
>JAUNIZ010000270.1 GCA_030523165.1 Prevotellaceae bacterium
TAAAGCGTGCAAACTTCAGCAGAAGCTGCTTTACTCCAGAGTTCTTGAACTGCACAGTAGCCTTGGAGTTCTCCCCTATTCCTTCAACACGAATCACTGTGCCTATGCCGAAACGCTCGTGCTCTATCACAGAGTTTTCCTTTACATCATAGTTCGCTGCTGACGGTCTTGACGAAGAAGCGTTGGAAGCGCTTGAACGTTTGGCAGAAACCATAGAACGAAGGCGTTGGAAACTCTGAGAAAATGTATCGTTAATAGGAGGCGCGTCACGATGAACAACTTCACGAGGCTTCGGATCTGCCCTGAACTGTGTCGCAACTGGCTTGCTGTTTTGGTATCTGTCTGACGAAAACAATGACTGACGAGAAGAATAGCTGCCCATTGACTTCATGAACACGTTCTTTTCATCATCAATATTCATCAGTTCAGGAGCTATGTCATTAAGGAAACGGCTTGGAGTTTCCATTTCCATGCGACCATATCTGAAACGGTTTCTTGCATATGTCAATATGCAATGCTTTTCAGCACGTGTGATAGCGACATATAGCAAACGACGTTCCTCTTCCAGTTCACGTCTGCTGTTCATAGACAACTGGCTCGGAAAGATGTTTTCTTCCATTCCTACAATGAAAACTGTTGGAAATTCCAGACCTTTCGCGCTATGTATAGTCATCAGCGAAACCTTGCCTTTGTCATCATTGTCATCGCTTTCAACATCGGTAAGCAGTGACACTTCCTGAAGAAAGTCAGTTAACCGCATTTCTTCAAAGCGCCCTTCTTCCTTACGGCTTTCAACAAAGTCTTGCATTCCGCCAAGAAATTCCTCAAGGTTTTCCTGACGCGAGACATTCTCAGGCGACTTGTCTGAATATATTTCCTCTGACAAACCGCTGCTTTTCACTATGTCTATTCCAAGCACGTAGGCATCGTCGGTAAACAGTCTTGATATATAGCCTTCTATAAGATTGCGGAATTCTGTAAGTTTTGTCATTGTCGCCTTGCTTACAGACAAGCCGTTTTCATTAGGCTGGCATATAACATTCCATAGACTAGTGCCGTTGACAGACGCTATGCCTGCAATCTTTGCTATCGTAGAATCGCCTATTCCACGCTTTGGATAATTGATTATTCGCTTGAAAGCTTCCTCGTCGTTAGGGTTAGCCACCATTCGGAAATATGCAATTATATCTTTAATTTCCTTTCGCTGATAGAAACCTAACCCGCCATATATACGATAAGGTATGCTTACCTTACGCATAGCTTCCTCAAAGCTTCGGCTTTGCGAGTTCGTTCGATAAAGAATGGCGAAGTCGCTATATTCGCAATCTTCGTTTTTGCGTATTCGTTTTATCTCATTACAAACGATAAGAGCTTCTTCCTTGTCGCTATATGAAGGTTTCAGCAACAGCTTTTCGCCTTCGGCGTTGCGGCTATACACGTCTTTAGGAATCTGACGCTCATTGTGTCTGATAAGACTGTTTGCAGCCTGGACAATGCGCTGCGTGCTTCTATAGTTCTGTTCCAGCTTGAAAAGCTGTGTTCCGGCAAAAAGCTGCTGGAAGTCAAGTATATTGTCAATGTTCGCGCCACGGAATGCATAGATGCTCTGTGCGTCATCACCTACGGCACAAACACGAAGATGTTCCTTTGAAAGTTGCCATACAATCTTCTGTTGCACGGAATTTGTGTCTTGATACTCGTCTACAAGAATATACTTGAAGCGTTCTGCATATTTCCGTCTTATATCTTCATGCTCATTGAAAAGCTTGAATGTGCATGTAAGAAGGTCGTCAAAATCCATGGCATTCGCCTTCTTGCAACGCTCGCAATATGCGGAATATATTGCCGACATGGCAGGCATACGCTGCTCTATGTCGCGGTCAATAAGGCTCTTGTTTTCCGCATACATGTCGGAAAGCACAAGATTGTTCTTTGCCTTGCTTATTCGTGAATGAACAGAAGCAGGCTTATATATCTTGTCGTCTAGTTCCATTTCCTTGATTATCGCCTTAAGCAGACTACGTGAATCTGCCTCGTCGTATATGGTAAAGTTCGGCGCATAGCCTATACGCTCTGCCTCTATGCGAAGTATACGAGCAAATATGCTATGGAATGTTCCCATATTCAAATGGCTTGCTATGTCTTCGCCTACCAACGAACCTATACGATGTTTCATTTCGTTGGCTGCCTTATTGGTAAATGTAAGCGCAAGCACATTCCATGGGCGCAAGCCAAGTGTCAACAGATATGCTATCTTATATGTAAGTACACGCGTCTTTCCCGAGCCTGCGCCTGCGATAACAAGCGAAGGGCCGTCACAAAACTCTACTGCCTTGCGCTGGCTTTCGTTCAGTTCATCAAGGAAATTGTTGTTTGTCATTTCTTTTTTATATTATGGTAAACACCTCCAGCAGAAGTGTTTGGGTCAACGTCTTCACCTTCGGCAGGGAACGAAGGAATGAATTTCATCTGATGTTCAATCTGGCTTCTGCGTTTCTTCATGTATGCAGAAGGTGTCTTTGAACTGAATTTCAACGGATTAGGCAATGTGGCTGCTATCAACGCACATTCGTTTCGGAACAGTTCTGATGCGTTTTTCCCGAAGTTATCCCTTGCAACAGCCTCAACGCCATATATGCCTGGCCCCATTTCTATGGAGTTAAGGTAGACTTCCATTATGCGCTGTTTGCTCCACATAAGTTCTATCAATGCCGTGAAATACACCTCAAAACCTTTTCTTACCCATGAGCGCCCAGGCCAAAGGAATACGTTTTTCGCCGTCTGCTGCGATATTGTGCTTGCACCGCGCTTCTTTTCGCTCTTCATGTTATGGATAGCGGCTTTCTCTATTGCGTCATAGTCGAAGCCATGATGAAGGAGAAAGCGCTGGTCTTCGCTTGCCATTACCGCTACAGGCATGTGGCGTGATATCTTGTCAAGCGATACCCAATGATGATGCAGCTTTATTGTCTCGCCGTCTTTTATCTGTTCCGCACACCTTATAAACATTAACGGTGTGAAATAGACCGGTATAAAACGTAACAATACAACAGCAAGAATGGTGGAGCCGAAAAACGCTACCACCATCCAACGTATAACACGACGTACAATCTTAAAACCAACCATATTGTTTTTAGTTGTTTTGTTGCTTAACAGTTGACGGGCTATCGCAATAACCCGTCAACTCAATTATTTACTGTAATGTTCCGTTGTTAGCGGCTTCAATCATTTCTTCACTTGCATAGAGATAAACCTCTACACGGCGGTTCTGTGCCTGACCGTCTTTTGTGTCGTTGCTAGCTACTGGGTTAGAAGAACCGTAACCAACACTCTTTGTAATCTGGTCTGCGCTAACACCACAAGACTTAAGATAGTTTGTAACAGCGTCTGCACGTGACTGGCTCAAAGGAATGTTGATTCCGTCATTGCCTGTGCTGTCTGTATAACCCTGTATTTCAACAGAACAAGTGCTGTTGTTCTTCAACACGTTAGAAAAGTTAGCCAACTCTGTCTTTGATGTTGCGTTAAGGTCAGACTTGTTGAGCGCGAAAAGAATACCAGAACTGAAAGTAATCTTTACAGCCTTAAGGCCATTAGCGTCTGTCACTTCCTCGACAGTTGCATTCTCGAGCTGCTGCTCAGCTTCTGCCTTAACCTTATCCATCTTCTTGCCAATCAAGGCACCAGTACCAGCACCTACT
>JAUNIZ010000271.1 GCA_030523165.1 Prevotellaceae bacterium
TTGTGATTTCTCGTATAATAACGACATTGGGTAAAATTCTAAATCGTCGTGTTGTTGTTGTTGAGGATGATTGCCTTCTTCCATTTGCAAAAAGCAGTTTTGACAAAGACAAAATTCTAATATATGAGAGAGAAAATTAAGGATAAAGGTAGACTGGAGCATATCTTAGAAGCAATAGTCATAATACAGAATAATAAAGACAGATTCTCTCTCGAAGAAATAGAGAAAGATCCGATTATATTTTATGGTTTTGTAAAACAGGTAGAGATTATTGGTGAGGCTGTATACATGCTGACTAAAGAGTTCCGTGAGAATCACTCTGAAGTTGAATGGGATATCATAGAAGGCATGAGGCATGTTTTGGTGCATGGATATTACAAGATTAAGCCCCAACAATTATGGAATACGATAGAGAACGATATTCCTAAATTAAAACCGTATATAGAAAAATATCTTAGTGAGTTAGTTTAGAACTTAAAACTGCGTCGTTTGCGTGTGCTAACTGCCGCAGTTACGAGGCATAAACACGGCAGTTAGGAGACGCAAATCAGTGAATAGTGATTAGTGAATAGTGAACTTTTTCGTTAAGCCAGATGAACAATGCAAGCTCGCTTGTACATTGTCATGGCGAGAAAAAGTGCGTGAAGCGAATAGTAGGCGCATGGCATTTTGTAGCAATAAGTCAAAGAGCAAATTAGTGAACTATATAGTAACTATTTCGGTACAGTAAGTACAGTAAAATTGTGATTTTTGAGTCTCGCGGAGGGCGGCGCCCGGGAAAGTGTACGCGCCCCGCCCACCCCCCCAGCCCCGTTTTGAGTCTCGCGGCGGCCGGCGCGCGTATACGTGTCCGCGCGCCGCCCTCCGCGAGAGCCGTTTTTCGTGTTTTTACCGTACTTACCGTACCTGAGTTTGTGAAAAGTTTATTGAAATTATTCATAAAGATGCTTATAATCAATCGTTTTCTGGGTCTTGTTCCTCTATAGCCAGTCTTTTCTGGTATTCACGTATTTCCTCGGAAGTTCTGGGCACAACGATGTAACCCTTGACGTTGTTATGCTTTGTCTTTTCAAAGCAGAGTTCATTCAAGGCTCTTCCTAGCCAGACAGCGCTTAGCTTCTGGGATATGTTTGCACTGATCGCCTGCAGTATGGCGGCAGTAGGCATGAACTGCCCATGTTCCGGCGGTACGGGTTTCCTGTAGTAAAGCGTTACCAGTTCGTATTCAAGTCGTGGAGTCTCATACTTGCTGTTGTGCTTTGCCAGACGGGCGGTCTCTTTCTTGGTCAAGCAATACTCGAATCCGCCTTTCAACAAGGAATACGCCTGGCTGTAGATGCCGGTATAGTCAAGAGGATTGTCGTAAGGCGACATGATGCTCTCGACTTCAAACGGCAGCCACCGTCGGTTTCCCGTAGGGTCGGAAAGGAACTGCACATTGTTGCCTGTGCCGCAGAACGATGCCACGTGGGGCCGTTGCTCATGGAAATGGTCGTATGCCGCCCTCTCGTTGATGTTCAGCGTGGTGACGGCAGCTTTCAACTGGTTCAGTTCCGATGGTTTCATGGTGTCCAGCTCCTCATAGCACACCAGTCCGTATGACGCCAGCACGAGCATGTCGTCCTTCGACATTCGGTTAGAGTTTGTCTTGATATTGAAATACCGTTTCAATTCGGGCGGAAGCAGGAAGTTGAACCATGAGGTCTTGTATATTCCCTGTTCGCCGATAAGGACAAGTATCTCATGGTTGACAACATTGTTGTCAATCCACCCAGCAATCATTGCAACAAACCATTTTACAAGATACTCATGAAAGAAATCCTGTTCCTTGCTGCCGCCCTTTATGGTGACGGTTCGGGACAGTTCAAGCAAATAGTCTTTATCGCCTTTTTTCCATGGAGGCAGCGACTCCAGATATAGCTTGAACGGATTGTATGGCTTTGCGACAACAGAGTCAATGATATGGAACAGGTCCTGGTACCTGACTTTCTTCGTCTTGTTAAGCTCTATCCACAGCGTGTTCGCTATACGGTCGGTAATGGGATTTAAGGTCTTGTACTCTTCTGGATCAATGCCTTCTATCTCCCTCTTTATCCTGTACTCAGTACGTGCGGTAATGATATTGTACTTGAATTCAACATACTCATTGAGCAATGAAAGTGTTTCGCTGATGTGCGCATTGTCTGGCTCGCCTTTGTTGCAGTACTTCCTTATGGCTGGATTCCGTACTCCGAACTCTTCATCTTTCCTGTAGCATGACCGCAGTGTTGTATCTGCTTGCTCATAGTCGGGGAAATGTTGCTTTAGCCATTCTGACGCAATGTTGAACTGTACACCGAACTGGTTGAATTTATAGCAGAGCCTCATGATGTAGTCGTTGTGCCTGCCGGCGGTGTATACGGCGCCTTCTTCTTCAAGTTCCGCAGCCAGTGTCTTGTCGTAAAGGCTTTGCACGTTTCGCAGTCGCTTGTCCTTCTTCCTGTCTGCCGTCCGCCGTTTCCAGTGTGAGGCAATCTCGGAAGAGCCGAAAGGTTGTGCGTCGGGATTGTACCAGGCATCAGGGTCATAAGCCATGCCCGACAGTCGAGTGACATTCTTGCATTGTTCATCGGTGGGGACATCAAGCAGATTGGCGTAATAATCGTTGCCGTAGGCAAAGGCTTGCGTATAGAATTCCAACTGCTTCTTCAAGTCCATGCCTGTGTCTATTTCATATCGGAAGATGATGCGCAGACCGGAACCGGAAATAGTGGTATATGCCAGCAGGGTATGCGGGTCGGCACGAGCCTTTGCGATGATGTCGGCAAGACGTTCTGGTGACACATGATCGCAGTCAACGAGTGACATGCCAGTGAGAGCAGTGACATGTTTCAGCTGCTTGCCTCCTTCAAAAATACAGGCAACGGAGAAGACCGGCGTAGACGCCTTGGTGTCTTTGTTTCCTGACTCACGGTACTGTTCCGTAAGATACTTAAGACGACTGTCTTTCATGATAGTGTTTGTCACGGCATCTAAGGTCGTGGACACTGGGACTACGGATGTGTAGCCCGTGAAATGATTTAGTATTATCATTATTTTTATTATTATGGTGTTAATTAAAACTGTATTTTTATCTTATGCAGTGCTAATGCAAATTGCTTCATCATTTATAATTCACTTTTGTGCACCTTCGGGGACGGAAAGCGGAAGAGCTATCTTAATTCCGCAGGTCTTCGACCAGCGGTTATAGAAAGCTACGCTTATGGCCATCTTTGAAGGCCTGAGTTAATTCGTATTTACTTCATTCAATACCGCAGGTCTTCGACCAGTCGGTTATAGAGTTTCGCCACCCTTCGGGGACGGTATTGTGGGTAGAGTCCATAGTTCCGAAGGTTACGCTACGCTTACCATCGGTTAAGGAGATTCACCCCTTTCAGGGATGTTTTGCCGAGATGCAGCTTAACTTCTACAAAGTTAATGCAAATCGAGAGCAGAGCCATCAAGCTTGTTTGAATGCTATGCCGAGATGCAGCTTTACTTATACAAAGTTAGACTTTTAGTGACAACAAACCAAGAAGTGTCCTGTACGGGGACACTTTTAACATTTAATAATAAAAAATGAAAACAAGAACAGAGATTGCGCAGGAATTGACAGCACATGTGCTGAACCTGCTGGATGGTGTCTATAAGA
>JAUNIZ010000272.1 GCA_030523165.1 Prevotellaceae bacterium
CTATTCTTAACGATTTTATTGAAGTTGCTCCTGCACATAATTATTCTATGCTTATAGGTAGTCATGGTATGGGATGGGTGCCAATAGGAACTAATGTGTATACAAGAAGCGCATCAATCAAAAATATAAAAGACAAGCATGAAAATAGCGACAAACCGATTACAAGATATTTCGGTAGTAGTAATGATAAAGATTATATGATAGATATTCAAACACTTGCTGAAGGCATATCTGCTGTCGGAATCAAAATGAAGTATATTGTATATGATGCATGCTATATGTCAAATATTGAAACGGTATACGACCTTAAAGATGTAACTGAATACTTTATTGCTTCTACAAGTGAAATTATGGGTGAAGGAATGCCATATAACAAAATTGGAATAAATCTTCTTTATAATGATTATGAAAACATTGTGAACAACTTTTACTCATACTATTCCACCTACTCTACCCCTTGCGGAACAATCGGAGTAACAGACTGCAGCGAAGTAGAAAATACCGTTACATTAATGAAAGAGATAAACAGCCTCTATCCTTCTGGTCTATCGTCAACGGCTGATATTCAAGTTCTTGACGGTTTCAATTCGCCTGTGTTTTATGATTTCGGCAATTATATAGATTCTCTTTGTACAGACGAAACACTTAGGGCACAGTTTGACGAGCAATTAGAAAAACTTGTGCCATACAAAGCGGCTACAGAAACATACTACTATAATAATTATGACGGTAACGGACAAAAGCAAATCAACGCCTTTTCTGGCATAACCGTCTCTGACCCAACGACTAACAGCAGCGTGGTTAGTGCTAAAACACAAACAAACTGGTACAAAGCGACTCATTAATTTATAATTTATAATTATCTTCGATGACCCGTTGGTTCATAATTAGGGCTGCGCACGTATATAGGCTAATCGTCATAATCGGAATATCGGAATAGAAGGAATAATCAGAACGATAGACAACGCAAAAGACGTGGAGCGTCTCACGACGACCCACGTTAAAAATGGTAAAAAGCAAAAACATGAAATGATTTCACTGCGAACGTAGGAGCGTCTCACGACGCCCATACGTTAAATAATACTAATAATAGCTAAAAAATATATAAAGATGAAATGCTAAATTTTATTTCAGTTTTTTATATCTCTCAGGCGCTATCTCCTCGATTTTGCCTTCGCATTTCCACTTGGCGATGTTGTTTCTCAGCTGGCGCAACTGCTCTGCGGACGCGTCAGTCATGTTTCTCGCCTTGATATATTCAAGCAGAGTGAACTCCTGAGGCATTTGGGCGAGGAAACCGACAACGCCTGGTTTCTTGCGCTTCGCGCGCTTAGGGGCAGCGTTTGCCTTGTCGAGTATGTCGCCAAAATACTCAAGCTTGCACCAAAGGTCATACTGAAGAGACCAGATGCAGAAGTCTTCGATAGCCTTCTCCCAAACGCACCCATTCATGATGTATATAACGTAAGCTTTCAGCCACGCTATGACTACGGCTCTATGAGACAATTCAAAGTAAGTCTTGTCGTCATTTTCTTGAGCAATTTCTCTGACCATGTCTGACATTTTCTTGCCCAGCTGCTGTATCTGTCGGCACTTTACAGTGCAGTGGTGCACAGACTTCAGGTTGTCTACGAGCGGCTTGATTTTTGCCGCAAACTTCTCATCGTATTTCTTGTAGACGGGAATTTCTGGATACTTTTCGTCCGTCACGATGGTAGAGATATAGAAACGCTGCAGAGTGCCGTCAGTGCAATGTCCATCGAAAAACTCCAATAGTTTATCGGGAGTTGTGTTCGCATGATTGTTAAATCGCAGTTTGACCTTGGCGTTCACGGACTCCGCCATTACACGCGTCTGCCCATAATCTCCCGTGTCGAACGCTATACGGAAAATAGTCGAAACTTTCCGCGAGCCAAGCACATCGAACGCCTCAATCTCGTCAACATACAGATAGAGGAACTTACCGTTAGCCTCGGCCATCGCGTCAACGAACGCGGCATGGGTAATATCTCCGTTGATTATCTGCACCTCAACGTTTTCAGGTTTCGGCAACTTGTCGGCCATCGCGCCTCTACGGCGATTTTCTCGTTTCCATTCAGCAAGGCGCGCCTCACTTCGCTCATCACGCGCCTTCATATCCGCTAGTATGTAGTCGAGCACGTACTTCACAGCGCTCTTTCCAGCGCCAGAGTCCGCCACAAGAATAGACATCAGCGTAGCCTCATGCGGTATGTTGTCTATATACTCGAACTGCACATGGTCGAGATAGCTGGACCATGCCGATAGCGCAGCGTTGGCAACGGCTGCTTTCGCATTTTCTGGCGTTTTTTCCGTATATAGAGATACTACGCGAGGCAGCTTAGTAGGCATAGGGGGCGGTGTGTCTATCGGTTCATTTTTAGCAACCTGTGCGAGGTCTATGCCGCACTCGTCCGCTGCCAACTTGATGGCTTTCTTAAGCTTGTAAGTCGTGTGACCGTTGTTATACTTCAAACCTTGGTCTATTACCTTGCGGACTTCCTCTTCGCCCAAGCCGAGGGTATCTATTATCTGATACATCCATTCAGCGTTATTGTCGGTAAAGTAGCGCAACTCCTTGACAAGCTGGAACATACGGTCGTTGCGCTCGCCTGGCTGTGGATGTCCGCCTGTCAGCTCCCAATACTTTTCTATAATTGTAGCAAACGGTATATGGCGGAAGTCCTTAGGGTAACTGATGTTCTCTGCTGTGCCGTCAGCAGCTGTTGCATTAGCCTTAGCAGTGGTAGTGTCTGCAGTTGCCTTTGCCTGTTCAGCGAAGTGTGCCTTGACAGCTGACATCTCTTCCGCGCTTATCTGCTGCGATACTACATCCTCACATAACAGCTCCACCTTATTTATATATAGTGTATAGTCTGGTGCTGCTGCGAATGAAGGGCGTGCTAGGTCCTTGACTTTTTCGTCATAGCCGCCGATTCCGAGCTTGCTGTCAAGCCAGAATTGCCCCTCGGCTATGTCCAAGCCCTCAGGGTTCTCGAAGACTACTCGAAGACCTTCGCCTGATGGTGTGATGTGAACATGCACGATGTGCAGCTCTTCTTCTCTGCCCTTGATTTTCTCCTCGTATAGGGCACGAGCGTCTACATGGTCGTAGTCCATGTTGTTTAGTCCCGTAGCAATCGCGTTCTCTGCTTTACGGACGCCGTCCTTGTAGACGGCAAGATACGTAAAGATTGGCAGCTGCGATTTCTTCTCTCGCTTTATCCTCTCATACTCTTCCGCGGTAATATCACCGTTGTTCTTTCTCTCTAGTGCTACCGCTAGGTCGCGGCATAGACGATTAACCTTAGTCAGGTTCATCACGTTGTCGTACATCGCAGGGGTGCATATCTGCACCTTACCGCGCACACTATTACCTACTCCAATCATTTTAGTTGTTTTTTGTTAATTATTGTGGTGTCATTGGCACCGTTGTTTAACTCTCTTGCCTGTGCACCGCGACAGCCTAGCTGCCCATGTGCGTGATGATTTAGCTGTATCATGTCTAATAAGAAATCTTCTTTCTGCTGCATTCATTAATAAATATGCTGCAGTTTTGTTTTCGTGTGCAAAGATATGAGAAAAAAATCCCAACCGCAATGAAAAATCGCAGTTGGGAAAAACATTGGGAATTGGGAACGTTTTTGGG
>JAUNIZ010000273.1 GCA_030523165.1 Prevotellaceae bacterium
TTGTTTATCAGCAAGTTATAAAATGCATGTTTTTTGAGTGACGAAGTCAGGAGATATTTCAAAATGGAATCTATCAATAAGAGATAAATCAGAATAATAATTTTTGTTTCCTTAATTTTTATACCATGAAAAAATAAAGAAATGTCAATGTTTCTTTTATTTGAAATATTTTATGTGTTCTCTGCAATATTTTAACCTTTAAATGGTTTATATATATGTAATCGTACTAGAAAAAGAAATTTAATGAACATATATACTTTTTGCATAATTGGAGTTTTCCTGATAAGTACAATCTGTGGATTGGTGTTTATACCGATAATCCTCAATTTCTGTAAGAAACGGAGACTATATGATATTCCAAATGAGCGTAAGGTGCATCATAATGCTGTGCCGAGGCTTGGCGGTATATCATTTATGCCGAGTATGTTCATTTCTTTTGCCATTGCGTTGGCATTCTTGAATTCGTCAGAACAGCTGATAACCGTGAATCTATGGAGCTTTTATTTCCTGATTAGTATTCTGCTGATTTATTGTATGGGAATAATAGACGATGTTCTTGGTCTTACGCCTTTGACTAAATTCATTGTTCAGATTATTGCCGCATGTATATTGCCTTTATCTGGGCTATATATTAATAACTTATACGGATTTATGGGAATTTATGAGATACCATATATTGTTGGTTTCCCATTGACGGTGTTGGCTATTGTCTTTATTGATAATGCTATGAATCTTATAGACGGTATTGACGGATTAGCCGCAAGCTTAGCCATAATAGCATTGATAGGTTTCCTTTATATATTTGTAACTCAGGGAGTTTGGTCTTATTCCATTCTTATAGCGGGATTGATAGGTGTGTTGGTTTCATTCCTATATTTCAATCTTTTTGGAGAAGTGGAAAAGAACAGAAAGATATTTATGGGTGACTCTGGAAGTCTTACTATAGGCTTTATATTAGGATTTCTTTGTATCAAGTATTCCATGGACAATGTGCTAGTAATGTCTGACCATAAGTTTAGTTTTATTATGGCTTTCACATTGCTTATTGTTCCTATGTTTGATGTAGTAAGAGTATTTTTGGTGAGGATATATCATCATAAATCTCCTTTCACGGCAGACAAAAACCATATACATCATAAATTCATGAAGGCTGGTTGCTCTCAACATAAGACGCTTGTCATGATTTTGATGCTTGCTGTGTTTTATATTTTTCTGAATCATTATCTTTTGTGCGTATTGTCTAATACAATAGTCTTTGTTGTTGATGTTGTGATTTATATCGGATTGAATCTGATACTCAACTACTTTATCAAAAAGAAAGAACACATGGCAGCGTTGGCCAATTGATAGAAACAAAATCATATAGGCTCGTTTTTACTCGTTATTGGAACTGTCAGTTATATATATATAATTGCGATATTGACAATAAAGAGAAAATTTGAGGCTATAACCTTGCTGATTACCGCCATTTTTCCTAACTTTGCATAGTTTACTTATTATCATTATCAAAACATTATAAGACTATGGAAAGATATTTTGCCGATGAGCTTCGCTATGACGGAGGCATGAAATACAGACGATGTGGAAAAAGCGGAATACTGCTTCCGGAGGTAAGTCTGGGCTTCTGGCATAATTTTGGAGGCGTTGACGAGTATGACAGAAGCCGTAAAATTGCACGCTATGCCTTTGACCACGGCATTACACATTTTGACCTTGCAAATAACTACGGTCCTCCTTATGGCAGTGCAGAGGAAACTTTAGGCAGGCTTATGAATGATGATTTCAGACCATATCGCGATGAATTGTTCATCAGTACTAAGGCTGGCTATGACATGTGGAGAGGCCCTTACGGAAACTGGGGCTCACGAAAATATCTTGTAGCGAGCCTTGACCAAAGTCTTAAACGCATGAAACTCGACTATGTAGACTTGTTTTACAGTCATCGTTATGACCCTGAAACGCCATTGGAAGAAACGCTTCAGGCTCTTGTTGACATAGTTCGAGCAGGCAAGGCTCTGTATGTCGGTATTTCAAGATGGCCATTAGATGCGTTCAAGACGGCTGTGAAGTATCTTTCAGAGCGTGACGTTCCGTTGCTTATATATCAAGGCAGACTTAATCTTATTGACCGTTCGCCGATTGAAGAAGGTATACTTGACGAATGTGAACGCTCTGGAGTTGGTTTTATATCGTTCTCTCCGCTGGCTCAAGGTCTGCTTACTGACCGTTATTTAAACGGCATTCCTGAGGATAGCCGCATGTCAAAAGGCAAGTTCTTGAAGCAAGATATGCTTACTCCTGAACTATTTTCCAATCTGAAAAGGCTTGACTCTATAGCCAAATCACGTAATGAGAAACTCGCAGAAATGGCGCTTTCGTGGATTCTTAATCATCGCTCGGTAACGTCGGTATTGGTTGGAGCAAGCAGCACAGAGCAGCTTCAGACCAACTTGAAGTGTATAAACGCTGAACCTTTTGCTGACGAGGAAATATAAAATGTCTTTGTTTGTCGATAACAAAGATTATTAGAATTTATATATAATATTTCTTTATATATTCAATAAAAGCCTTTATGTCATCTCTTGACAGATACATAAAGGCTTTTGCCATTAATGAATATATTGGAATTTAACAACGTTAAATGTTGTGATTTATGATGTTTTTGTCTATTTTTGCTTTACATTGTTTGTTCGTAAAATAAAAATTTCTATATTTGCAATGTGTAACTCAAATGCTATAATAATAATGTTTTTGTTATGATAAAACCAAGTTTGGCATGAAGTTATAATCTTAAATTATTAATTATATGAATAATAAGTATTTAGCTGAGGCACTTGGCACTATGGTGTTGGTGCTTCTTGGTTGCGGAGCAGCCGTGTTTAATGGTGGACCAACAGATGTTGCCGCCGTGTTGACAATCGCGTTTGCATTTGGTTTGTCTGTTGTGGCTATGGCTTATGCCATAGGTCCTATCTCAGGTTGCCATATTAATCCTGCAATAACGCTTGGTGTTTGGCTTAGCGGAAGAATGAAAAGCGGTGAAGCAATCGGGTATATGGTATCGCAGGTTATCGGTGCTATCGTAGGCTCTGTTATCATCTATCTGATTGTAAGCAGTGGAGAAGTGACAACAGTTGCTACAACAACGGGAGCAAACGGTTTCTCTGAAGGCAACCTCATACCTGCGCTTATCGCTGAGATAGTGTTTACTTTCATCTTCGTGTTTGTAGTTTTGCGCACTACAGACAGCGAGCAAGGAGCAGGCCAGTTTGCTGGTCTTATCATAGGTCTTACGCTTGTGCTGATACATATCGTTTGTATTCCTATTACGGGAACATCTGTTAACCCTGCACGTTCTATAGGCCCAGCTCTCTTTGAAGGCGGTTCTGCTTTGTCTCAGCTATGGGTTTTCATCGTGGCGCCATTGGTAGGAGGAGCGTTGGCTGCATTGGCTTCAAAGATTAAGTAACAGCAATAAATATGATGAAACAGATAGTTAGCCGTTGGAAAACTATCTTTTCTTATGCGTAAAGCTATCTTTTCCTGCATGGAAAAGATAGCTTTATTGTTGTCGTTAGATATATAATTCTTTTGATAGGTATAGTCCTTACTTTTAAAGAGCCAATAATTAGCGTTAAAGAACCATTGTCATTGCAAT
>JAUNIZ010000274.1 GCA_030523165.1 Prevotellaceae bacterium
ATGCCTAACTAACCCACTTTGACATGCGAAACGGCACGTTTTGAGAGGGGAAACGGCATATTTACCCGTATGCCGGCGGTTGTTCAACATGTCAAAGAACAGTATTTTCAGGATTTACTCTTTTTGATTCAAGAAAGAAGATAATACGTTAAAACATTGAATATCAGCGAATTATAAATAACCAGCTATATTTCTCTGTTTCTTTTGGGTGGAGTAAAGGAGTAAAAACAGTATTTTTAGGAAAGTTTTTCACGGAGGGGGGCACGCGTACACGTGCGTGCGCGCCCCCCTCCGTAGAGATTTTTTCAAAAAACGGCTATTTTACTCCTTTACTCCACCCACAGGGTCGCTGTCGTCACCATCATTGTCTTCAAAAGGCAGATTCTGCTGATTGTCCTGAGGATCGTCGCCGGTGTCTGAATCATCGGAAACATCGCTGTCGTCATCAGTTTCACCAAGAGCAAGACGCTTCTGGTATTCACGTATCTCTTCGTTTGTACGGGGTATGACAAGGTAACCACGAACGCCGTGAGTCATGATGCTCTCGAAGCCAAGTTCATTCATGGCACGCCCTACCCAGACGGCACTTAGCTTCTGGGATATGTTAGCGCTGATGTATTGGAGTATGGCTGCACTTGGCATATACTGCCCATGCTCCGTTGCTGTAGGCTTCCTGAAATTAAGCATGACAAGTTCGTGTTCAAGACGGGGAGTCTCGAAATTACGGTTGTGCTTAGCCAGACGGGCTATGTCGTCCATAGTGAACCAGTACCTGAAGCCGGTGCGCAGCAGACTGTACGCCTGACTGTAAAGCCCGGTGTAGTCAATACGGTATTCGTGAGGCGACTTTATCCTGTCTACCTCAAAGGGCAGCCATCGCCTGTTGCCAGTAGGATCTGACAGAAACTGCACATTATTACCCGTTCCGCAGAACGAGGCAATATGCGGTCTATGCTCATGGTAACGGGCGTATGCAGCACGCTCGTCTATGCTCCTCATCGTAACGGCAGCCTTCAACTGGTTAAGTTCTGCGGGTCGCATGGTGTCAAGCTCCTCACAGCATACCAGTCCGTAGTTGGCAAGGGTAAGCAAGTCGTCGCGCCCCATTCGGTAGGCGTTGGTCTTGGTGTAGAAATACTGACGCAGCTCCGGCGGCAACAGATTGTTGAACCACGTTGTCTTGTAGGCTCCCTGCTCGCCTATGAGTACAAGAATAACGTTGTTTACCACGTTGTCGTCAATCCATGCGGCAAGCATTCCCACAAGCCATTTCGTGAGATACTTGTGAAAGAGCGACTGCATACGTTTGCCACCCTTCACCTTAACGCTGTCCGACAGCTCATGCAGATAGTCTCTGTCGCCCTTTTTCCAATCGGGCAAGGAGTCGAGATAGAACCTAAAAGGATGGTAGGGCTTGACAAACGACGAATCCATCACTCGCACCATATCCTGGTATGTCACTCTGCGTGTACGTGCCATCTCCATCCACAGAGTGTTGGCTATACGGTCGGTAATCCTCATGAAGTCGCCTTTGCCTTCAGCCACCGTTGCCGGCTCGTCAGGATTCTCTATAAGCCTGTATTCCAGACGTGCGTTGATCATGTTGTATCTCAGCTCTACACGCTCCGCAAGAAACGCCTCTATCTCCCCTACTCCGGCATAGTCTGCCTTTCCGTCGGAATCCTTACGGCTGTGCCTGTAGCCTTTTTTCCGCGTCGGGCTGCGTATGCCGAACTCCTCTGTATTCCTGTAGCATGAACGAAACGTCTGTTCGGTGTCGGTATAGTCGGGGAAATGGTCTGCAGTCCATTCCAGGGCATCCTTGAAGCGTATGCCAAACTGGTTCAGCTTGTAGCCCAACCGCATTATATAGTCGTTGTGCCTGCCGGGTTCATATACTGCACCTTCCTCCTTAAGTTCAGCAGCCAGTACGGTGTCGAACATGGTCTGTATGCCCTCTATCATCTTGGCTTTCTTTTTCCTTTCGACAATCTTCCTTGACTGCCTTTCTATCCATGACAGGGGAAACTCTTCGGCGTTGGGATTGTAATACACGTCAGGGTCGTATGCCATTCCCGACAGACGCGTAACGTTCTTGCACTGAAGGTCGGGCTGGAAAGAGAGAATACGCTGGTAGTAGTCGTTTCCGGCAGCGAAAGCTTGCTCATAGAACTTAATCTGCATCTTCAGTTCCTTGCCGACATCCCTTTCATATCTGAAGATTATGCGGCATCCGTTGCCAGAGATAGTCCTATAGACCATCAGCGTGTGAGGGTCATCGCGTGCTTTCGTAACAATCTCCTGCAACAGTCCTTCAGTCACATGGTCGCAGTCAACCATCGACATGCCGGTAAGAGAAGTCACGTTTTTCTGTTGTTTGCCGCCACTGAACAGACATGCTACGGCAAAGACTGGAGTGGAAGCCTTGACAGACTTGTCTGAAGAGCTTCTGAAGCTCTCCGTAAGACACTTAAGGCGGTCGTCAGTTCTGATTGTCTCCACCACCGTCTCGATAGTGGCAGAGACGGGTACTACTGACGTGTACCCTTCAAAAAGATTGATTTCCATGGAGCTTGGTTGTTAATTCATAATTCATAATTTATAATTATCTTCCGCTTTGCACGATGACCGTTGGTTCATAATTATCTTCCGCTTTGCACGATGTCTTTCGGTTCATGATTTCTAAGTTTATGATTTCTAAATTCTTCGTTGACCGTTGGTTTCATAGTGTAATAACGGTTACAAAATACATATCAGAGAGTCCTCTTTTTTGAATCCTTACATATAGGTAAACCTAATATGGGGATAGTGCAAAGATAATACTATTAAATAGCACAAAAAAATTTCTGTCCTCATGGGGACCTAATAATTATTAATATGAACAAAAATCTATTAAATTCGCAGGAAATCACAGTCGCAGTACTGAGCCTGCTTGACGATGTATTTCAAGGACATCGCAGAGAGATGGAAAACATGTTACACTTGTCTCATGGCATATTCAAAAGAGCCATTGAAAAAAACTGAAGTCGAAGGAGGAACTTACCTTAAGTCAGCTGCTCGAAACAAAAGACTGGCTCGACGAATACTTCAATGCCAAATCGGCAATGTATGAGAAAAACGGCGATTTTCAACAGAAACCGACACTACACAAATATCACATGCTGACACGAAAAATAAAGGAGACGTTAAACCTATGACGTGGTTAAGACATAAATTAGAATAACACAATTCAATTATCTACAGTTTTATATCGTACATAAAAAACAAATTAGCCAGATTCAAAAAAAAGGAATCTGGCTAATTTAAACTTATAAATCCAAAGAATTGTCTTTCAACAAGAAATCATAAATGCTTATGGTTGTTATGCCATTTTCATCTCTGATAACGGGGCTTTCCTCACCGATTATGATTATTTTCTTGAAAGAGTCATCGACTTTTAGAAGGGAAGCACGTTCCTGTTTGATTTTTTCATCCGATTCCATACGGAAAGCCGACTGTATATAATAACGTTTACTTCCCAGATTGCATATAAAATCTACTTCAAGGACTGAACGCTGTTGTTTGCCTTCTTCGTTTTTTGTGATGACAGGAACAATCCCCACGTCTACATTGAAACCACGTACTCTCAATTCATTATAAATCAGATTC
>JAUNIZ010000275.1 GCA_030523165.1 Prevotellaceae bacterium
TGAGCATATTAAAATTAGACTACAATGCTTTATGGAACGGCATCTGCAATTGGAGCCGTAAGTGTGGACGCGCTGCAACTCGTCCTGTGTTATTGCTTTGGTATGTAATGCGTAGTGCGGAAACTCCACGGCAAGACAAACTGGCGATCTTTGCTAGCCTTGCTTATCTTGTCTTTCCAATAGATATACTTGACGCTAAACGCTTGCCAATCATAGGGTGGTTGGATGAAATAGTGTCAGTAGCCGTGATGATACAGAAGATGACGAAGTACATCACGCCCGAAATCCAATCGAAAGTCGATTGCTTGTTGGACAAGTGGTTTCCTGAACACACAGCGTATGAACTAATTGAGCACGAGTTCAATATAAGAACTATGCAATCATCTGACTTTTATCAATGATTTCAATGTTTATAGATAGCTTTTTGGGAAGCAGGTTATAGGCGATTAGTTCTGAAACGAGGTTTGTTACAAAATTGTCCACGGAACGGTGTCTTGTGTGCTCAATCTGACAGACATTATTCAGCTCGTCGTTCACAATCTCGATCAATGAACGCTTCCTGCATCATAGAAGTTCATCAGTGAGTTCTTTATGTTCTTCTTCATTCTCGTGACAAGAGGTGTGTTGTCCACGAAGAGAACTTCACCACTACAACTTTTGGATCAACATTCTTACACCGAACACATGTTAAGCTCGGAATAACGATACTCCCTAAATAAGAAAATGGCTGTCTACACAACTGATGTATAGGCAGCCACATTTTTATCACTTTGTTGCTGTATTCAAGAGCTTGTCAATATTGAATGTGAATGTATAGTCATTCTGAACATTTTCTATCATGATAGGCATCATCACGGTCATTGACTTGCCTACGTATGATGAAGCCCCTGCATTAAAGGCTTCTGGAGTCTGATAGACACAAGGTATCAGGTAGTTTTCTCTCCATCCGCCATATTGTCCTGAGACATAATATACATTCTCTGTTGGTAGCAGAATATCTGAGATGCTTGCGCCTTTAGGTATTGTTGTAGCAGGCTGTGAATTGTTTCTGTCAGTATATTTAACACCTGAGTGCATGACACGACCAACCTGACCTTTAGTATCAACGTAACTTACATCATCCCAGTTGATTTTAAGTGAATGACCAGATTTGTTCTTTAACGTAAAGTTGAACTGCTTGCTGCTTACATACCAAACGATGTCAATATAATCGTCCTCATAACGATATTTGTCGACACCTTCTTCATTGAAATTAACAACCTTGGTTTCACCAAACTGCTGTTTTGCGTCCGCTGGACTCTCAACTGCACTAAGACCAACCGAATAACTTGCGACATAGCTTTTGAAAGCTCCGCATGAACTCAATAAGACAGCTCCGCAGATTAGAGCGAAAATACTTAATTTCTTCATATTAACGATAAGATTTTTATTATTAAATTTTTTGCTGCAAAGGTACAGACAATTTCGCATAATAGGTCAAAGCTGATATTACGTGGACTAACATGGACGAGTTGGCTGCTGTTTTCTTCTTTTTTTCACGAAAGGGAAGACATGCTTTCACCTCCCTTATTGGGTCATAAATATATAAATAGCATACTACATAAAATATAGGGAAAGCCCTATTATATTTAGGATAAAGCTCCTACATATCTCGCTAAAAATCAGTATCTTTGCATAAGAATTACAAATTAAAAATATTAATATGGAAGCACTGATTTTTCTATTTGTAGGCTATGCCATCTCCAGGGCATTTGCCGAAGATGACAACAAAAAGAAGAACTGTTCCAAGAGACGCAACACCTCTTTTTGGGACGACTCCTCATACTCTGCTTATGATACTTGGCGCAAGTCACATGGTGACAAAAACAGCCTGTTCTGATTGTAGAGATGCTCAACTATAGTATTAACATTCAAATGAACCATCCTATGAGAAAACTATTTTTCCTAACCCTCCTGTCGTTATTCATCCTCAATTCTTATGCCCATTCAGGCAACAAGGCAACCAACGACACCATATATTCCGCTACTCCTGTAGAAATGTGGGAGTACAAGACTATCTATGTCCACAATACCCATCAGAACGCCCGACAAGGAGAAGTCGAGTTCAAGTCACACAAAGATGCTGAGACTTTGAACAGATATGGAAGGGAAGGATGGGAATTGGTTACAGTTACTCCTATCGTTGCAGAACCAATGGGTAACAACCGCACCTACACACAGATGCTCGTCTATACGTTCAAGCGCAGGCTCCAGACAATACATTAGGATTCCATATTGTGAAGTTCCTGAAGTTCACGTATCACATCTTCACGAGTCTTGCGTATAAATAAGTTAAATCCGTTAAATCATCATTTTCTTTAAGCCCATAAGCATATCCCCATTCACTTTTCTACCGTATTAACTGCATGTATCTGATAATCAAATATTTCTATATACTATTATTTAATATAGGCATTAGTAAATCAATTATTCATGGTATTTTTATTTCCATATCACTTGGAGAAATAAATGAAGAAATCATACATATTATTGGCACAAACCGTATATCATGATATCTGGATAATATAATTCGGGATAAACACATTGACATTCTTATCCCGAACTCACGTAGTTATTCCAACATTTTCAACCTAAGCTGAAACGACATTCCACATATGACATGTCGCACAACACGACTTGTGATTTCTATTTGCCCTTAACCTTCATTCAATGCGAATATGGTTAAGGTAAATTTCTCTCAAAGCACCTCTATTATATCACAACCACCTTCAAAGACACCTAAGGAGAGCCTTTCGTTAATGTTTAATCTTGGGAACATATAGGGAACAAACATCAAATATGTTTGTATTGATAGCTTGATAATCAGTTTTTTACAAAATCATTGCTGGTTCAAGCGTGGAATCGTCCTGTTGTCCATTCCACGAACTGAGGCTCTTGCATTGCCTATCTAAGTCGAACAGACAACGTCAGAGCCCACGCCGATATGAAAATCACTCCGTGAAGAGCCTATATAAAACTTATGATTGCGCCCAACAAGGTACAATCTAAGCTTACAAGGTCTCCACGAGATTGATATAATCACACCCGGGACATCTACCGTTGACCATATTCAAGACTTAGATACTGAGAGGTTGCAAGATTTCAGTTCGTCTTAAACACAGCGTCAGATAAACGCCTTTTATATGTCTTGACTCTCTTCCCACCCATTGCCCGCTTATAACCAAGAAAGTTGTTTGGACTTCTCAGCTTTCAGCTCGGCGTTGGCTGTCTGTTTGTCGGTATTGAGAAATACTCAAATAGGCATACAGACTAAAGAGCCGATACAAATTTAAGTATTTTTCTTGAAATACGGACAATGTTTTGCCGTCTTTCTTGTCAGCAAAATGCGATTTTAACATTTCGGCGGCATTTAGTATCGTATTTAAAAGTATGTGGTTACGAAGAGAACAAAGCGGGCATTGTAATATTGTTGATTTTTTTACAACGATATTAACCCTATTGTTTTTTTGAATATTCGAATGGAGAGAAAAACTTAAGATTTTATAAAATCAGAGCAGAATATGTTGTTTTTCAAAAAATAGATATAACTTTGCACTCGTAACCAAAGCGTTCTTTGTATATTGC
>JAUNIZ010000032.1 GCA_030523165.1 Prevotellaceae bacterium
GGTCTTTTATCAAAAAACATGGTGCAAGATGGCTCTAAATAGTGAGTACACACACTTTTTCTGCAAAAAATAATGTCATAATTACACTTTAAATCATTCATTATCTATTGGGAAGATTAAGTATATTCATTATAATTCATCCAATGGGTATAAACTTTATTATGACGACTAGGCATAACCGAAATATTACTAAAATACGATGTTAAATGAATAAATATACATGTTTCTGTATAAATATACATTTTAATTTTTCTAAAATCATGACAAAAGAAAATCGCAAAATAGAAAACAAGAGCATGAAAATAGGGTTGTTTTTGATAACTTATGGGGTTATTTCAGATAATAGCATAGGTTATTGGCAAAAAGTGCCTTAGTTATTAGTGACAAATGGCCTATTTGTTAGTCGTAAATGCGTCGTTTTTGCATCGAAAACGGCACGATTTCATCATGTTTTCGCCTGTTTTATACGATTATTTCATGCACACAACAAGCAGAAATGACTGTAAGTAGCAGAGTGTAAGCATTTTAATTTTGCACACGTTTTTAGGCGTTATTTGCGTCCACGACATTTTTATTTCAAAAAACCGCCCTTCTCAGCGCGTTAACGAGAAATTTTTGTTTTAGAAGGGGTATGAATTTCTGCATATTTATGCATAAATCATCATTGAGATAATATATATAAATAGGTGTAGGCTGTCTTTCATCGTGTTAAGCAAAACATATTCACTCTTATATCTAATACCTTATATAATAATCCCTAATATCGCAGCTAAGTGATAAAATTGGTACTAATTATTATTTGCCATGCATTAGCCTGGATGGAACACAAAGAATATTTAACCGATTTTCATCAGAATCTTAAAATCAATTACCCAAAAGAATGAATAACATATTGCTTAATAAATATCGATTAAATAACAAACTTATGAGATTATACGTAATTTTACTGAATCTATTTATCTGTTGTATAACTGCTACTACAGCGTATGCACAGAGTTCCAGCTATGACTATCCTACAGCTACGCAGAACATTACTGCGTTCCCAAATGCTGAAGGATTTGGAAAATACACTACTGGAGGTCGAGGCGGCAAGGTTGTAACAGTAACAAACCTTGAAGACGATGTCGACAATCCTGTTGAAGGCTCGCTACGTTGGGCATTGGCACAATATCCCGATGAGCCGATAACAGTAGTTTTTGATGTTTCCGGGTGGATAATCCTTAAAGACGCTCTTCGTGTTACTCGTACTGCAGGTCTAACAATTGCAGGACAGACGGCACCAGGAGAAGGAATTACACTTTATCCAAGAATGTTCAGCATAAACGGAGCAAAGAACATTATTGTAAGAAATATGCGTTTCCGTACAGGTTCACACGCTTGGGACGGTACCGATCTTATTAAAGATGCAGAAACTGTAGACCAGGCATTATGCGCGGAAAATACAGAGAACGTAATATTTGACCACTGTACATTCGGCTGGTCTGCCGAAGAAATTGTAAACAACCAATGTTCTCACTTCACAACATTCTCATATTGCCTACTGCATGAAGGTCTTTACGATGCAGGTCATCACAAAGGCGGTGCAAGAAGTTTTGCTTGTCAATGGGGCGGTTCGCAGTCTACTTTCCATCATAACATGTTGGCTCATAACAACTCGCGCAGTCCACGTTTCCAAGGAGCAAGAGATGACGACTTTATTGTCTATAATGAATATGTAAACAACGTTAATTTCAACTGGGGAAAACAGAATGCCTGCTATGGAGGGGAAAACAATCAAACAGGAAGGTATAAAGGCCATCAGGTAAACTTTGTCAATAACTATTACCGCTATGGTCCTGCTACCACAAAAGGTGTCGGCAACAATCCTTTATTCATGAAACCAACGGCTGGCACAAGTTCTACAGCTTCAGAATGGTATGTAAGCGGTAACTACATGGACAATCATGCTGACATCACGGCAGATAATTCACTTGGAGTTGCTGTAGACGGAAGTACTTCTTCTGTTACATTCGTTGACGAATTTATCGTTCCTTCAAAATTCTATCCTGGCTATTCGTTTGACTGGGAAGCATACACGATGAAAGACAAGCTTGAAACAGCGGAAGATGCTTATCAGACAGTTTTGGATAAGGTAGGCTGTATTGTACGCGATTCTATTGAAAGACGTATAATTCGTGAATGTAAAGACGGAACAGCAACATTCGGAGGCAGTTGGGGTAGTGGCACTTATGGCATTATTGATGACCAGACTGATGCAGAAATGGTGAAAGGCTCTACAGATTTCTCTACATGTCCTGTAGCAGAAGAAAGCCAGACAAGACCTGAAGGTTGGGATACAGACGGCGATGGTATGCCTGATGAATGGGAAACAGCTAACGGATTTGACCCTAACAATGCTGAAGACGGAAACTATATCAATGCAGAAGGCTACACTGCACTCGAAAAATATCTTTCAAGCATTATGGGAGAGGAAATCATTGGCACATTCGGCGATGCCACTTCAATACGTGTAGAGCACGCTGTAAAATTCAATATCAGTATCAACAACGGTACTCTCCTTGTAACAAGCGATTCAGACGTTTGCAAGGTTCATGTGTTTGACGAAGTTGGACGCTGCCGTCTTGTAGACAATCTTGTCAAAGGAACAAATACGGTTAATGTAAGCCACCTATCTAAAGGTATCTATATCGTATGGGTTACCGATAAAGACGGATACAGAAATGCAATGAAATTTACAAAGAACATTTAATACATTCCTTAATAAAACCTTAAATTAACGAATATGAACAAAAAGAAAATTATTACCCTTGCATTAGCGCTTCAGGGCATCGTTTTCTGTGCATACCCGACAAGTACGTATGCAGAAACCGGATTGTTGCCCCAGAACGTCAATCAGGCTACAAAAGTTAACGGACAAGTAGTTGACGAGAACGGAGAGCCTATGATCGGTGTTACAGTCAAAGTGGTAGGTACTAAAATCGCTACAGTTACCGACTTTGACGGAAACTTCACGTTTACCCTTACCGAAAAAGGCAAAGAAATCATTGTCTCTTATGTAGGATATGCAGAAAAGACAGTGAACATTGGAAACGGAAGAAACTTAAAGATTACCATGGATCCTGACGACAACATCATGGACGAAGTGGTTGTTGTCGGATACGGTACAGTAAAAAGAAGAGACCTCACAGGTGCCATATCATCAGTAAAGTCAGATGACATCAAGGAGTCTCCAACCATCAATGCAATGGAAGGTCTTGCAGGTAAGATTTCCGGTCTTGACATCGTGCGTGAATCTGGTCAGGCAGGTACATCGCCTACAATTCTTCTGCGTGGTAACCGTTCTTTGCAGGCTGACTGCTCTCCTCTTTATGTCATTGACGGTATTTCCGGCGGAAGCATTGACAACATTAACCCTAACGACATCGAGAGCATCGAGGTATTGAAAGACGCGTCTTCAACTGCCATCTACGGTTCTGCAGGTGCCAACGGTGTAATCATCGTTACAACAAAACAGGGTACTAAAGGAAAAGTGCAGGTTGACTTTGATGCATATATCGGTATCAACGCATTCCCGGCATACCCGGATACATATACAGGCCAGGAATGGATTGACTTCCTGACTGAAAGCTATGTTGCCAGATATGATACTCAACCAGCTGACATAAGCGAGCTGTTCAACGCTCATGGACTTTCCAACGGAGCATTGGACGCTTATAACAACAACCAGTGGATTAACTGGAAAGACGAAATACTGAATACTGGTGTACAGCAGAACTACAACGTCTCTATACGTGGCGGTAGCGAGAAGCAGCAGAGCTACATGAGTCTGGGTTACATGCAGGAAAAAGGTATCTACAAGAACGACCAGGTAGACCTTCTGACATTCCGTGGCGGTACGACATACAACATCAACAAGATGCTTTCTGTCGGTTTCCAGTCAACATTGACTTATAAGAACAGGGAAAACAGAAACTCCCGTTTGAACAAGACTCTTAATGAAATTCCGTTAGGAACTCTTTATGATGAAGAAGGAAACCTGAACAAGTATCCTGTCAGCGACATGACAAGCTATATCAACCTGCTCGTTGACGAGGACATGACCGCATATCAGAACAATACAAAATATACTACTATCAATATCGCTCCTTTCGTTGAGTTCAAGCCGTTCAAGGGATTCAACTTCAAGTCTCTCTTCAACGCTACACTGTCGCACAACAGACAAGGTATATGGGATGGTCTGGACACATATATGAAGCTTACTGGTAGTCAGGAAAACAAGCGTACTGCAAGCTATACTTCCAATAACGGATG
The DNA here is from genome assembly GCA_030523165.1 of Prevotellaceae bacterium. Taxonomy (GTDB): domain Bacteria; phylum Bacteroidota; class Bacteroidia; order Bacteroidales; family Bacteroidaceae; genus Prevotella. Next base: position 4,312 of record JAUNIZ010000032.1, read on the forward strand.
GAGTTATACATGGCAGAACGTAGCAAACTATAATTTCAAGATAAAGAAAGACCACGACATCACTCTTACCGGTATCATAGAATATACAAAGACAAGATACGAGCAGGCTTACGCCCAGAACGAACAGTTCGACTATGACAATTTCCTGTGGTACAATCTTAGTGCAGGACTAAATCCTTCTGTAAGTTCTTCATATGAAGAAACGGCAAAGATGTCATATGCCGGACGTATTAACTACAACTTCCTCGGCCGTTACCTTCTCACTGCATCTATACGTTAGGACGGTGCTTCGCAGCTTTACAACAAGTGGTCTTCATTCCCTGCTGTAGCTGTTGCATGGCGAATCTCTGACGAGCCTTTCATGAAGAGTACGCAGAACTGGCTTGACAATTTGAAGCTTCGTGTAGGTTATGGTGTATCTGGTAATGCGAACATCGACCCTTACGTTTCTCTTACTGCCGTTACAAACTCTGCAAACTACATTAACCTCGGTACAGGTCAGGTACAAAGTTATATCTTGGCCCAGAACGTTGCCAACTATGACCTTACATGGGAAAAGTCATACAACTGGAATATCGGTCTTGACTTCTCTGTATTAAGAAACCGTATTGACGGTTCTATCGAATTCTATGCGACAGACACTAAGGGTGTATTGTACAACCGTCCGTTGCCTACATCATACGGCGGTTTCAATGCCAAGTCTTCTTACTACAAGATGTCAAACATCGCACGCATCAAGAACAAGGGTATTGAAGTAACCATCAACTCCCGCAATATAGAAAAGAAGAACTTCACCTGGAGTACAACCTTTACTTATGCAAAGAACGTCGAGAAGCTGAAGGAAATCAATCTTGGAAACAACGTATCGGTAGACGAGCTTATCGCGCTCAATCTCTTTATTGACAATCCTGTAAACACATTCTACGGATACAAGAAGGTCGGTATATGGCAGTTAGGTCAGGAAGATATGGCTGCATGCTTCGACTCTGAACCGGGACGCGTGCGCATAGATGTGCCGGGACTCGTTTACGATCCTAACTACACATATACAGTCGAGAGCACAAACTCTGCAGGCGAGACAACATCTACATCATATACAGGTGCATACTACAAGCCGTCTGAAGACACTGTTGACGAGAACGGCAATACTGTACACAAGTATTATACTGCAGACAATCCTTATACTGTATCTACTACAGACAAACAGATTCTTGGTTCCAAGACTCCAGACTGGACTATAGGTCTCCATAACACATTTACATTCTACAACTTTGACCTTACGATTATGGCAACCATGCGTTGGGGACAGATGGTTAACGGTGACTTGCTCGGATATAGCGGCACAACAAACCAGCCTACATGCTATGATTACTGGACTCCTACAAATCCTACAAACGCATATCCAAGACCAAACTTGGGCGGAGGAACAACTGATGCCGAAGAAGAAGCCATGTATTACGCAGACGGCTCATTCATAAAGATAAAGAACATCACATTGGGCTATAGCCTTCCTAGCAAAGTCCTTAAAAAGATAAAGATGTCTAGGCTTCGTTTCTATGCGACAATCAGCAATCCGTTCATTTGGACAAAGAGCGACATGCTTGACGGAATGGATCCTGAAAACAACGCTTCTGACAAGTTCCCTCTTTACAAGACTATCGTATTTGGTATTAACGCTTCATTCTAATATCTTAAAACATTGAAAATATGAAAAAGTTGAAATATATATTCATCACATTGACAGCGACATGTTGCTTATTTTCATGTTCGTTGGATGAGACCAATTATTCCAATATAGACACAGAAGTTGCCTATACTTCAACAGACGGATACAGCGGTCTTATAAACGCATGTTATGAGAACCTTTATTATCTTTATGGAAAACTGGATGGTATAGGTCCTATGGAAATGGGTACAGACTTGTGGAAAATCGGAAGCCGTGACGGTAGCCATGGCGATATAACAAACTATAACTCTAACCTTACTCCTAGCACGGGAGTAATCGAAACTGTATGGGACGCCCTTTACTGTATCGTAGGTTATTGCAACACGGCAATCTATTACCAAAGCAGAGGTACCGACTTTACCAGTGAATCAATCGCTGCAAGTGCTGCAGAAGCAAGATTCATGCGTGGCTTCGCCCTTTTCCACATTGTGGAACAATGGGGAAATGTAGTTCTTGACACAGTTTCGTTTGCACAGTCAGGCAAGGCTTCTGAAATGGCATACCGTTCACCTGAGAGTGATTTCTATGACTTGATAATAAGCGACCTTAAAATTGCAGTAAACGATCTTCCTGTTTCTCAAGCGGACAGAGGACGCGCTACAAAGAAAGCAGCCATGGCAATGCTTGCAAAAGCATATCTCCAGCGCACACGTCTTTACGACGAAGGTTCTGCTGAATGTATTGCATACGCTGATTCTGCATATCAGATTGCAACAGAGCTTATAGACAATGCTTCAACTTATGATTGTGCATTGTACTCAAGTACAGCAAGCGAAAGCGGTGATACACAGGCATGGGACGGCGACAACAACAAGGATAACGATGAGTTCCTTTTCGTTGAAGCTATAGACCATGTCAACGGATATAACCCTGAAGGATGGAACCGTGGAAGAACTTCGCAATACTATATGATGAGTATCGGTAGCCAGGCGCAGAACTTCGGCGTTGCTTCCGACGGTCTCCGCTACGGCCGTGCAAATGCTACTGTATGGTCTCCTACATATTATCTGCTCCATGACTGTTTTGAGCCAAAGATGCAGAAGTCCATTGCAGACAATGACGAGCTTGTAGGTCTGGCTCTAAATCAGACAGATTTTACTCCTGACACACGATTTGAGAATGCTTTCTATTACAAGTACTATGCTGCAACGACAACATACGTGACGAAAGCAAACCTTGCCCGCTATAAGAAAGACACTTTGGCTACAGAGTTAAATTCTGTAACAAAAAGAAGAATCAGGAGTTCATTGGCTACAGGAACTGAATATAACCAGCTGTTCCCGTCGGCTAACTACTATGCCTCAACTACAAACGCCAGCGCCAACTACGAGCGCGAGGATGTAGACGATGCTTTAGGATGCTTTACTCCAAACTGGGAGCTTGACACTCTTGCAACAGCAAAGAACAAGCGTCTGTGCGTAGGTATCACGGACTACTTCAACATGGAAGCAGGAAGCCTTGGTCAAGAAGCGTCATATACATATTTCCGTAACCTGTTCCCGTCTTTCAAGAAATACAGGAACTTCAAGTATGTATATACAAACCAGTATGACATGATGGATATTCCAATTATCCGACTTACAGACATCTACCTCATTGCCGCAGAGGCAGCAATAACAAAAGGCACGCCTTCTGAAGGTCTGGAATACCTGAATGCAGTACGCCGTCATGCAGCGTTGTCTACAGATGCGTCAGCTATGGAAGTAACCGCAGACAGCATGACAATAGACTATATTCTTAAAGAACGTGCTCGTGAACTTTGCGGTGAACAGTGGCGCTGGTATGACCTGAAACGTACCCGTAGACTTACAGAAGAATATCTTACACAGGACGGCATGAATCCGTACATTACGACATTCGATGCTTCAAAGCATACGGTTCGCCCTATTCCGCAAGAATTCCTCGACTGTATAGCTAACCCTGACGAGTTCGGTACAAACGGATATTAATAAATTGTGTTTTACATAACATGGAGCCAGGCTCCTGTAGCTTGGCTCCATGTTTTCTCTACATAAAATATAATACAATAATACTATAATTTTATTTATTCACATTTTAAACAATTAAATCATGAAAAAACTTTTCCTTTCAGCCTTAATGGCTTGTAGTTTAGTTGGCGCTAATGCGCAGGATGTACCTTACATCTACTCTGCTGTAGGTGACACTACTTACGCAGTTACAATGACAAATGATGAAATCGCTGCAAACTATGATGCAGAATGGTGTACAACAGCTTGGAACCTTGGTGTTTCTCTCCCTGCAGGAACTGTAATGTTCGAGAATGAATATCTCACTATTACAGCTGCCGTACAGACTCCTGTCTATACTTCAAGCAACAAGTTCGAGAGCATGAAGGCGGACTTTCCTGACTACAACGGGTATGTAAACTTGGGTTCTTCTCTTGCACAGAACAACTGGGACACTTCTTCTATCCAGATTATTGATCCGACTGAATTCGCTGCAACTTATCACGGATTCCTTCTCATTACTCCTAAAGTGGCAGGACAAATCGGTTTCGGTGTTTATGCTGGCGACAACTCTCGTGAAATCGGTATCTATCAGCTTGCTACAGACGCTGAAATGGAAGCAGAGAACTTCGGTTCATTCGTTGCTGTAAACAATTTCAGAAATGACGGTGAAAACGGTACAGTTTTGAACGCGCCTGCTTACGTTTATGGTAATGTTGACGCAGACCACCAGTATCTGCTCATCGGTGGCGGCAACAAGAACTTGACTATGCATCAGGTTACATTTAGCCCAAGCGAAGAGCCTCAGAATACTGTTCCTTACATCTACTCACAGATTAACGACACAACTTATGCCGTTACAATGACAAATGATGAAATCGCTGCTAACTATGATGCAGAATGGTGTACAACAGCTTGGAACCTTGGTGTTTCTCTCCCAGCAGGAACTGTAATGTTTGAGAACGATGACCTCACTATCACAGCTGCAGTTCAAACTCCAGTCTATACTTCTAGCAACAAGTTCGAGAGCATGAAGGCTGACTTCCCTGACTATAATGGTTATGTAAACTTGGGTTCTTCTCTTGCACAGAACAACTGGGACACTTCTTCTATCCAGATCATTGATCCGACTGAATTCGCTGCAACTTATCACGGATTCCTCCTTGTCACTCCTAAGAAGTCTGGACAGATTGGTTTCGGTGTTTATGCTGGCGACAACTCTCGTGAAATTGGTATCTATCAGCTTGCTACAGACGCAGAAATGGAAGCAGAGAACTTCGGTTCATTCGTTGCTGTAAACAATTTCAGAAACGATGGTGAAAACGGTACAGTTTTGAACGCGCCTGCTTACGTTTATGGAAATGTTGACGCTGACCATCAGTATCTGCTCATCGGTGGCGGTAACAAGAACTTGACCATGCACCAGGTTACATTCAACACAGGAGATGCATCAGGCATTAGCAATGTTGAAACTACTGTTGTTAAGGGCGATAACAAGGTTTACTCTATCGATGGCCGTTATGTTGGCAACAGCACATCTGGCTTGAGCAAAGGCCTTTACATCTGCAATGGCAAGAAATTCGTTATTAAATAGTGTTTTAAATTAAGGACGAACTTAGTATATGGGCTTAATTGCCCATATACTAAGATTTTTAACTAATTTACTAACACCTGATAACCTTACATCCAAATACCTTTATCTATCAAGACAATCTTTTCCAATAATGAAAAGATATAGTAATTCTGAGAATACAATAAAAACAATCTTTCTAACATCCATATAATAACATGAATATATTATCTCTCCACAAAACGGTATCAAAAGCAATTCTATTAACTGCAGTCACCACATTCAATCCCTTTATTACAAATGTCAAGGCTCAGAGCTTCATGAAAGTAGTGGCAACTGATGGAACTGGAGATTACAGCGATTTGCAAGAAGCAATAAACTCATGTCCTACAGACGGGACACGAAGCTTTATATTCCTTAGAAACGGTACTTACGGACATACAACAATACCTCAAGGAGTTGTAGTGTCTCTTATTGGAGAGAACAGAGACAATGCAATACTGACTCACGATGTTTCACATGCAAGCGGACTAGACAAAGAAGAAACTTCAACCCTATACATTGAAGGATATGATTTCTATGGAGAGAATTTCACTACGCAGCATACCGCAGGAAGAAACGGTGGACAGGCTGAATGTCTGACAAACAGCGGTGACAGAATGACTATCAAGAATGTATCCATGAAAGGTAATCAGGATGCAGTACGTTTTGACAACGCCAGTCGTAGCTATATCGCAGACAGCTATATTGAAGGAACGGTAGACTATATATATGACAGCGGTATCGCATTTATTGACAATTGTGATATCAAACAGCTTTATCCAGGTTATATTATTGCGCCTGGCGACAGCTATGTAGGACTGTCACGCGCTACCGTAAAAGAAATGTGTGGACAAAATAAGCTATGGTTTCTCGGTATTACAATAAGAGACTCACGCCTTATTAGAGATGCAGAAAACACAGGCGACGGTGAATCTTACTTAGGAAGACCTTGGGGAAAGACTACCAGTGCTGGTATGTTTATTCGTTGCAAGATGGACAAACATATCAATGAAGCAGGATTTACAAACATGTCTGAAGGCAACAAGAAATATATCGGTGAATATCAAAGCACTGACTTGGATGGAAATTCTATTGATATGTCCAACCGTATAGAATGGGAGTTCACCGAAGACCCAGAACATAACAGCCAGTATATTGACGCTACTGTTGTTGAAAAAATATATGACATGGACTTCGTATATACTCTTGCCGGTGAAAGCGGAGCACGTGCCGGAGGTTCATTCGACCCGATTTCAATGGTTACTCCAGCCGACTCTCCTTCTGGCATAACTGTCAGTGACGGAAAGTTCAGTTGGAATGCCGTAGCCAACGTTGCAGGGTACTTGCTATATAAAGACGGTTCATATCTAGGAAATACTTCTTCAACAGAATTTACTGACGATAATTACAGTTCGTCATCAACATACACAATACGTTCTGTAAGTGCAACAGGATGCCTTGGTGAAGAAATAGACATGCTCACTTCTGGCATAGCTGCACCTACAGCAGAAAATACATATCTTACTATATCTCGCAACGGCATATTCTGGAAAGACAATGCCACTGCATATCTCTATTCTATAAACGGCAAACTCTTGGCAAAAAAGACAGGTACAAATATCTCATGGGAAAACCAGCCAAAAGGATGCTATATCTTGCGTCTGGTCTCTGATGACAATACCTGCATAAACAAAAAAGTAATGAAACAGTAATATCTAAAATATTTATTATTAATTCCGATACCTAGTAATATGAAAATAAAATTCATATTTGTATTATTATTAACATGTGTATTCAACAAGGCAAATGCGACAGATGATATCACAGTAAAAGGAACAACTGTTACCGAAAACTTTTCCTATCCTACTGCAACACAGAACATTCCTGCGTTTCCTTCTGCTGTTGGTTTTGGTAAATACACAACAGGAGGCCGTGGAGGTCATGTTGTTACAGTAACAAATTTAGACGATGATGCAGACAACCCGTCAGAAGGTTCACTAAGATGGGCTTTACAACAATATCCAGGAGAACCTCTCACTATTGTTTTCAATGTGTCAGGCTGGATTATATTGAAAGACCAGCTAAAGATATCACATAAGGGAGGTCTCACTATAGCAGGTCAGACTGCACCAGGAGAAGGAATAACTTTATATCCGCATGGAATAAGCTTTAATTCTGCCGGTGACGAAAACGTAAACGTAATAATGCGCAATATTCGTGTACGCTGCGGCAGTCGAGGATGGGACGGTCAACTCCTTGATATAGAAAATCCAGAACAGGTTTTAGGAACAGAAAACGCATATAACATAATAATCGACCACTGTACATTCGGATGGTCAGGTGAAGAACTGTGTACTAACAGCGCATCTTTCTTCCAAACCTATTCATACAATATATTCCATGAAGGCCTATATAATGCAGGACATAAGAAAGGCAATCGCGGATATGGTGTTTGCTGGGGAGGTGGCGCAAGCACATTTTCACACAACCTGCTGATTAACAACTGTACTCGTTCACCTCGCTTTGCAGCAAGTGTAAATTACGATTATCTCACTTATTACGAATTCGTAAACAATGTAAATTATAATTGGGGCAACTATAATGCTTGCTACGGAGGAGACAACAAATCCACTTCAACAAGATTTAATGGCTATCTAGCTAACATAATGAATAATTACTGGAAACCAGGACCTGCTACAATAAAAAACGTTGCAGACAGCAAGTTGCTTCTCTTCTCACAAGGAGGCGGTTCTAGCCCATCATATTTCTATGTTACGGGAAATACTATGGAAAGACGTAGCGACATAACAGCCGACAACTCTGTTGGTGTTACAACAGACAGTTATGGAAGTCTGGTAAGTAATATACTTGTTCCTACAAAGTTCTTTACCGCAAACTGGTCATTCGATGTCAATGCATACACCATGCTCAACAATCTGCAGACAGCTGACGAAGCATTTCAATCAGTAATAGAAAAGTCTGGCTGTATCGTGAGAGACTCTATTGAACGCCGTCTGATACGTGAATGCAAAGATGGCACAGCGACATTCGGAGGCAGTTGGAAAAGTGACGGAAACTACGGAATAATAGATGACCCTGTAGATGCGGAGATGTCATACAACAATGACAGCACTACATACTGTCGAGTGGCGGAAGCAAGCCTAAGCCGTGCTGACGGTTGGGACTCTGACGGTGACGGTATGCCAGATGAATGGGAAACTGCTAACGGATTCGACCCTAACAATGCCGAAGACGGAAACTATATCAATGCCGAAGGCTACACCGCACTTGAGAAATATCTCTGCGAACTAATGGGCGAGACTATAGATGGAACATTTGGAGATGCTACAGATATACGCACTTTACATGCTGTGAAGTTCAATGTTTCGGTAAACGGATCTACGCTGAATATTACAAGCGAAGCAAATATCACCAAGCTACACATATTTGATGCGTTAGGACGCTGTATGCTTACAAGCAGTCTTGGTTCTGGAAACAATTCTATAAATATCGGCGCTTTGCCTAAAGGTGTATACATTGTCTGGGTTACAGACAGTAATGGATATAGAAACGCCATTAAAATTAATATATAAGAAGATTCCGTTATATAACACATCGTAATGAAGACTTTCTAAAAAACTTAAAATCTTTGATTAAAATAATAACCATTTAAACTTTAAGAACATGAAAAAATCTTTAATCACAGCGACGCTTTTAGTGTCAGCATTGTTAAATGCAAATGCAAGCGCCAATACAGACGCTGCAAAAACTAATTACACTTCTACTCAATGGGAGTATTACGCAGCTGCAGAATATGCTGGCGGTACAGGAACAGAAGAAGACCCTTATCTTATTGCAACAGCTGAACAGTTGATGAAACTTGCCGTAGAAATACAAAATATGGCTGAAGACGACAACAATTGGGGATATGACTATTCTACAGGAAAGTATTGGAAACAGACTGCAGACATAGTTCTTAACGAAGACGTTCTTGGCAAGGTTTCTTACGCATATGGTGACGCAAGTGTCGTTAACAATTCAGGACTAAAGACTTTCGACGGTATTGGTTACTACAATAACGAATACGACTATCAGGCTTTCGCTGGAGTATATGACGGCAACGGACATAGCATTTCTGGTATGTATATAACAAAGACAACAACATCTAAGGGCGTATTCAATAGAGTATGGGGCGGAACTATCAAGAACCTTGTAGTTAAAGACTCATACATTAACGCTAACGCAAACATCGGTTTCATTGCAGGTACAATAGAGAACGGGTCTGTTGTCATGAACTGCCAGTCAAGCGGTATTATATACTGTGGTGGCTCTTACCATGCTGGTATAGTAGGATACACAGGCAACAATGGTGGAGAAGTTTGTCAAGTTCTCAACTGTGTTTCTGATGCATATCTTTGGGCAAAGAACAACGTAGGAGGTATCGTTGGTAAGGGTGCTTATTCTTCTGTCATCAACAACTGTTATTATGGTGGTTGGCTTGGAGCTGTATATTCTAACACTGCAAAGTTCCAGTATTGCGGAGCAATATGCTCTGAACTTGGCATGGCAGAGGCAACAACTCAAGACGCTGAAGGCAACACTATCTGCGAGAATCCAAGCAAAGTCATCAATAGCTATTGGACAGACACACTGACCGTTCGTCACATGTCTTCAATGACTGTTGAAGCTATAAGCAGTACAACAAGTACTTATGGTGTAACAGAAAACAGTAATGCTGTTAGCCTTTCTGAAATATCAAGTATAGTAGAAACTCTTAACTCTAATGCAGAAAACATTTCTGGCGCTTGCGGTTGGAAAGTAGGAACAAACGGACTTCCTGAGTTGGATTTCTCTAACATTAGTTCTGGTATCAACAATATTGCATCTACTGCTAACGATAATTCAAACAACGTCTATAATATTCAAGGCACATTGATAAAGAAAGGCGTTTCTTCATCAAATGTCCTTGAAGGTCTTGACAAAGGCATATATATTATCAATGGCAAGAAATTTGTTGTAAGATAATTCTTATATTCAGATAAAATACCTTGATTTACATGTAATGAGACCTCTAACGATACTAACTTCGTAAAGGTCTCATTTTTATAAATTCCGAAAAACAAGAAGTATAATATATGCATATTATATACTATTGGAAACAATAATATATTTTTATAATAAATCGAAAATAATCAAGGTTATTACACAATGTTTATGCATATTCTTGCGTTAATACAATAATAGCCTTATTTTGAAAAACAAAATGAAAAAGATTTTACTTTTAGCATTAAGCGCCTTGTTGGCGTGGCCTGTATGCATAAAAGCACAGCATGGTCTTGTAGGATTCGCTAATTATAACGACCTTGACTTGAACGGTACTACAGGTGGCGGTGCAGGAACTGTAGTAAGAGTTAACAACAGAACAGACCTTGCAAAATATGCCGGCGGTTCTACACCTTATGTGATTATTATCGAGAATGACCTTGAAGGAAACGGTATTAATGACACAAACGACTATATCTCTATCGGAAGCAACAAGACCATTGTAGGTGCAGGAAGCGGAATTACACTCAATGGTTTGGGCTTTGACGTGAAAAACCAAAGCAATATTATCATTCGTAATATTAAGGTAACAAACGCAAAACCTGACGGAATGGCTTTCAGAACCACTCATCATGTGTGGATAGACCATTGCGATTTCTCTGCTTGCGATGACGGTGCGCTCGATTTCACTATCGGATCCAGCTATCTTACCGTATCATGGACCAAGTTCCATGACCACGACAAGGTGTCTATCTGTAATTCTGGAACACAGCATTTTGAGGATGCAAGCAAAAACAGGGTAACATACCACCATTGCTCGTTTGAAAACACTACTCAACGCAATCCAAGAATAGGTTACGGACTGGGACATATTTTCAATAACTATTACACCAAAAACAGTTCTTATTGCGTAGGTTACCATACAAGGGCAAAACTTATCGTTGAGAATAGCTATTTCTACAATACTAAAGAGCCGTTTGAACAAATGTATTCTGACGATCCTATGACTGCCAGCTATGCTGATATTCTCAGCAGAAACAACAAGTTCGTAAGCACATCGGGCAACACCACCGATACAGGTGTCGGCTTTGATACAGATATGTACTATGACTATGAGTTTGCTATGGACGATGTCAATGATGTTCCTACACTTGCGGAAAGCACTGGACTGAAAGCCGGCATAGAATACGACCTAATCCCCTACCCTGGCGACGGAGCTATCAACATTCCTACTGGCACTGAATTATGGTGCGGAGCTGTTGATGCAGCAACTGAATATATTATTAAAATAGGAACATCTGCTGACAATCTTACTGATTATAATGCGGAAAGTTTCACGCTACAGCCTTCAACGACATATTTCTGGCAGGCAACAGCTGTTACTCCTTCTGCCAACTACGAAAGTGAAATATTCAGATTTACCACTGCTTCTGAAAAAGCGTCTATGCCACAGCCTGCAAACGGTGAGACTGAAGCCCAGCTTCGCGAACCTGTCAACGAACTGGAACCATGTGAACCTATGACATTAAGATGGAGTAATGCCTTTGACGCTGTATCATATAATGTGTATATAGGCACGGAGGAAGGTCTTGATGAAGAAAGCATAAGCGGAACGACAACCACAACCGGCTATAATCCTGGTTCGTTAAGCATAGGAACAAACTACTATTGGCGCGTTGATGCCGTAAAGGCTGACGGCAGTATTGTTACCGGTGACACATGGAATTTCTCTTCTCCAGTATATTATGCCGATTTCGGACGCACAGAAATGGAGCACATGGTTCTTAGCGGACGTGCATTCAAGGAGGTAGAAAACGGCAAAGTTTACTTCAAGGCGTCAAATGATACAGTTACTGTGGGTGAAGCAGGACCTGGCAGCATGAGTGCTATATGGAACGGCAAGAGTACAACATGCGACATAACGACTACATACTTTGATGAAAATGACGGTCAGGGATGGTATGGCATTTATGTAAACGATGAATATATAGATTCATGGAATGCTACTGCCAACAACGAAAAGCTGATGTCACACGTAACAAGCGGCGTTGACCTTGAAACCGGCGATGAAATAAGGATTGATTTCTATACACATAACAAGATGATGAGTCGAACAGACTGTATAGACATTGCCGAGTCAAGCGGGGCATCAATAAAAGAAAACATTGTAACAGACATTGAAGAACAGACAAGAATATATACTCTTGACGGCCGTTATGTCGGCAACGACAGAAGCAGCCTGAAGAAAGGCATCTATATCATAAACAAGCGTAAGGTTGTAATAAGATAACATTAGTTTATCATAAAGCAAAGCCTGGTTCCAAGCTGCATTGAAGCATACTTAGAACCAGGCTAAACTTTTTGTTACGCAGTTAACAAACGTATCCTGATTATCTTTTTACTTTTCCAACTTTTTTGATTGTTTCTTATTAAAAAATTCCCAATACTACTATAATGACGCTAAGGTTTATGTTTTGTAACCAAAAAGTCAGGAAAAATATTCATATTCATGAAAAAATTTTTTATCTGCTTATTTTATGAGCGTTTTGTATAACTGATAATCAAGCCCCAATCGCTCATTATAATACTGTTGATGCGCTTTAATAACAATTGGGGTTTATGGGTTTATTATCTTTTCACAACCTTGAATATTCTGGTTTTTCCGTTGTTAGTTCCTTTCAAGATGTATATTCCTGCAGGAAGTGAAGACGTGTCATTTCCGTCCTTTACCAACATGCCGTTTACTGAGTAGACTTGCCATGTGGTATTTTCATCATCTCCAATAGATACCGATGCCATATCTATGCCTGAAGATGAGTCTGTAGTAACATACAGGTTTATAGTTCTGGTCATTTCTCCAAGATTGTCATCGTCGCCTGCTGTAACTGTAAGAGATACCAATTCCACAGTATTTTCAGGAGTTGTCAGAGTCAGAATATTGTCATTCATTATGACATCATAGCCGTCTATAGATGCATCGCAAGAGTAATAAGGATTGTTGTTATAGCCAGCAAACAGCTGAGACAGGTCTATGTCTGTAGATGCTCCTGCCAACACTGTATAATGAGGATAAGCCAACCAGTTGAGATAGTCTTCAAGGGCAGTATAACCGTCACCGTCTTCATCCGAATTGTTATCAGCCAAATCAGGATTAAGCCCTTTCACGTTTTCCCACCAGTCTGGCATACCGTCCTGGTCTGTGTCATAATCTGCAGAACGGGAAGATTCTGGATATGACTCGTAGCCTCCGGCATCCGTTTCACGGTCTATAAGTCCTTTATATCCTGAAACACTGCCTTCATAAGTGTATGTTCCGTTAAGCGTTTCCTGAATAATGCGACTATCATGCTCATCCAGTTGCGGCTGGTTTGCACCTACATCAGAAAGAACGGTCTTGTAGGCAAGCTCAGCAGACTCAATGTTTGCATAAGACTCAAAGAACGGTTCGCTTACAAAAACATCCCAGTCAAGAACCTGTCCGCCAGAAAGAGAGTACGTATAAGTGTCGCCGTAACTGTCTTGTGTCTTTATTCCATTTGTACTTTCACGTATATTACCGCTTACATAGTATGACTGCGAGCCTGAGCCTGTACCTTCCAACTGAGCGTTAAGCAGGTATTTTTGCTTAGAAGCCGGTCCCATCTTGTAATAGTTGTTCACAAACTGCCCTTCATGAGTTCCACCATCTGTTGTTCGTGTACCCCAGTTATATACAACGTTGTTGAATATATCATGGTGACCGGCATACGATCCTCCTCCGTCTAGTCCTCCTGACAAGCTCCAGTTTCTGCCAGAGTTATGAGCAAGAAGATTATGATGATAGGTAGCAGTATCACCACCTATAGTTGCTGCATATCCATGTGCTGTTCCTGAACCGTAGTTAGGATGATTGGCTATATTCAGCGCTTCTGATATCAATGTACGCTGAAGGGTCATGCTCTTGGCATTTCGTGAACTGAATGCCTCGTCTATTGTCCAGCCTACAGAGCAATGGTCCATTATACTGTTGTCACATCCTGCCATGCCCAGTCCGTCGAGTCCTTTCGCCATATCCGCAACATCATCATTATGATAACCACGAAGCATACGCACGAATCGCATTATACCGTCATGCGACATTCCTATCGGAGCACCACGGAACAATATTCCTTTACCCGGAGCTGTCTGTCCTGCGATAGTAACATACGAATCTGAACAAGAAAGACGCGCATTGAGATAAATGATACCTGACACGTCAAACACTATTGTCCTAGGTTCTGAAAGTTCTGTTATTCCGTAACGGAATGTTCCTTCCTGCGGATTGTCCGGATCATCGTCAAGGGATGTTACATGGTAAACGCTGCCGCCACGACCACCGATAGCGTAGCGTCCGTAGCCTTCTGCATCTGGAAAAGCCAGCCTTCGTGGGCGGAAAGTCCATACTTCACCTTCGTAGACATTGCCGTCTGCGTCTTCTTCATCAACTCTCCAATAGTAGACATTGTGCGTAGACAGTCCGCTTGCAATATAAGACGCGTCACTTGTGGTACTTACAAGAGTCATGTCCGCTTCTGAAGTACCAATATATATATGGTGCTTTACTGCAGAAGTTGCTGCAGTCCATTTCATTTCAAGGGTATTGTCATCAGCGTCTACATGCATATCCTCGTTTTCTGGATATGGATCCAACGCAGTTGTCTTTGGATTAGGACGGTCAAATACCAATGCGTTCAGGAATATACCTGAAGTATCATAGGTAGTACCGCTTGCAGGCTGTGATACAAAGCTAATTGTAACGTCTTCTCCTTCCGTACCAACCTCAAATTGAATATACGCTTGTCCGCTTGCAGAAGCAGTCATCGCCCTGCTCGACATCATGACATCTGTAAGAACTGTCGTGCCGTTTACAGAGATATTAATCGGAGCGATAGTAGTAATGCTTCCGTCAGTAACATTCATATATGCTAAAAGCGTATGTGTTCCTGCAGAAAGTCCTTTGACAATCATATTCAGTGTTGCGCTCTCGGTTGTCAGCTGTGGAGTATTGCTGTCTGAATCAAGCCCATAAACAGCCACACAGTCTGATACCAACGATGAATATTTCTGACAACCGTCCTTCCACCAGTTTGCTTTTAGGGTTCTCTCTGCATTGTCGCCACAATTCAGGATTACGGTTATCGAATCGCCGTCGTCATTTGCGAACTTTGCAGTATCAGCACTTGCCTTTGCTACTGTCCAGCCGCTATATCCTGTTTCCGTATAGCGTGAGTCTGATGTCCAGTTGTCAAAGTCTATTTTCTGTCCTGATGCAGATAACGCAACAGTCAGCAGGAAAATGTTTGTTAATAGGAATTTTCTTTTCATGGCCAATTCTTTCAAATAATGGAAATACGTTATATATAAATATGACGAATATCTTGTTCTTTTGTAATACAATAGTCACGTTAAAAATTTAATTCACGAAAAGTTTGTATATTTGCATAATTATTGCGTATTTTGCACTGCAAATAATAAAGATAAAAACATTATGACTTTATATCCTAAACTGATAATGGATGCCTTGGCTACCGTAACGTATCCAGGTACAAAGAAAAATCTCGTAGAAAGTGAAATGGTTGCAGACAATCTGCATATCGATGGAATGAAGGTTGAGTTTTCCTTGATATTCCCTCGCGATACGGATCCGTTCATGAAGTCTACACTTAAGGCTGCAGAGGCTGCCATTCACTACCACATAAGCAAAGACGTTGAAGTTAACATCAGCGTAGAAACAAAATCAAAGCCTCGTCCTGAGGTGGGCAAGATGCTGCCTAATGTAAAGAACATCATAGCCGTAAGTTCTGGTAAAGGCGGTGTAGGCAAAAGCACAGTATCGGCAAACTTGGCTATTGCTCTCGCTAAACTCGGCTATAAGGTAGGTCTGCTCGATGCGGACATATTCGGGCCGTCAATGCCTAAGATGTTTGACGTTGAAGACGCACGTCCATACGCAGTCAACGTAGACGGCAGAGACTTGATTGAACCTGTTGACAAGTATGGCGTAAAGCTATTGAGTATTGGTTTCTTCGTTAATCCTGATACAGCTACACTATGGAGAGGCGGCATGGCATCAAACGCATTGAAACAGCTTATTGCCGACGCTGACTGGGGAGATCTTGACTTCTTTATCCTCGACACTCCTCCGGGAACAAGCGATATTCATCTTACATTGCTTCAGACATTGGCTATAACAGGTGCCGTAATTGTCAGCACACCTCAGAAAGTAGCTTTGGCTGACGCACGCAAAGGTATAGACATGTATAAGAACGAGAAAGTCAACGTGCCTATCCTCGGTCTTGTTGAGAACATGGCATGGTTCACACCGGCAGAACTGCCAGAAAACAAGTATTATATCTTCGGCAAGGAAGGTTGCAAGAACCTTGCAAAGGAAATGGGAGTGCCATTGCTCGCACAGATTCCACTTGTACAAAGCATCTGCGAAAGCGGCGACGGTGGCAAGCCTGCAGCCTTGAATATCGAGACTATGACCGGTCAGGCATTCATCAACCTCGCACAGGCAGTCGTAACTGTTACCAACAGAAGAAACAAGGAACAGGGACCGACAAAGATTGTAGAGGTAAAGTAAATTATTATAAAGGAGTTAAAGTAGTTAAGG
>JAUNIZ010000276.1 GCA_030523165.1 Prevotellaceae bacterium
TATTTAGCAGATGAAGGCTATATACAATTCTATTATTGTGTCCATGAATGGGAAGCTATCAGCGAAGAATGGGCAGAAGGCACTTATACAATATCTTCGGGTAAATACTATGAATACGGATCCGTTTTATGGTTGGATGGCAAGGTAAAGGATACAAGTAGTGGGAAACTTAAAATTAAACATAATTCTAATGGGTATTCTACATTTGATATAGATCTTAAGAATGTTGTTGGCCATTTTGAAGGTAAGCTCACGAATTAATATAATACGAAAGTTCGGAATAAGACATAAGAACAAGCTACAATTTGTAACGATTTTCATTAAATGCCTTATTCCGAACTCACGTATTATCTATAACAATGACGCTTTTCAGGCATCCTTAGCGCAATATTTGTTGCGATAAAGGCCATCTATTATGCTGTCGGCAAGGCTTATATTAGGCACCTGAATATCGGTGCAGCCCAAAGCCTCAGCAGCAAACATGAAGATCTCGGCAGCAGGAATGATAACGTCAGCACGGTCTGCCTTGAGCGAGAACTGCTCTATTCGCTCGTCTACACTCAACACCTTAAGCTTGTCGTAAATAGACTTTATTTCCTCAATCGTAACGATACGATGACCATTGCGACCGTGAGCCAACTTATAAAGCTTGTTTATGTTGCCTCCAGAACCTATGATGCGCACACCAGGCATGTCTTTTGCAAAACGCTTAAGGTCAGCACGCATAGCCTCAACGGTTTCTTTTGAAACCTGCCCGCCTAACATTCGGAGTGTTCCAATATTATATGACTGGCTATGAGTGAGCACGCCATCATGAAGCAAAGATACCTCTGTGCTGCCTCCACCTACGTCTATATAGGCGTAATTGCCTTTCGCGCTCTCTATATTCTCGACTATATTGTTGCAAAGAAGCAAGGCTTCTTCCTTGCCGTTGATAAGCTCAATGTTTATGTCAGTTGACTTACGCAGCTTTTTCAGCACCTTTTCGCCATTCTCGGCATCACGCATGGCAGATGTGGCACAAGCCCTGTAATCATCGACAAGGTTTAGTTTCATTATCTGACGGAATGCCTTGAGCATGTGTTTCATCATAAGCATACGCTCCTTTGATATCTTTCCCAATGTGAAAACGTCAGAACCAAGGCGCAAAGGCACACGCATATACATCACTCTTGATATCTGTTCCTTGCCGTCAGGTGTAGTTCTTATATTCTTAATAAGAAGTCTGGCTCCGTTAGAGCCTATGTCTATCGCTCCTAATCTCATATTTTTTACTTGTATTATTTATGTGTATATTCAATATATCAAATACCCTCGTATCTTTATTTATAACGCATTGAGTTACAATATATTACATAGCAATACAGACAAAGCTATTGTTTCTTGTCAGGAAACGATAGCTTTACGTTATGCAAAGCTATCGTTTGTGACCTGAAAAACTATGCTTTATGACTACTATTACTAAGAGTTGCTATTTTGTTCTGCTTTCATTTCTGCCTCATAGGCATTGTAAAGTTCCTCTTGAGAACGGAACGGGCGATCGCCAACGACAGGCTGTATGATGTTGCTTCCGTTTCCATCTACTATTCTTCCGTTGGTTGTGTCAGCAAGCCCATAGTCTACCGTTCTCATCAAATCGCGCTTCATGTCATCGTCATAGACAGGTGCAAGCACTTCAATACGATTCAAAAGGTTACGCGGCATCCAGTCTGCGCTACCGATAAAGTATTTGTTTGCACCACCGTTACAGAATATAAGTATACGCGAATGTTCAAGATAACGGTCGATTATGCCTACGGCATGAATGTTCTCGCTCAATCCTTCAACACCAGCAACAAGCGAACAGTTGCCACGAATAACAATGTCTACCTTCACTCCAGCCTGTGATGCAGCATAAAGCTTGCTAACTACATCAGGCTCTGTTATGTGGTTTATCTTTATCTTAATCCATGCTTCACGACCAGCCTTGGCATTCTTTATCTCATTGTTTATGAGCTGTATAATGCGCCTTTTCATAGAGTTAGGCGACACCATAAGTTCCTTGAAACGGAACGGGGCAAACGGTCGGTCGATAAACTCGAACACTTTCTTCACTTCAGAAACTACATTCGGGCGAGCCGTCATCATCAGATAGTCGGTATATATCTTGGCGTTGCCCTCATGGAAGTTGCCTGTGCCTATGCAGGCGATATTGCCTTTCTTTGATTCTATATAGAGAAGCTTGGAGTGAATCTTCAGTCCTTCTACGCCATATATAACGTTAATGCCCTCTTCCTGCATTCTCTTGCTCCACTTAATGTTGCTTTCCTCATCAAAGCGTGCAAGCAACTCAACAACGGCAGTTACTTTCTTGCCGTTTCTTGCAGCACAAATCAAAGCCTTTACCACCTTTGAATCTTTCGCCAAACGGTAGAGCGTGGTCTTTATTGACTTTACTTCAGGCATAAGAGCAGCCTCGCGCAACACTCGTATATATGAATCAAACGAATGGTATGGCACATGGATAAACTGGTCTTTGCTTCTTATAAGGTCAAGAACGCTATTTTCTCCAAGAAACTCAGAGCGGAATATAGGCTTCCATTTAGGATATTTAAGTTCCACATGACCGCAATCAGGGAATTTCATAAGGTCTTTATGATTCTGGTAACGGCTGCTTGCAAGAGAAGCGTCAAGCTTGTCTACATTCATCTTCGACATCAGCTTCTTCTTCATGTCCTTAGGCATCTGACGGTCATATATAAGACGCACAGGTTCGCCATGACGACGGCTGCTAACGCCTTTGGCTATCTTCTGCAGCACTCCATAATCAGAATCGTTGTCCATCTCCATCTCTGCATCCTTGGTAAACTTGAACGAGTATGCCTCAAAGGTGCTCGGGGCAAATCCGATGAATATCAAAGGAAGGCAGAAACGCACCACATCGTCAAGATACATTATATTATCGTAACCGTCAGAAGAAGGAACCTTGATGAAACGACCAGTCTCTCTGTCAGGCAATTTTATCAATGCCAGTTCGCTATTCGGCTTCAAGAGAAGCCCGCCTTTCTCGGTTTTCTTTATCAAAAGATATATACGGTTGTCCTCAAGCTTGCCTATATCGTCAATCTTGCTAAACCATATCGGATTGGTATAACCGTTAAGCTTCTCAAGAAAGAAGTTTTTCAGGAACGCTTTCTGTTCATCATTGAGATGTTTTTCGTCAAGAAGACGTATGTCATGTTTCTCAAGACTTGCGAAAACGCTCTCTATTGCTTCTGTATACTCCTGGCTAAACGAAGTGTTAAGCTTATTGATTGTGGCAATAGTCTTACGAATACTGTCATGCTGCTTCTTTATGCTTTTGTTGTCAGATTCCAGCAAACGGTTAAGAGAAGCCATACGTACACGGAAGAACTCGTCGAGATTGTTCGAGTAAATGCCCAAGAAAGACAATCTCTCCAGTAAAGGCACATTCTCCTTCTGTGATTCCTGCAATATGCGATGGTTAAAATACATCCAGCTGACGTCGCGCTCTATGTACGTCTGTTCTTTCTTTTTCTTAGTTGCCATACTATAGTCTCCTTTTCTGTTTTCAACTATTGGTGTTCCTTTATATCGTCATATAGTCTTTTCT
>JAUNIZ010000277.1:0-2007 GCA_030523165.1 Prevotellaceae bacterium
GGCATAGGAACAGAATGGCAAATGGATGCTAAGATATTAGCTAGCAAGAATAATCTTGAAGCAGTATCTTTCCATGATGCTGAATATTTTGAATAATAAATGATTACTCACACATTATGAATATTGCTATTGTAGGTACAGGATATGTAGGTCTGGTTTCAGGAACATGCTTTGCTGAAACAGGCGTTACTGTAACGTGTGTCGATGTGGACAAATCGAAAGTGGAAGCTCTTAAGAACGGTATCATACCAATATATGAACCTGGATTGGATGATCTTGTTGCGAAAAACATCAAGGCAGGAAGACTAAAGTTTTCCACTTCGCTTGAAGATGTTCTCGATGAACAGCAGATTGTTTTTACTGCAGTCGGCACTCCACCTGACGAAGACGGAAGCGCTGACCTAAAGTATGTTCTTCAAGTAGCTAAGACCATAGGTGAAAACCTAAAGAAATATGTTGTTGTAGTTACTAAAAGCACAGTTCCTGTAGGCACTTCACGTAAAGTATATGATACAATAAAGGCAGAACTTGACAAACGTGGAGTCGATATACCGTTTGACGTTGCAAGTAACCCGGAATTTCTAAAGGAAGGTAACGCAATAAAAGATTTCATGAGCCCAGACAGAGTTGTTATCGGTGTGGACAGTGAAAAAGCAAAAAAACTTCTTACAAAGCTATACAAACCGTTCTTGGTAAATAATTTCCGTGTTATTTTCATGGATATTCCAAGTGCGGAAATGACAAAATATGCTGCTAATTCTATGTTGGCTACACGTATAAGCTTCATGAACGACATTGCGAATCTTTGCGAACTTGTAGGCGCTGACGTTAACAATGTGCGTGCTGGCATAGGTTCCGACACACGTATCGGAAGGAAATTCCTGTATGCAGGTTGTGGCTATGGAGGTTCTTGTTTCCCGAAAGATGTAAAGGCATTGATTAAGACTGCAGATGACAACGGGTATTCACTGGAAGTATTGAAAGCTGTTGAACGGGTTAATGAAAAACAGAAGGGCATATTATTCAGTAAACTTCAGAGAGCTTTTGCTGATGAAAGCCTTAACGGGAAAAACATCGCTATCTGGGGATTGGCTTTCAAGCCAGAAACAGACGACATGCGTGAATCTACTGCATTGGTAATAATAAACAAATTACTTGAATCTGGATGTAATGTTCATGTTTATGATCCTGAAGCCATGAAAGAATGTAAACGCATCATGGGAGACAGACTTGTTTATTGCAAAGACATGTATGATGCCGTTAAGGATGCTGATGCATTAATGTTGCTTACAGAATGGAAAGAATTCAGACTCCCTGATTGGGAGAAAATCAATAAGTTAATGAGAAGGAAACTTGTTCTTGACGGAAGAAACATTTTCGACAGTGACGATCTTTATGAACATGGTTTTGAATATCATTGCATAGGAAAATAATGAAATACTTTGTAACTTTATTACTATTGGTCTCGGTTTTTGCTGGTTGTAAGCAGAACATCAAGAAAGAATCTGTACAAGAAGAAAACAAAAAGGCCAAAGCACTGCTTGAAGGAATCTGGAAGGATTCAGATGAAGATAATGTTGCGTTTCTTGTTAAAGGAGATACAATATATTATCCTGACTCAACGAGCCAGCCTGTATATTTTGAAATAATAGACGATACTCTTGTTTTAAAAGGCAACAGCATCTCCAAATATCCTATCATACGTCAAGAAGCGCATCTCTTTGAGTTCAAGAACCAAAGCGATGACATTGTAAAGTTCATAAAGAGCGAAGATCCGAACGATTCTCTTGAATTCATCCGTCAGAGTCCAAATGTGCTTAACCAACGAATTGTTATAAAGCGTGATACCATAATAAGCCATTCTGACAAAAAATATCATTGCTATGTCCAGATAAACCCTACAACATATAAGGTTTTCCGCACATCATACAATTCAGAAGGCATAGAAGTCGAGAATGTTTACTATGACAATATTATACATATAAGTATCTTCTCTGGAGCCAATAA
>JAUNIZ010000277.1:2017-3599 GCA_030523165.1 Prevotellaceae bacterium
CTACCGGCCTAATGCCGACATTTTTTTAATGCCGATATTCTCAAAAGATTTCTACAAAAAAGACTTCAATACTATCGTGCCCGATAATATGCTTAAGCAATGCATCCTTAGCGATATTGTGTTAGACTATATTGATGATTCAGGCGTACATTATAACACGCAACTTGCACTTCCAGATAGTCCTAGTAGCTTTATCGTAAAGCTTACAATATCATACCAAGGAAAAATAAGCATGCACGTTGCCAAATGAAAGAATTGACAACTAAGACACTTAGTTGTGTTAAATTCATGTATTGGCATCCAAAAACATAGTTATAAAATAACGATAATAATTAATATTATCTAACTTTGCACCCCGGTTAGGTAAAAAGATTATTTTTCAGTTATGATGATTAGACAATGTGCCATATTATTTGGCTGTCTTGCGTTGGGTGAACTTATTATTTATCTCACTCACATTCAGTTGCCGTCGAGCATAATAGGCATGCTATTGCTCACGCTTTTTTTGAAGTTGAAGGTGATACGCCTTGAATGGGTTCAAGGCCTTTCCGACTTCTTAGTTGCCAACATCGGTTTCTTTTTTGTACCGCCAGGTGTTGCTATAATGCTGTATTTCGATATTATCGAAGCACAATTAATACCTATAGTGGTAGCATCTGCAATATCTACAGTATTGGTTCTTGCTGTTACCGGTTGGGTTCATCAGTTTTATGGAAAAGCAACGCATAAGAAAGGAGATTCAGAATGACATACTTCTCTAACGAGTTCTTTTTAATTGCCCTTACATTCTGCACTTATTTTGTAGGAAAGCTATTACGCAAATATACAGGTTGGGTTATCATGAATCCTATTCTTATAACTATATGCGTAATCATTACGTTCCTAAAACTTACAGGCGTAAGTTATGAAACTTATAATGAAGGCGGTCATTTAATCGAATTCTGGCTTCGCCCTGCTGTGGTTGCTCTTGGTGTACCGTTATATCTGCAATTAGGAACAATAAAGAAACAGCTTGTTCCTATATTGTTGTCAGAACTTGCTGGCTGTATTGTCGGTATTGTATCTGTAGTTTACATTGCGAAAGAGCTTGGAGCTACAAAAGAGGTAATATTATCGTTAGCGCCAAAATCCGTTACAACACCTATTGCAATGGAAGTTACTAAAGCTGTAGGTGGTATACCTTCATTAACTGCTGCAGTAGTAGTAAGCGTAGGTTTGTTATGTGCCGTATGTGGATATAAGACAATGGGATTTGCGCATGTAAAAAGTCCTGTTGCCCAAGGTCTATCTATGGGTACCGCTGCACATGCACTCGGAACTGCTACATCAATGGATGTAAGCAAGATTCATGGGGCTTATGCAAGTCTGGGACTTACACTAAATGGCATCTTCACGTCACTTTTAACTCCGTCAATCATTCCATTGCTTGGAATTTAGTGAACAACTTTTTTAATGAATAGTTTATAGTGAATAGTACTTTTTAGTTACTCTCTGTTCTGGCGGATTTGCAATCCGCCAGCATTGAGTATAAGGAACCAACGGTCGGCGTGCGTAGCGGAAGCCAATTGCAATCCGCTTAAAT
>JAUNIZ010000278.1 GCA_030523165.1 Prevotellaceae bacterium
ATCAAATAATACCGCTCCATCAACAGATGTTAGTTTAAGACTAAACTTATCAATAAACAATGGGTATAACAACAATTCTCCTCTATCAAGAAATACTGTTATATCTCCTGTAATAGATCTATCGCTCTTAGGTAAATCTGTTTCGTCTGTAGATGTTTTATATACATAAAACATAATCTCTTTTTCTTCAGCTCTTAACGTTGTAACGAAAACGATAAGGCAAAATACCATGCATAACAAAATTCTAATTACTTTCATAAAAATTAATTTTTGTGCAAATTTAGAATTAATGTACCAATGATTAAAAATTTAAACGCAAAAATAATTCACAAAAATTTCACAACTCACGTATATTGTTGACTGTAAGTGATTTAATAGCCTATAGCCAATAATATATTAAATGTAATATGTGAAATTTTTGTGAATTATAATCTATTAAATTGTTGTTTGATTATTACAACAACCTTCTAATAAGCGCATCAAAATCCTTTGGTGAACCTTTTTCTCCTGTAACTTTATGGTACAGACGATGACGGATGTTTGATATATCAGATTTGCTTCTTTCAGTTAAAATAGACATTTCCGAAGGAGAGAAGCCAAGCAATACCAATATACAGATTTCGTATTCGCTATCCTTTAATGAACATTTATGAGCCAAGGCTTTCAGTTCTGGCATCTCAACAGATATAAAATCTTTCATTTCCTGCCATTCTTTCAATGATGGAGACATCATTTCCTTGTTTGCCAACTGATAGAACCTTTGCGTTATCGTATTGTCTGTAAAAGCCTTTCCTTTATTTACATATTTTGCAGGTATCTTCTTTTCGTATGTCTTTATCCTTTCCTGAAGCTCGGAGATAGCCTCTGTCTTTTCTTCTATCAAGTCGCTTATCTCGTTCTGCTTGTTTTCCAACAACACGTTCAGTTCCCTCTTTGTCTGCTCCAGCAGCAATATGTTGTCTTTATATCCTCTGATTTCCGCTCTTCTGATTGCCCTTATCCTTGAATACACTACAAACACGATTAGAATTACTATGATTAGGACTGAAACCAAAATGGCAGACATCAGCCTTGCCCTGTCTGCAGCCGATTTCTCTTCACTGGCTATCTTTTGCTGAACACTATAGTTATATAACGCATTAGCCTTTGCCACTGCATCTGCGGCATTTAGAGTTCGTATCGAGTCAACATATATTTCGTACAAACGTATATATCCGTAAGCTTTGGCAGAGTCGTGCATCTTTATGTAATAATCGGCAAGTTGTCTATAAGCGGTTTTCTTGCTGAACACGTTGCCCACATCAAGGACTTTTCTGTAACAGACAAGTGCAGAATCAATCATACCTTTCCTTGTCAATAGATTTGCTTCAATCGAAAGTATTGCACTTTGGTTGTTTGGGTCATGGTAAACCCTTGACTTTTTAAAAGCCTCGTCTGCCTTGTTTATCTCATTCTTGTGTAAATAAATTGAAGTTATCTGTCCTTGTAAATCGGAAATCATCATTTTGTTTCCTTGCTTTTCAGCAATTGTTACAGCTTTATTAAAATAAATCAATGCGCTGTCATGGACTTCTTTTGCTTTGTAAGCATAGCCAATATCTCTTAGATTGAAAAGTATACTTGTCGTATCAGACCTTTGGATGTTGATATTCAGTGCTTTCTTGAATACTTCAATGGATTCATCGTATAACCTTTGAACTAACAAAATACTTGCCTTTTGGCTATAAACCTTGTTCAACATCTTAGCGCTTTTGGAATTTGCTTCCATCAGGTCTATTGCCTTCTGGAAATAGTCCAACGCAAGCGGTGCGTCGTTCAGGTCACTGTAAACACGCCCGGCGTAGTAATAGGCTGTGGGAAGCACGTTATTGTCGCCCTTGTATTCATAGTAAGATACAAGGCGCATTATAGCCGTATCAGACGTGTGCGTGATATAAGCCTTGTCGTCAGCCTTTATGCACATAAGGCTGTAATAGTTGCGCACTGCTTCCGACTCTTTAGCCATAGCGGTCTTCATGGATGCAAGAAACACTCTTGCACTATCGGGATTAACATCAGAAAGGCTGTCGGCAACGACAAGCTGATGGGGATAGCGATAGTCGGTACAAGAACAGACGAATACCGACAACAACAGAAAGATATATATTGCGCTTGGTTTTATATATTTGATACTCATGTCTTATTAAAGTGAGTTTGATGAATTATAACTGTCTGTAAATTCGGCGATTAGCGAAAATGTTGTATCTTTATAGTGCTGAAATAAAAAGAATTACAAACAATAATCGCTATGCTTACCGAGGACAAAGTTACAGAAATATCTTGTATGGCAGATGATTTCTGCAAGTTTTTTGATGGCATGATGACAAATTCTGCCCTGTTTTGGCGCGGACATTAAATCTTTGGCTCTTTAAGAGCCTGATATACATAACTCCAGAAATTTCATTATAATACGAAAGTTGTATTCTGCCGTTCAGTTTAAGGTCGTACTCAACAACAAATCTTTTTGCTATATTGTGTTTTATGCGAACTATATCTTTCCATCATTTCTCTCACTGAATAGTAATTCTCCCTTTGATCAAATCCTCCGCTCTTTATACGTTTTATTCAATTATTTCAATAAACTATTTTCTGTTTATAATTTGTCATTTGTCGATGCAATGTATTTAAGATACAGTTTTTCAAAAAGGTAGCGGTGGAAACCATTATGACAATTTTTATTGCGTATCTGTGTTAGATTTGTATTTGTCAATACCATAAACCTTTCTAGTATGATTAGTTATGAAATCGTTTTCTTTCAAGTGTTTCATTACGTTGGCAAGGTCTCTATCGTTGAGGTGCCCTTTTTTCTCCGCCTCTTTTGACATGATTTTTGCAACTTTGATTTCTTTGAGGTCTGTACAATCAATCCAACTGTCATGATCAAGAAAATCTTTGTAATCAGATTGCTTAATAAGGTATTGTTCACTTTGCCAGTCTTTTGCGGAGGAATAATCATTATTCGTGTTAATAAGCACAGCGCATACTTCTTTGGAATTGTTTTTTGAGCCTGCAACTACCACATATTTCATTCTAGAATTATAACCATCTTTAGGTGAAATTCCATCTGCTTTGTCCATATCGTAGTAGATGATATCTCCAACTTGAAGATCCTCAATTCCATTTACTAATGAATCTTGCCTCAGTTGTTCTTTAAACTGAGACAATAGTTTATTTGAGTTCTCGTCCATTATGAAAGTTGGTTGGCTAACAGTTCTTTTTCACGAATGTAGGCAACCATCTTGTCTGTCGCACCACCTGCTTTGGCAATTTCCATATTGGTAAGAGTACCAAGTTGTGGATCTTTCTGATATCTTGCATAAGCTTCATCATACGCTGAATCATGTGATTCAGGAGAAAGTTCTTCCTTAGAATCTTTATCTTTGCAGTAATTGTACCACTTATCAAGGTATTCACATTCCTTTTTAGAAAGATAATCCATGTCAGGTCTTGCTTGAGCAAATACCAACTGATTTTCAACTTTAATAGAATCGTAGAAACCTTTGAGATCTGGATATGATTTAATTTCT
>JAUNIZ010000033.1 GCA_030523165.1 Prevotellaceae bacterium
TCTAAATTTTTATATAAATTTTTTAAGTTTCAAATTACCATATCTTAAAGAATAGATTTCCACATCAAAAAGAATTTTTTTACGAATAACAAAACTATCTTTTATCAACCGTAAAGCATAGCTTTATTAAAACCAAACGGCGCTATCTGAAATAAGCGGTAAGCTGCGCAGCCATTGCAGAAAGGTTTTCTGGAGAATCGTTCCCATAGCGTTGCCATATCCGTCGGCAAGGTTCCATAAAACGATTGTCTGGCAACGGCTCGCGCTTCAGGTAAGGGTCGCACACCTGGAAGGCATCCATAATCTCGACTATCGTCTGTGGCTTTACTTTCATAAGCCTTGCCAGCTCTATTATCTCAGGCGTTTCGCTAACCATAGTTATAGGCGTAAGACGGAAATATAGGTCAAGTACCATTATCAGCATTACTGGCTCTATGCCGGAACATGATTCTATCGGGCGAAAATCTTTCTCAAACGATTCCTGTATCTCTACGCCTTCATAGAACTCTCTCGCGTTGCTGAACCCTTTCATCTGACGTAGCATGCGCACTCCCTTTGCCAGTCGCTTGGGGTTATTGCCGTATTTCTCCCATAGACGTTCCATTCGCGGAGTGTCTATACGGCGCAGATTGAACATCTGTTCATATAGATATTGAGGCGGTATATGCAGTTCAAGACTAAGCTCTACCATAGGGCGCGAATAAAGAGGCTTCACTCCCACAGGCTTGCGCAGATATATCTGCATCAGCAAGAGCCAGTATTCATCAGACCATAAAGGATGTTTTGTCATAATAGAAAAGGTAAGCGTTATTACATGTTCTGTTCTGCAAAGATAAATATAATTACTGATAAACGCAAATGAAAATACCATTTTGTCTTTTAACTCAATATAACATCCTTTGCCATTATGTTAGC
Organism: Prevotellaceae bacterium; assembly: GCA_030523165.1. GTDB lineage: Bacteria > Bacteroidota > Bacteroidia > Bacteroidales > Bacteroidaceae > Prevotella. Next base: position 916 of record JAUNIZ010000033.1, read on the forward strand.
CTAAAACACGCATCTAATATAAAAATTACTAAAATATTGCTCTATTCCAAAAGATTAGAGTAACTTTGCAGCTTAAAAGACTTGTTAAATATGAGCATTACAAGTATAGTAAAAAGAGCTTTCATTTCAAGACAGAAAGAACTTGGGAGATATGCAGACAATGCAGGAGAACTTCAAGACGAAGTGCTCAAGTATCTTACGGAAAGCGCAAAGGACACGGAATTCGGCAGAAGATATATGTTCAGTAACATGAAATCATATAGCGACTTTGCCGAGAACGTGCCTGTAAATACATACGAAGAACTGAAAACCGACATTGACCGCATGCGTCATGGCTCGGCAAATGTACTATGGCCTGGTGTCGTTAAATGGTATGCCAAGTCATCGGGCACTACTAACGACAAGAGCAAATTCATTCCTATAAGCAGCGACGGATTGCAGCATATTCATTATCAGGGCGGTAGAGATGCCGTAACACTATATCTGAAGAACAATCCTTCAAGCCGTATATTTGACGGAAAGAGCCTTATTCTCGGTGGCAGCCATACACCTAACTATAATGTGCATAATAGCCTTGTAGGCGACCTAAGCGCGATATTGATTGAGAATATCAACCCGCTCGCCAATATTGTGCGTGTGCCAAAGAAGGCTACGGCTCTGCTTTCTGACTTTGAAGTGAAGCGCGACCGTATAGCGCATGAAACAGTAGACAAAAACGTAACTAACCTTAGCGGAGTGCCTTCGTGGATGCTCTCGGTTCTTACACGTGTTCTTGAGATTAGCGGAAAGAGCACAATAGACCAGGTATGGCCTAACCTTGAAGTGTTTTTCCATGGTGGCGTGGCGTTTACGCCTTACCGCAAGCAATACGAGCAGATAATTCCTTCGGGAAAGATGCACTACATGGAGACATACAATGCAAGCGAAGGTTTCTTCGGTCTACAAGATGACCCTTCCGACCCAGCTATGTTGCTTATGATTGACTATGGTATATTCTATGAGTTTATACCTATGGAAGAGTTCGGAAACGAACATCCTACGATAGTTCCGCTTACGGGTGTTGAAACGGGAAAGAACTATGCAATGGTCATATCTACATCATGCGGCTTATGGAGATATATCATCGGCGATACGGTAAAGTTCACTTCTACCAATCCTTATAAGTTCGTCATAACAGGTCGCACAAAGAGTTTCATCAACGCTTTCGGCGAAGAGCTTATCGTAGACAATGCCGAGCAAGGGCTTGAATGGGCATGTAGCCAGACAGGTGCCGAGGTTCTTGAATATACAGCTGCACCTGTGTTCATGGACGGAAATGCAAAATGCCGTCACCAATGGCTTATTGAGTTCTCAAAAGAGCCTGAAAACATTGAGACATTCGGGCAGATACTCGACAAGAAACTGCAAGAACTCAATAGCGACTATGAGGCGAAGCGCTACAAAGACATAACTTTGCAGCATCTGGAAGTAGTGAAAGCCCGCAAAGACCTGTTCAATGACTGGCTGAAATCCAAAGGAAAACTCGGCGGGCAGCATAAGGTTCCACGCTTGAGCAATAGCCGCGACATAATGGAACAGTTGCTGACGTTTAACAAGTGACAATAAGAAGAATTCGTTGAGATTATGACAAACAACCTTCGGAATGCTTTATATGCAATACTTACCTTGACGGTTCTTACCGTCTTCTCGTGCGCCAAGATGGGGTCGCCCGACGGGGGATGGTATGACGAAACGCCACCTAAGATTATAGGAAGTGTTCCTGAAGACAAAAGCGTCAACGTGAAATCACAGAAGATTATCATCAACTTCAACGAATACATACAGATAGATAATCCGTCACAGAACGTGGTAATATCGCCTCCTCAGCTCGAAACGCCTGAGATAACAGGGCAAGGCAAGAGAATAATCGTAAAGATGAACGATTCGCTAAAGGCGAATACTACCTATACTATAGATTTCTCTGATGCCATAACAGACAATAACGAGAGCAATCCTTTAGGGAATTACACATACAGCTTTTCTACTGGCGAGCATATAGACACGCTCGAAGTGGCAGGATATGTGCTTAACGCACAAGACTTTGAGCCTATAAGCGGCACTATGGTAGGGTTATATAGCAATCTTAGCGATACGGCTTTCACAACCCAGCCCATGCTGCGTGTGGCAAAGACAGATAGTCGAGGAAAGTTTATCATAAAAGGTATAGCACCAGGAAGCTATCATATCTATGCTCTCCAAGATGCAGACAACAACTTTTACTTCAATCAGAAAAGCGAACAGATAGCGTTTAACAAAGACGTTATCGTTCCAACATTCAAGCCAGATATACGTAAAGATACCATCTGGCGCGATTCTCTCCGAATAGATTCTATAGCATCGGTTCCATATACCCATTTCCTTCCCGACGATATAGTGCTGCTTGCCTTCACCGAAGTGCAGACAAATCGCTATCTAATAAAGACGGAACGTGCCGAACCTGACCGCTTTACACTATACTTCAGCAACGGATGCGACCAGATTCCTGTTATTAAAGGCTTGAACTTCAATGACAAAGACGCCTTCATAACGGAATCAAGCGAGAAAAACGATACCGTCACCTATTGGCTTAGAGATACAACTTTGGTAAACCAAGACACATTGCGCATGGAAGTGCAATATCTTGTATCCGACTCTATCGGCATGTTGGTAAACCAGACCGATACGCTTGAGATGCTCGCAAAGGTATCTTACGAAAAGCGTTTGAAGAACGCCGAGAAAGAGAGAGAGGAGTGGGAGAAAGAACAAGAGAAGGCAAAGAAGAAGGGAAAAGACTATCAGACAGTTATGCCCGTTGCTGCTCTTGAACCTGAATATGGCGTGCAGTCAGAGCCAGACCCTGACCAGAACATCATTATCACTATGCCTACGCCATTGGCAAAAATAGATACAGCATGCATACATCTATATTCAAAACACGATACGCTATGGTATAATTCGCCTTTCGTGTTGCGAGAGAAAGCAGGAAAGCACCGAACTTACGAGCTGCTTGGAGAATGGCGTCAAGGCATAGAGTATAGTCTTGAAATAGATACAATGGCGTTCACCGATATATACGGCAAGACTTCCAATCCTTTGAAGAAGGGTTTCAAGGTAAAGACGGAAGATTCGTATGCCACTATATATATGAGTATTACAGGAATGGCAGACACTACCATTGTTGCCCAGCTGCTTGATTCATCAGACAAAGTAGTAAAAGAATCGGTTACAACCAACGGCACGGCGATGTTTTTCTACGTCAAGCCTGCCACATATTATATGCGCATGTTCATCGACTCCAACAAGAACGGCATATGGGACACTGGCGAATATGCCAAAGGCATGCAAGCAGAAACCACGTACTATTACCCAGAAAGCATAGAATGTAAAGCCAAATGGGATCTGAACCTTACATGGGACCCGAAGAGAAGGTCGCTTGAAAAGCAGAAACCTGGAGTCATAACAAAGCAGAAACCAGACAAGGAGAAGACCATAAAGAGCAGAAACGCCGAAAGGGCAAAGAGTAAAGGTATTGCTTATACAGGTAACTAAATAATATAAATGATATGAAACATCTTAGAATCTTTATATTTATATCTGCGTTATCGCTTGCTTGCACCACGCTACAGGCACAATGCAGATTCAGGAATACAGCTTTCAAGTCAGGAGAATTTCTATCATATAACCTCTATTTCAATTGGAAGTTCGTCTGGGTAAAGGCAGGTACGGCATCTATGTCTATCGTTCAAAGCAAATATAAAGGACAAGACGCTTATCGTGCAAGCCTGACTACAAGAGGCAACGAGAAGGTAGACAACATGTTTGTCTTGCGCGACACACTCCTATGCTATTCAACAACCGACCTTGCACCGTTATATTACCGTAAAGGTGCGCTTGAAGGAAAGCGCTATACAGTAGATGAAGTATGGTATGACTATACAGGAGGGAATATAAATATCACGCAAAGCCGTTTGCATCGAAGCGGGAAAAAAGATGTCAGGAAATTCGTTTCCGATGAATGTGTCTATGACATGATGAACATTTTCCTGCGTGCAAGAAGCTTTAACCCTGCCAACTGGAAAAAGGGTTATGTAGTTAACTTCCCTATAGCAGACGGCAACGGCACCAACCCCGCACAGTTAAAATTCGAGGGAAAGAAAACCATCAAGGCAGACAACGGTGTGAAATACAAATGTCTGGAACTGTCATACGTCGAGAAGGAAAAAGGTAAATGGCGTGAGATAGCCCACTTCTTTGTAACGGATGACGACAATCATATTCCAATACGTCTTGACATGTACCTGAAATTCGGTTCTGCAAAGGCTTTCCTTACCAACATGACCGGTATCAGAAGCAACATATCGTCAAAAGTAAAGTAACATCAGAAGCAATATAACAGCAAAAATAAACAAACAATATACATAGAATTGCGGAACTTGCTATCGTCTTATCCTAATAAGATAACAAACAACGGACAATGAAGAAACTATTTATAGAAACATACGGATGCCAGATGAATGTGGCAGATTCTGAGGTAGTTGCGTCGGTAATGAAAATGGCTGGCTACGAGATGTGCGAGAGCGTTGAAGAGGCTGATGCCGTTCTGCTCAACACATGCAGCGTGCGCGACAATGCCGAACAGAAGATATACAATCGCCTTGACACTCTGCACGCAATGACAAAGAAAGGGCACAAGATGATTATCGGTGTGCTCGGATGCATGGCTGAACGTGTGAAAGACGACCTTCTGGAGAATCATCATGCAGACCTTGTGGCTGGTCCTGACTCATATCTTACGCTTCCTGACCTTATAGCGCAAGCAGAAACAGGGCATAAGGCTATGAACATCGAGCTTTCAACAACCGAGACATATCGCGACATTGTTCCGCAACGCATCTGCGGCACCCATATTGGCGGTTTCGTTAGCATCATGCGAGGATGCAACAACTTCTGCCACTATTGCATTGTTCCATATACACGCGGACGAGAAAGAAGCCGTGACCTTGAAAGCATTCTACGTGAAGTGAAAGACCTTCAGGAAAAAGGTTTCAAGGAAGTCACGCTATTAGGACAGAACGTGAATTCATATCTCTTCAAAGGAAATACCGAGATAAACTTTCCAACCTTGCTTCGAAAGGTTGCAGAAACAGTACCTGACATGCGCATACGTTTCACTACAAGCCATCCAAAAGACATGAGCGACGACACTCTTCATGTAATAGCCGACATGCCTAACGTGTGTCGCCATATCCATCTGCCTGTGCAAAGCGGCTCTGACCGTATACTGAAGCTCATGAACCGCAAGTACACTCGCGAGTGGTATATGGGTCGTGTGGAAGCAATACGACGCATTGTACCTGACTGTGGCTTGTCTACCGACATCTTCGTGGGCTATCACAGCGAGACAGAAGAAGACCATCGCTTGTCGCTTTCGCTTATGCGTGAAGTTGGATACGATTCGGCATTCATGTTCAAATATAGCGAGCGCCCTGGCACCTACGCTTCCAAACATCTTCTCGACGATGTTCCTGAAGAGGTGAAGCTGGCACGTCTCGCAGAAATGATAGAGCTTCAGACAAAGCTGTCGGCTGAATCAAACGCAAAAGATGTGGGCAAGGAATTTAATGTGCTTATAGAAGGTTTCAGCAAGCGCAGCCGTGAACAGCTGTTCGGAAGAACTGAACAGAACAAAGTGGTTGTCTTCGACAAGGGAGACAAGCATATAGGTGAAACCGTAAGAGTGAAAGTTACTGAAAGCTCAAGCGCTACACTAAAGGGAAACACCATTTAGACAAAAGACTATCTGCTTAGACAAAGACCATCTTCGTGAGTCTTTCCTTGTCGAATATATCCTGTGCAACGGCTTGTATTTCTTCTGCCGTCACCTTGTCTATATTACCGAAAAGCGAAGTAACGTCTTTCTCCCAACCATAGTGCAGAAAACTCTTTCCGAAGTCGAGAGCAAAACTTTCACGATTGTCGCATGCCACTCCTATCTGCCCCTTTATCTGCTTCTTTGCAGCAGAAAGCTGAGTGGCTGTAAGCGGCTTTTCCATAACCTTGTCAAGCTCCCTTCTTACAAGTCTTCGGCATTTGCTTACGTCTTTGGGGTCGCATCCGAAATAGGTACACCACAATCCTGTGTCAGAATAATTAACCATAGAACTGTCAACCGTATATACCAGTCCGTTTCTCTCGCGCAACGAGATGTTGAGTCTTGCGTTCATGCCGGGTCCACCCAATATGTTGTTAAGCAAATATAGCGCCATGCGCCTGTTGTCGTGAACGTCGTAGGCACGATTACCTATCATCACATGTGCCTGATGAGTGTTCTTGTGATTCACTATTTCCTGTGGAACATATTCAGGAAGTTTTCCCGATGGCTTTATGTCTATCAGCGGCTCTTGTTCTGGAAAATCGCTTGTAGCTTTCCTTAGAAGCCTTACAAGATTGCGGAAGTCTATTGCTCCGTATGCGAAGAATATTGCGTTCTCTGGGCGATAGAAACGTCTTGTGAAGCGCAGCGCGTCTTCCGTTGTATATTGTCGCAGACGCTCGGCACGGCCAAGAATGTTGTGTCCTAAGGGGTGACCGTTGAAAATAGTATTCTCAAACTCGTCATATATAAGCTCTGCCGGCGAATCGTTATAGCTTTCTATCTCGTCGCAAATTACCTCTATCTCCTTGTCTAGCTCATGTTGGGGATATATGCTGTGGAAAACAATATCAGTAAGAAGGTCAACTGCACGTGGCAGATGTTCCTTGAGTATTGCTGAATAATATACCGTATCTTCCTTGTTTGTGAAAGCGTTAAGGTCGCCGCCTACTGTTTCAAGGCAATTAAGAATTTTCAGCGAACTCCTGTTCTCAGTGCCCTTGAACGTGGTATGCTCACAGAAATGGGCAAGCCCTTCCTCTCCAGGCAGTTCGTCTCTCGTGCCGGCACATATCTCATAGCCGCAATATACTACTGGCGACGCGGAGTCCAGATGTATAATACGCAATCCGTTAGGTAATGTAAAAGTATTATATTTCATAAGCCGATGCAAACTTACTGCTTTTTTCCGAAATACCGTTTTTTGTGATAGACAAATATGAAATAAAATTTAGAAAATGCACTCATAGAAACTTTGTTCCATTATAATATATACCCATTGACGGAAATAATGATATTATCTCTAATCCTTATTGATTTTCTGCTTCAAGAATAAATATGATAATTATACATGAATTGTATATTTATGCAAAAAAACATATCGGCTGAAAATAAAAATTATCTCGTTAACGCGCTGAGAATGCCTTCGTTCTGAAATAAAAATACTTTGGGCGCAAATAACGCCTAAAATCGTGTGCAAAATTAAAGTGCTTTTTATCAAATATTTATGCCGCTTTTACTGACTATTGTGCAAAAACAAACCGTATAAAACAGGCGAAAACTGCACATAACTGGCTCGTTTTGGGGTAGGAAACAACATGTTTACAACTTGAAAACAGGCCGTTTTCAACTAAAAAACCTATTGGTTATTGCCAATAAACCATGCTTTTATCAGAAATAGCCCCATAGTTTACCATAAACAGCACTATTTTTATGCACAAGTTTTTCTATTTCGCAATTTTCCTTTGTCATGATTTCAGAAAAACGAAAATGTATATTTATACATAAACGTGAATATTTATTCAATTTGCCACGTATATTTATACATCATGACAATAATGATTATTTAAAATCAAACATCCATAATCTTCCACAAACAGGAAAAGAGAACTGCCTTTTCAGACAGTTCTCTTAACCTACTTAGTCTTATTAGAGAATTATTTTACTACAACTTTTCTTGTTGTTCCGTTGCTCATTCTGATAATGTTGATGCCCTTTACAGGTGCGCTTACCTGAGTTCCGTCGATAGTATATCTCTGAACTTCACTGGCGTTTTCATCTCGAATAGCCGTTGTGATAGCAGTAGGAGCATCAGTTGTACCGCCATTGAGATTAACGTAAACATAGTCTGACGGGTCAGAAGTAGCGGTTGAGCCGTCTCTATCGAAGTATGAAGTCACGCTATATGCATATGTGCTATAGTCATACTGGTCAAGACCTGTGAATCGATGGCTAAGTTCACCACCAGCTTCAACTTCTGCTGAACCAAGGAATGTTCTGATTTCATCACCAGCTTCAACATTCTGTGTTACCTTAATGTTGTCAATCATGAAATTATAACCGTTGGCTGTATAGAACATGAGAGTCATATTATCGCCTGCCTCAGGTATTGTATAGGTGCCTTCTATAATGCCGTAAGTAGCACCAGTAGGGTCATCCCCAAATGTTAGTGAGTATGAATTGTTTGGAGTAACGATATAAAGCGTTTCACCTGAGTAGCTCAAAGCTCTGATTGTAAGATTGAAACTCTCGTCTTTGTCCAATGACATCTTTGGAGTTTTCAGATAAGCTACATAAGAATAGTTATATTCACATCCAAGATAGCCTTGTGATATAGCGTTCAAATAGCCAGTCCAACCTTTATATGAAGCATAATCGTCAAGGCTTGTTCCTTCTCCATTTGACAACGATATTGCGCTATATGGGTCTGTGCTTGACGTAATAGTGTTGTCAATGCCTGAGAAATCCTCGTCAAGGAATGTATATTCTCCGTCGCTTGTAGCGCTGCTTATTCCATAGTTGCTTACCTCATATCTTGTAGCCTTAGGCGCTTCTTCCCAGTTAGCGGTATATCCACCACGAGCGTCTACGTCTGTTGCTTCTTTTACTTCAGGTGCACTTACACCAAAGGCATATTGAAGTTCGTATGTAGAATATAATGTACTATAGTGTGACTGAACACCGTAATAATACTCTCCTTCTGGTTCAAGATCAGTAAATGTATAATAGTTATCTTTTATTGAGTATATACTTGATACCTCTTCAAGTGTAGCGCTTGGAGCTATTACAGCATTAACGTTGTCTATAAGAAGATACGCTCCGTCAGGAAGTCCTGTTACTGTAAATCCTACACCGTAGTATAAGTTTGCGAACAAATTGCCAGAAGCCTCATCAATATCGAGCGTTCCTTCCTCTTGCCAGCCAGAAGCAGACATATAACCGAATCTGCTCCAGCCATTTTCATCTCTTGTAAGAAGATAGATATATGCGTAATCTAACTCTTCTTCACTACCTTCTGGCGCAACGACCTTCATCCATGTGCTGAAATTCTTGTATTTAGCAAACGTGTAAGGTGTGTATATAGTGTCACCGTTCTGCAACATTACAGCAGCTGAACCGTCAACACCGACACCATCTCTTACCGCTACATTCTCAGATACAGTCCAGTCTGAAGGAATATCATTTTCGAAAGTCTCGTTGATTACTGAATCCTGGTCAGATGTAAGAACTCTCTTGTAAAGGTATAGATAATAATTATGTGCACGACGAACAGGATCCCAGTTTGCAGTAAAGCCGTCTTTTGTGAAATTAGTAGGAGCCGTTACGTTAGGAGCAGCTATATAGTCGGTAACGTCGCATGTTATCTCTATATCGTCGATTATACAGCATCCATAAGAAAGGAACTGAACGAATCCGTCAGCGCAGGCATCGGTATTATGCACCTTAATCTCAAATGTTGACCAACCGTCGCTGCCAGTAAGGTTTATCATTTCTCCTGCAGAATACTCGTCAGGGTTAGCAACGGTAGCATAGGTAGGGCTATAGTAACCGCCTTTAAGAACGTTTATGAAAACAGAAGCACTCTTGTTCGCCATCTTCTTTGCCCTGAACTTAATAGTCAGTTTTCCTGAGTAGTCGCCTAACGGAGTATTAAGAACAGCACCTATATATCCGTATGTATCCATCAGAGCAGCAGCACCACCAGCCTGGAACACCCAGCTGCCACACCATCCAGGAGTGTTTGTGTATGCAGAATTGATATAGAAATCTGTTGTGCCATATATTCCGTATTGGTCGCACAATGCTGTTTCGTATGGTTCGTCGATAGTTCCTTCAGTGAATTTAGAGAAATCTTCTGATAGAATATCATCTGTCTGGGTAAATCCTCCCCAAGATTTTCTTTGCGCTTTGTTTGCGTCTTGTCCGAGTTTCTGTGATTGTTCGAGGGCTTTGAACGTTGGTACATTGTGTCCATTAATCATAACCGTATTCTTATCCGCTGGGATAAATGTCTTATTTTGTGCTGCTGACGGAATCATAGCCAATGCAAAAAACAGACATGAGAGTAATAGCTTCCTCATAATAGCATTATTTTGTTTTGTGTCAGAATCCTTTTAAACTCAAGTCTACACCTCCAATGCCAGTCGGATTCTGTAAAACCGCCATGTCGGTGCTCTTTCTTTTCATGTCGGCAAAAGTAAACAAAAATCAAGCTAAAATCAAGTATTTCAGCCCTCTTGGTGTCTCTGATTATAAATTGAGACGCAATTTATATGTTATTATGGGGTTTATCTGTTATTCTGTTCCTTGGAAAGTTTCTGATATTCCAACGGTGTCAGTCCAGTTATGCGCTTGAATGTAGCCACAAAGTTAGTTCTGCTCTTGAAGCCTATGCTTATGGCAATGCCCTCTATAGTAAGGTTTCCGTAGTTGTCATAGTCTACCAGTCGGCGACAAGCTTCCTTTATTCGATATTCGTTAAGAAGCGTATTGAAGTTCTTGCCTGCCGTTTCGTTTATCACCTGCGATATTCTCACGTAAGATATTCCTGTAATCTCGGCAAGGGTCTTCAGTGTGAATCCTTCCTTACATATTGCAGAAGAATCTTCCATAACGGCACACACCTTGCTGTATATGTCTTTCTTCTCTTCTTCGTCAAGGTTGCTGTTCTGGTATTTCTGTGCCTTTGGCTTTGGCTGCTGTGTTTCTTCTATCTGTGTTTCCAGCTCTCTTATCCTGCCTTGCATTTCCTTTCGGTTCTGCCTAATCAGTTCATCGTTCCTCAACACTTCTTCCATCTGCAGGAACAGTTTCTTGTGGTTTGCCTTTAGCTGACGGTTCTTTATTATTATTACAACAAGGAAAACGATAACCACAAGCGCTATCACCGCTACAAGTACGGTTATCACGCTTTGCAACTTTCTCTGCTGTGCCATTACCCTAACCTCCTCGTTCATGTTCTGAAGGTTATTCTGGAAATAAAGTTCTTCAACGCTATGAAGCTTTCCAAGCATCACAACAGAATCTCTCGCCTGCAGATATTCCATTCTGTATTTAGCAGCAGAATCTTTCTTTCCTATATTGGTATAATATTCATACAGTTCTTTATCACAACCTACTTTATAGTCTTTTAGGTTATGTGCTAAGATAATCGCCCTGGCTTCATACAGCTTTGAAATAGCCATATCGTTATTTCCCATCAATGAATATATATGAGCCTGTTGACCGAGTGCAGAAACTATATCTCTTTCAGGTGTAAGCTTTGAATTTGCCGATTGCGCCATTGGCTCAAAGCAAGCCAGTGCTGCCTTGTAGTCTTTCCTGTTCAACGCCTCGAATCCCTTTAGCATCAGCCTGTTATAACTGACCATTGGAATATCGTCGTCAAACTTCAGTTTCTTGTATGTATTTATTTCTTCTGCTATCAAATCAAACTTTTTTATGTCAGCTGCCAGATTATACATATTGGAAAAGATAATCTGCATAGTGTGCCAGTTTTTCGATTCCAAGGCGCATCTGAAGGCTTCCTTATATGTGTTCAGCGCTTCCGTAGTCATTGATGGAGAGTTGTATATGCTGAAAATAGTTACATAAAGGTTCCCAAGATTCAGATTTATATAAGCCATGCCTTCTACGTCATTTATCTTCTTGCTCTCAGCCAAGGCACGCGACAGATAATTATATGACTTCTGATAATCATAATAGAAATAAAAATAAATATATCCAAGGTCATTCATCGCTCCCAGACTATACTTTACATCTTCTGATGTCTGGTTGTCTGTATAGAATCTGTTGGCTACAACAGAAAGATAAACCAATGCGCTGTCAATATTAACTTTGTTGTAGATATATCTATTTGAACGTTGCTTAAGCTCCTTGTTGGAAAGTTTCATGCCCTTTTCATACATTTCTGTCTGCGCTTTACCAAACGACTTGGGCGTGAAAACAAGCAGAAAACACAACGAGAGAAGCGCAACAAGCATTATCCGGGCACGTATAAGCCCGGATAATGGGGTATTGCATTCTACTGTATGTATGTTCGTCTTTATTACTTTCCTTGTGCGCATAGAAGTAAACGATTGTTACCTTCAATGTGCAAAATTAATAAAAGAAAGCAAAAAACGAACAAAATCATAGGAAATTAATACTTTAAAAGCTAAAATATCAACTTCCTATAATCTCGGCAACCATTATCTCACGATAATCTTCTTGGTCTTGCCGTCTGCGGTCTTTATGATATTTACACCTTTTGTCAATTCCGATTTCTTATGACCGTCTATTGAGAATATGCCTGTTATCTTGGCTGGCACATCGCTCTTTACGGCATCTATGCCTGTCGAGCCGCTGCCTATCGGGGCTATCTCCGCGTTGACGATATGCCCGTCGGTCTTGTCTACAAGCATAACCACGAGTTCCGCGTTCTGGTCATCGAGAATATTGTCAGGCAACGTGAACGTCTTGCCGTATTCAATGGTTTCGTTAGCCTTTATTTCAGAAGGCACAGAACCGTCTATGCCGTCGAAGTCGTCTACATAGCCACGAGCCACTTCCTGATAGTACATGTCCTCTGACGGTATGGTGGTTGGCATGTTCTCATAACCTCCCATTTCTCCTGCGCTGCCTCCAGAATACGCTGCGTTGTACTGGTCATACTGGCTATCGCCTGGCTGGTGGACATCATTCTCGATTATAGCGTAGGCAAGGGCAAATGTGGCGTTGTCATAGTCATCGGCAAATCTCAGCGTTGTGGTTGAACTTACCTCACGGCTTTCTGCGTTGAACGTTGTGGAAAGCGATACTGACACATACACGCTCTCTTCATCGAACAAGCCAGTTGTGTATTCCTCAAAATTGCCTGGGTCAATGCTATATTCACGATTGAGCACGGCTGCAGGAAGACCAGAGCTGCTGCAATAGTGCGACAACTCCGTTATATAGTCTGATGCCATTACATCACCGCTATGGGCTGCTATGCCGATAAATATGTCGGAATAGTTTTTCTTCATCGTCTCAAGTGCCACGATTCCTCTCACGCACCATGAGCACCATGTGCCTGTCAGCTCTTCGCCTACCATTTTTCGCGGATAAGACGTTACGTCTGACTCAACCGTATATCTGCTGCCGTCGCTTTCTATCCACACTGAGTATGGAACGGTTTCGTCTTTGGCTATTTCTATCTTCTTGTCGAGAACAAAGCTCTGTGGAGAATCGCTTGTTACGGTTAGGTCAAAGTCCTGGGTATAGGTATTGCCGCCATATTCAAGACCAACGGTAAAGCCGTTTACAGGTTCGCTTGAGTCGGTAAGTGCCTCGCCGCTTACGCTTATTTCTCCGCTTCGCGCTACGACTTTGCCCAGATCAAGCCTGCATGTAAGTTTTGAATAGACGCCTACGAAGAGGTCGTCAACATAGAGACGGCTCTTGTCGTTGCTGTTGTTCACAAATGCGATGGTTATCGTCTTGCCCTTGTACTGGTCAAGGCTTACGGAACGGGTAGTCCATGACGATTCTTCTTCGGCTACAGAGAAGAGGGGTGAACTCTTGTCGAAGCCGTCGATAGACGTTGAACCGCTTTCAGAAACATAGACAGCATATCCGTCACGATAACGCCTGTCTGAAGCCTTTGCACGCCATCTCAGAACAACATTGTCGTCAGATACCGTAATTTGAGGGGTAATCATCCAGTCGTCAGACTGACCGCCTGGAGTGTAATAGGATGTGCTGCATGCAGCAGGGTCTTTCTCGTTGTTTGGAGCAAGAGCAATCCAAGCCTTGCCCGTTTCAAAGCCCAAAGCCTGCATATCAGCCGACGGTGTGTTGCCGTCATTGTCAATCAGAGTGAAGTCAGAAGGAATACCGTTGCTGAAATCACATTCAAGATAAGTTTGTGCGTTTGCATGAAAAGAAAGAAAGAAAAGAGCACACGCAATTGCACAAGTTCTCATAATCTTTTGTATTTCGTCTGCAAAGATATGAAAAATCCAAAAACAACCAAAACTATTTTGCAGATTTTCTTAATTAATGTTGGATTTATCCTATCTTTTTCATTACTGCCATGTCAAGAACATAGCGCATTGTCATGAAAGCCATGCCATATCAGCTATCGCGTATAGCATCCAAGTCGTTTACTATCTGTTTCATTTCTTCCATTACTTCATTACAATATCGCTTTAACACGACATCGTTCACCATTTCAATGCGTTCTGGCGAAAGAGCCTTAAGCTGTTCGGTAACCTTTGAACCTATCATATCGAGCAGAGGCAACGCCTTATGTGATATATGGCTTATGGTTTTGCGGTCATGGGCAGACATTGCTGAAGCGAGAGATTCTATATGCCCTGACAGTTCGGTTCTGAAGTTTGACAATATCTCGTCTGACGCTTCTTTGTCGCCATCGGCAAAAGCGAGCAGTGGCGCAAAGCGGTCTGGCTTATCATGCTGTTGCGTTGATGACGTTTCCTCTACCGTCTTACTGACAGCAAGGCATTGCATGTCTATATCGCAAGATATATTGCCGTTGAGAACGTGGCACAGCGTTTCTGCCAGCAACCTTATGTTGAAAGGCTTGAAAAGGCATGCGTCAAAACCTGCCTCTATCAGCTTTGGCTCTATGCTTGGCTCATGAGCGGTCATGGCTATTATAGATAGCCCGTTTCTGTCTCTTATCTGCCTTATGACATCTATTCCGTTCATTTCAGGCATTTCTATGTCAATAAACAAAACCGACGGTCTTGTGTCTTCAACAAGCCTTATAGCTTCATCTACATGACTGCATAGCGATATGTGCCATTTCTCTTCGGAAACACGCGCAAGCATCTCTTTCAACAGCTGAAGCTGAAGCTTGTCATCGTCAAGTATAACTATTCCGTGTTCCGTTGCCCGTGTGCCTTTATTGTCGCGTATTGCTGTTTCGTCAGTGTTGTCGGGCAGCAGCTTGTGAGACGGCGTTACAGGCAATGCCACATGGAATGTAGTGCCTTTGCCTTTTACCGATTCCACGCTTATCTCTCCTTTGAGCAACGCTACAAGCTCTTTGGTAATAGAAAGCCCAAGCCCCACTCCTTCCGTTCCCTGCGAATCAGGCAGACGTGTGAAGGCATTGAATATCCTGCCGCTTTCCTCTGCTGTCATTCCGCAACCTGTATCAGCCACATCGACGGCAAGCCAATTGCCTTTTATAGTCGCCGTTATCCTTATCTCGCCCTGCCGTGTGTATTTTACCGCATTGCCAGTAAGATTGTCAAGTATCTGCTTTATACGGAATGAATCGCCCAAGAACACTCCTTGCCTGCACGCTGACGTGTCGCACATCAGCCTTAGCCCTTTTGCCGTGGCTTGCGGCTTCATGCTTTCGGCACAGCTTTCCACGAGCCTTGACGGCGAGAAACTTATCTGCTGAACCTCTACCTTTCCGCTTTCAAGGCGATGATAGTCGAGCAGACTGCCTACAAGGCTCAGCAGATGAGACGCGGAGTTTGCCATATTGCGCAGATAGCCTTTACCTTTCTGTCCGTCTACATAGCCGTCAAGCAGTTCTATGAACCCCGATATCGACGCAGCAGGGGCCTTTATGTCGTGTGTTATGGTAAGCAGCAGACGCTCGCGCTGCGCCATAATGCGTTCAGTCTCTGCCTTTGCCCTTTCAAGATTCTCCCTGTATATCTTCGCCTTGCGCATGTCGCGCCATATATAGTATAGCAATACAAACGACGACAGCACGGCTATCAGCGCAAGCGATATTATCTTTATCATTATGCCCTTGCGCGCACTGACATCGTTGTCCAATACTTCCTGCATGGCATAATGTTCGTCAGAGCGTATTTCTCCTACGAGCTGGTGTATTCGCCTTGCCAGCTCGATGCTCACCAGCTGCTGCTGCCGTTCTTTTGCGGCAAGCCCTTTCAGATGTTCTTTCTTCGCTATCGTTTCCTGTCGCTTTATCTCTGCCAGCACATCTGCTATGGTGTCGGCTATGTCTATGCTGTGCTTCACCGAGTCGGCTTCGGTCTTGTGGCTGCTCTGCGTCACGCTTACCGTGTCAATGCGCTGCTTCCTGAAAGCGTCTGCAAGACGGGCAAAGAAGTTCTTGCGTGTCTGCACTACATTATAGACGGTCTCCTTGTTCTCCTTTACCTCTATGCCTTTGGGGTGAATGACTACCGAATCCTGACCAGCATGCAGCTTTTCCACTTTCTTCCTGTAGAACCTGTCAGAGTTGCTCTCTGCTATCTCGTTCATTATGATCAAGGCGTTCTCACGTTTCAGAGCAAGCAGCGTAACGAGCGTGTCAATCTTTGCCCGCTGACGCTTGTCAGCTATCAGAACCCTAAGCGAATCGGTATGCCTTACGGTGCGTGCCAGCGACTTGTCGAACGTGTCCCATTCTTCTTGCATTCCCAAGCATACTGCCCTCTCGCTGTTGTTTAGCTCGAATATGCTGTAGACAAGGCTGTCTACTACATTGCGCCTTTTTATGAACCTGCTTTCCGACTCGTCGAGCTGCATGAAGGCTTTCGTATTGCCGTAGACCAGCCATACTGCAAATGCCAGCACTGCCATGAAGAACACATAGCCGAGGGTTACTTTCAACGGAACGCTTATTCTTGTCATCTGATTCAGAGATAATGCCAATGCAAAGATATGTATTTTTCGTGGAAACGGCAAGATATTTAAGGTGTGTTATTCCTTGGCCATTTCATGAAATGACGAAAATACCCCACTGCTACTGTGCATGGGGTATTTCTCTCTATACAATCAATTATCCTGAACGGTCAGAAACCGAATCTGTCAGAACGTTTACTTTGCAATGGTAGTGTCTGCCGGAGCAGGTACAGGAATGTCTGTAGTGTCTGTAGGAGCTACATTCTGAATGTTCTCTACTGCCTTCTGGCTTGCAAAAACGTTGCTTACTGATACTAATGCGAGTGCTGCTACTGCTGCGATTACTAACTTTTTCATAACTTTATGATTTTAATTGTGAATAAATTTTGTTACTTAATTCACTTACTTATATCGCAATCAACGTGCCAAACTCGTTCAGATTACATTAAGTATCTGACAATCAACGTGATATTGAATATCAACAGATATTCTTAGATTGTGGAATGTGTGGAGCAGTTGTGGAATTTTTCCACAATAAAGTGTGGAACTTGCTCTGTTCAGGCTAATCTTTCAAACCGTATTTCTGCATCTTGTTATACAGCGTCTTGCGGTCGATGGCAAGCAGACGGGCAGTCTTCGTCTTGTTGCCTCCAGTCTGTCTGAGCGCAGACAATATACGCTCCTTCTCGCTCTGCTCGTCGTGCAGAGGCATGGTTTCCTGAATGGCTGGAGATATAGACTTGCCCAGCTCTTCCGCGCCGATATAGCTTCCGCGAGCCAAGAGCGTAGCGCGCTTCACCACGTTGTTGAGCTCGCGCAGATTGCCTGTCCAGCTGTGGCGTGCAAGCATCTCCGAAGCCTTGTCGTCGAAACCTATTACATTGCGCCCAAGCTCCTCGTTAGCCTGCTTGACGAACAGGTCTGCAAAAAGAAACAAATCAGTGCCACGGTCTTTAAGTTCAGGCATGAAGATGGTAAACTCGTTTATGCGGTGATAGAGGTCTTCCCTGAACTTGCCGTCTGCCACAAGCTCAGACAGATTGCCGTTGGTGGCACACACAAGGCGAATATCAACGCTTATCTCCTTTGCCGAGCCTAAGGGCCTGATTCTGCGTTCCTGCAAGGCGCGGAGCAGCTGCACCTGCACATCGTATGTCAGATTGCCCACCTCATCGAGAAACAGCGTTCCACCGTTGGCTTCCTCAAAAGCTCCCTTCTTGTCGGTAGCGGCACCTGTAAACGCTCCTTTGACATATCCGAAAAACTCAGAAGCTGCAACGTCTTTAGGTATGGCTCCGCAATCGAGGGCGAAAAACGGCTTTGCCGAACGGCTGCTCTGCTCATGTATGCGACGGGCTACATACTCCTTGCCTGTTCCGCTTGCACCGAGGATAAGCACCGACAGAGGCGTTGGAGCAACAAGACTTACATATTCGTAAAGCTGTCTTGAAGCGTCGCTTGTGCCCTCTATATACCTTGGCACACCGCTCTCTTTCTTCTTCTTTGCCTTGGCATCGTCTTCACCGTCAGCCTTCGTGCCTTTCAGCGCGTCGTTTATCTTCTGCAGAAGAATGTCGGGCTGCACGGGCTTGCCAATATAGTCGCACGCTCCCGACTTCATTGCCAGCACTGCGTTCTGCACCTCGGCATAGCTTGTCATTACGATGAACGGAATGTCGATTGACTTCTTGCGCATCCATGAGAGCAGATAGAGACCGTCGTGGTCGGGCAAACGTAGGTCAGACAGAACGATGTCGAAACTGTCGTCGCTCGACAACAGCCTTACGGCAGCTCCTACAGAGCCTGCACGCTCTGCGTTGAACCCCTTCCGCTTGAGCCACGACTGTATCATTGTGGCAAAAGTGAGGTCGTCTTCTATAATGAGGATATGTGGCATGGATAATCGCTTAATTCTGATAATGTCACGAATGACATTGCAAATTTAGTGCAAGTAGCATAAAAAAGCAAATAAAAACAAGCTGAAACACGATTTTTTAATGTCATTTAATTTGTTTGTTACATCATCATTCCTTAATTTTGCAAAGAATATAGGAATTATTGAACGCTTATGATAAGGAAAGTGGAACTGACTGACGCCGGGGCAATAGCGGCAATCTATAACGGATATATACTGAACAGCGTGGCTACATTCGAGATTGAAACGCTGACGGAAGAGGATATGCGCAAGCGGATTTCTGACATCTCTGCACGCTTCTTCTATTTTGTCTGCGAGATTGACGGGGAGATAGCGGGCTACTGCTATGCTCATCCGTGGAAGGAGAGAGCTGCTTACCAGTGGACACTTGAGACTACCGTCTATGTGGCTCCCTCGCATACTCGTCAGGGTGTGGGCATAGGACTGATGGAAAGGCTGGTCGACGAGTGTAGGCAACGGGGCTACCATGCGCTGATAGCCTGCATAACGGAAGGGAACGAGGCAAGCTGCAAGCTGCACGAAAGGCTTGGTTTCAAACAGGTGTCATGCTTCGAGAAGGTGGGCGTGAAGTTCGGGAAGCGTCTCGACGTCGTTGATTACGAGCTGCTGCTGTAGAGTGGCGTGAATAGCTGGCATGCTGTCTGTTGTATCAGTAAGTCAAGGAGCGATATCTTGGGTTTACATAAAGTGTGGGAAATCTATCTAAGTTCTGCTATCATTTTTCGCGCGCTGCGTGAATGTCTGGAATGTCTGGTCATTGGCCTTCTGACCGTGTTTTTCATAGTTCACGTTTACTTATGTTTTTCTTTTTTCAAAGCAAAATGCAGATCGAGAGCAGAAACGCCAATCTTTCTTGAGCATTTGCCGAGATGCAGCTTTTACTTATGCAAAGTTACAAAGAATATTCCATACTACCAAATTTCTATAGCCGCTAAGCAGTTAAAGTGTGTTAACAATACAAGATATTTTATATTTCACTATTTTATCTTATGTTGTAGGTAGAATTTTCTATTATCCGCCGTATGGGAAACCTATCTTTTCGCGCGCGGAATATATATTTTTCTTCAGCGTAAAACATGCTTTATGATGAATTATTATGCAATATATATGCAGCAGATATTTTTGCGTGAATGGGGAATGATGATAAGCCATGTATGCGAATCATCGTCTTTTGCGATAAACGGCAGTAGAGGGGAAATGCCAAATCCGGTCAGTTGGTCAGTTCGGTCAGTTATTTTCGCATACCCTAATCCCAAG
>JAUNIZ010000279.1 GCA_030523165.1 Prevotellaceae bacterium
AATTGAGATTTGAGATTTGTGACGGTTTATTTAACAGGTATTAAGAATTGCTCTTGTATGCATCAGCAATCGGCATAGCTTTAGCATGTAAAGAAAAATCACATAGTTATCTTGCGGGTGGTATTGTGCCATGCGCCCACCCTCTCGGCTACAGCATAAAGAATGAAAAGAGAGTTCGCCACCCTTCGGGGACGATGTGGAAGACACCAGCCATAAAATCCGAAGGTCACGCTGCGCTTACCATCGGTTATAGAAATTCGCCATCTTCGAAGGCGCCTATTGGTTTTATGCGCTCACGTCACCGAAGGTGGCAAACTCTCCATAACCGCAATGCGAGCGATAGCGTGGCTTGCGGATTGAATCAACATGAAACTAATCACGTCACCGAAGGTGGCAAACTCTCCATAACCGCAATGCGAGCGATAGCGTGGCTTGCGGATTGAAACAGCATGCACATACATACCGTCACCGAAGGTGGCGAACTCTCCATAACCGCCATGCGAGCGATAGCGTGGCTTGCGGATTGAAACAACATGAAACTAATCACGTCACCGAAGGTGGCAAACTCTCCATAACCGACTGGTCGAAGACCTGCGGATTTCAAGAAATTCATTAGACCAATATGGACCATTTGGCAATGGCGGTATATCCTAAAAAGTATTTATTTTTGCAGCGTGAGAGTCATGTGCGCACAAGCTGAAGGCAAGCCGCAGTGATGCAGCCATGACGTGAGAAACACAAAGCGACATATTAATATAAACTTAAATTATACTACCTATGAAAATGAAATTATTTTATTTTGCCTTATTGGCAGTTTTAACGCTTTGCTCCTGCGGGAACAACGAGAAGTTTGTAGGCATCTGGGAAAGTGAGGAAATCACTGGAGACGGTGTAACCGCAAAAGTTGTCTATACCTTTATGAAAGACGGAACGATGACGATGAACATTGACGCCGCAACGACTGTAGAAGAAGAAGGCGTTGAAGTGAATGTAGAGTGCTCTGTATCGGGAAACGGCAAATGGCATACAGCCATTGACATGCTGACGGTAGAGTTGGACGAAAACAGCATGGAGGTAGACATTACTGACATGTCTTCAAGCGATGAGCTGACAGACGCCCTGTTCAGCGAAGTGCTTGACGATCCAGAGATGCGTAACGAGCTTATCGACCAGATGAAGGAAGAGATTGACATCTCAGATTTCAGCGGCTCTTACGACGTTGAGTCTATCACTGCCAACAGAATGAAAATAAAGAATAAAATAGGCGAAACCATAACGTACAGAAGAAAATAACGGCTATGACTACAGAAAAGAAAAAGAATTGCCCGTATTGCGGCGAGGAGATAATGGCTGTGGCAAAGAAATGCAAGCACTGCGGCGAATGGCTTGAACAGCCCGCAACCAAGCCTGTCCGCGAACAGAAGCCTGCACCTGTGGCGCAACAGACACGCCCGCAAAGGCGTGAGCCGGAGCCTGCGCCAGTACAGACGACGACAGAAACAAAGGAACGAGTGGACTTTCTGGATAATCCGCTTTCAAACTACATGAAAACTATTTCGTATGTGGCGTATGCGACAATATTTGCAATACTTATATATGGACTCCAAGAATTGATAGGCGATACCATCGATAGCGGCATATACAAATTTGTCAACTATGTGCCTTCTGGTATTGTTTATTTGGTTTTTATCGTGTCATTTATACTGATGTACTTCGGCATGTACCAGGGCATCAGGCAACGGTCTTCCCAAATATCCAATTGGCTGCTTGTTTTTTTTATCTGGGAAATTGTTTCTGCTTTAATCAGTTTTGGACTTGTAATAAGCGCTGACAGTCAGTATGAAGCCGATGAGAATTTGTTAGGATGGTTTGTGCTGTGTACTCCGTTTGACCTTGCCCTGTCGATTATCCCCGGCGTAATGATAGTGAAGCGCTACGAAGGTGCATTGAAATGGCTGGGCCAGTTCCTCATTTACGGGGCTATCCTTTATTGGTTTTCTGATCTCTTGGACAACATGGCATACGAGGGCGCACCGGCTAAATACGTCGCATTGTTCATGGATTGCTTCCTGATGATTGCAGAAATAGGCATATATGCAAAGCTGCTGACGGAGCCTGTAGTGAATACGGAAGACAGCAAAGATGACGCTTGAATTTGGTGGAAACTGACAAAACAGGCTGAAAAGATTTGGTGGAAACTGACAAAACAGCCAAAATAAATATTGTGAAAAATGACAAATGTCAACAAAAACCGTCACAAATCTCAAATCTCAATTAAATTCTGGCCGGTAATAGACTCGGGAGATAAACAAAAAAGCGCCTGGCTTCACAGCTAGGCGCTTTGAGTTATTAACAATATTCTAAACCTTAATGCTGTTATAAAAACAGCATGAGCGTAAAATACAAAATGTATCAGTTGCAAATATAAGGATAATTCCATTAATAAAGAAATAAAATCGGATATTTTTTCTATATTCATGCAAAATTATTTATTCGGGGAAACAAAAAACGCCCGACTTCACAGCCAGGCGCCAAATTATGTCTGTAATAATACAAAATGTTCTGGTGCAAATATACGGATTATTCCATTAACTGCCAAACAAAATCGAATATTTTTCTATATTCATGCAAACTTTTTTATTTTGGCGAAAGTAAACGTTAAAGAAAACTACCTTAACAATCAGCAATGCAGAAACTTAACCGATTTATGCCTAAAGACGTTATGAATATCCTGAAAATATTTATTGCATTTTACTTGCAAAAGCATTACAAATATATTATCTTTGCGCAAAGATAAAGCTTCATCAAGGCAAGCCCCAAAGCACGCTCAAGAAGTCTGCTCAATATGTTTACTACCGTAAAAGCGGATAGTCCGTATTCAGGCAGAAACACGAGAGCAAGCCAAGGAAATCTGCTCAAGATTTTGCGTTATCTGAACAAAAAAAATAAGATATCAATATCCCTCCTTTTCTCGCCATGACAATGGCCGAAAGGCTTTGTAGATGGCATCAGCCCGACATCGGCTGCACAGCCTGCCTATTCGGGCATGGGACTTTCTCTCTCCACAACGGAGCGAATTGTGCCAAGGGCAAGGCGTCGCAAGACGCAAGGACAGGAACATTGACGCAAGAGAAATAGGTTGAATAACTAAAATTTAATTATTCCATGTCGAACTTCAAGAGAAAAACATCGGTTAGAAAACCGAACAGACATATTGACGACAGCAGGAACCGCATTGACGCAACACCGTCAACACCCAACGCGACGCCCCACTCTGCCCAAGAACTGATGGACATGGCGAAGGAGGCTTTCATTGCGGAAGTCAAGGAGAAAGACGAGAAAATACGCTGCCAAGACAACAAGTTAAAGAAGCTGAAGGACAAATGCTCCAGCTTCATCGCCACCATCAGGCAGATGCTGCAAGAGAACAACCGACTGAAAGAGGCTGAAATGAAGCTCGCTGAAATGGAAATGAGAGACAGCGAAGCGGAAGAGACATGCCAGAAACAGCAAGAGGTAATAAAGAA
>JAUNIZ010000034.1 GCA_030523165.1 Prevotellaceae bacterium
TAACTGAGGGTGAGCGTAGCGTGACCCTCAGACTTTACGCTGATACCTACCACATCGTCCCCGAAGGGTGGCGAACTTCCTTTACCGCCTGGTCGAAGACCTGCGGAAATAAAACGCACATATCGCTTGTGTATATGATAGACACATCTCTTCCATTTGTCTGCAGGTCGTAGACCAGCAGTTATGTTTGCTTCGCAATCTGAGGGTTACGCTATCGCTCACCCACAGTTACAGAGGTTCGCCCCTTTCAGGGACGGTAGAGGACAGGCTGTCATAAGTTCCGCAAGCCACGCTATCGCTCGCATGCGGTTATAAATATTCGCCACCTTCGGTGACGTGAGTGCTTCGTATTTATCCATAAATATACTTACAATATAGTTGTAAATTAGCTAAATGCAAAACACATTACAATATTAACACACTTTAACTACTTAGCGGCTCTTGAGATTTTGTAGTATGGAATATTCTTTGTACTTTTGCAATATAATTCGTGGACAAGGAATGACTGAGGTCAGAGGCCTATGACTAAAGCAATCGGAAATTCACGCAGCGCGCAAAACTTAGAGAGTAAGAAAAACATTATTAACAACAAAACTTTAAAAAAATTATGAAATCAACAAGAAAATCAAGCGTCAAACGGCGAGAAACTCGTTATGGAGACAGAAACGCCAGACAGGCAGATGGCTGTTACGTGGAGACAGGCGTCATGTAGCTGGGCATTTTACAAGAACGAACAAGGCGGTTTTTGCAATAATGGTAAAAATACCTACTTATTGTTATTGCGTATGTCGAAAAAAAATTGTTATTTTGCAACATCATGATATAATTGCGGCTTTATAACCCAATTGGTAAAAATAAAAGCGAACGATGAAAAATCACAAGATGTATGAAGCTGACGATAAGATGATTTCTCTTATCGCTGACAACTATAACATTCTGCAGAGCCTTGGAAGGTTTGGCCTTAACCTTGGCTTCGGTGACAAGACCGTAAGAGAGGTCTGCGAAGACCAGAACGTGGACACATACACATTCCTTGCAGTAGTAAACTTTTCGATAAACGGGCACAGGGACCTGGATGACGGTGACCGGTTCTCAATACCTACGCTGCTCCACTATCTCAAGTCGTCGCATGAGTTCTATCTCAACTTCCAGTTGCCGTTCATAAGAAAGAAACTGGAGAGTGCGCTTGACGAGAACGACAATCTTGCACGGCTCATAATGAAACTCTATGACGAATATGCCCATGAGATACGTCACCACATGCAATACGAAGAGAAAACGGTGTTCCCTTACGTAGACGACCTCCTTAATAATAAGGTGAACAGCGAATACGACATCGAGACTTTCTCAAAGCATCACGGACAGGTAGACCTGAAACTGAAGGAACTGAAGAACATCATAATAAAGTATCTTCCGAGCGACGCGCAGCACAACAACCAGCTTATAGCCACGCTTTACGACATCTATAACAGCGAGGAATGGCTGCACCAGCATTCTATGGTAGAAGACAGCATCTTTATTCCTGCAATACGCAAGCTGGAAGAAAAATACAAGCAGAACGACGTGAGCGTGAAAATATCAAAGATGATAAGCCAGAACCCTGACAGCAACGAAACCTTGAGTGACCGAGAAAAAGACGTTATCGTAAGTCTTGTGCAGGGCATGACCAACAAGGAAATAGCCGACCATCTTTGCATTTCTATCAATACCGTAATAACTCACCGACGCAACATCGCGCGAAAATTGCAGATACATAGCCCCGCTGGACTCACTATCTATGCCATTGTCAATAACTTGGTTGATATCTCCGCAGTAAAACTTTAACGGAAGCAAAAAAAATATTGCAACTTTTTTATGAAAATCGGTACATCGTATCGATTTTTATTTTATCTTTGCATCCGTATACGATAAAACAAATCGGACAACTTTTGAAAATGAATCTTTGATAAAGTTTTCCAAAAAGAAAACTTTGTTGAACTTAAAAACGAAAAAGTTTCCCAAAATAAACGACAATGGAGATTAAAAATTTTACCATCACCAAGCGTGACGGAAGTACCGACCGCTTTAGTTTAGACAAGATCATGAATGCCATAATAAAGGCATTTGACTCAGTTGGAGAACCTGCTAACCTCGGATGTATATCTCAGATAATCAGTCATTTGGATATAAAGGAAGGTATAAAGGTAGAAGATATTCAGAACCAGGTGGAAGAGGCTCTGATGAAGGAAGGCTATTATCAGGTGGCAAAGAGTTTCATGCTTTACCGTCAGCGTCACACAGAAGACCGTGAGACAATGGAGAAGTTGAAATTTTTGTCAGACTATTGCGACGCGGCTAATGCGGCAACTGGCTCGAAGTATGACGCAAACGCAAATGTCGAACATAAAAATATTGCAACTCTTATCGGTGAGTTGCCTAAATCGAATTTCATAAGACTTAACCGCAGGCTCCTTACTGACCGTATAAAGAAGATGTACGGAAAGGAACTCGCTGACAAGTATATCGACCTGCTCAATCACCACTTTATATATAAGAATGACGAGACGAGCCTTGCCAACTATTGCGCTTCTATAACCATGTACCCATGGCTGATAGGCGGCACTACATCAATAGGCGGCAACTCTACGGCACCTACAAACCTGAAGTCGTTCTGCGGTGGTTTTGTAAATATGGTGTTCATGGTTTCAAGTATGCTTAGTGGCGCTTGCGCAACACCAGAGTTCCTTATGTATCTCAACTATTTCGTTGGTCAGGAATACGGCAAGGACTACTGGAAGAACGCTGACAAGGTGGTTGACCTCTCTTCAAGACAGCGCACGATAGACAAGATGATAACCGACTGCTTCGAGCAGATTGTCTACTCTATCAACCAGCCTACAGGTGCAAGAAACTATCAGGCTGTGTTCTGGAACATAGCTTATTATGACAAACCATATTTTGAGAGCCTGTTCGGAGAATTCTATTTCCCTGACGGAAGCAGACCAGACTGGGAAAGCCTTAGCTGGCTTCAGAAGAGATTCATGAAGTGGTTCAACAAAGAGCGCACAAAGGCAGTGCTGACATTCCCTGTAGAGACAATGGCGCTGCTGACAAAGGATGGTGACGTGATAGACAAGGAGTGGGGCGACTTCACCGCTGAAATGTATTCTGAAGGACACTCGTTCTTTACATATATGAGTGACAATGCCGACTCTTTAAGCTCATGCTGTCGCTTGAGAAACGAGATTCAAGACAACGGCTTCAGCTACACTTTGGGTGCAGGTGGCGTGTCAACAGGCTCCAAGAGCGTGCTCACAATCAATCTGAACCGCTGCATTCAGTATGCCGTTAACCACAAGATGGACTATAAGGAATATCTGTCAGAGATAATCGACCTTACGCATAAAGTGCAGCTTGCATATAACGAGAATCTTAAGGAACTTGAGAAACACGGCATGCTGCCGCTGTTCGATGCCGGCTATATCAACATTGGCCGTCAGTATCTGACAATAGGCATCAACGGTCTTGTAGAGGCTGCCGAGTTCATGGGACTGAAGATTAACGACAATCCAGACTATCTGAAGTTTGTGCAGACAGTGCTTGGCCTTATCGAGAAGTTCAACCGTCAGTACAGAACAAAGGATGTGCTGTTCAACTGCGAAATGATTCCTGCAGAGAACGTAGGC
Source organism: Prevotellaceae bacterium (assembly GCA_030523165.1). Lineage (GTDB taxonomy): Bacteria > Bacteroidota > Bacteroidia > Bacteroidales > Bacteroidaceae > Prevotella. The sequence goes on from JAUNIZ010000034.1 coordinate 3,666, forward strand.
GTAAAGCATGCGAAGTGGGATAGGGAAGACGGCTATTTCGTGCCGCGTGACTGCTACAACAGCTATTTCTATATCGTAGAAGACGATTCGCTGAACATCATAGACAAGTTCAAACTGCATGGCGCTCCTTATATACAACACCTTACAGGTGGCTCTGCGCTGCACATGAACCTTGACGAACACCTGTCAAAGGCACAGTATCGCCAGCTGTTGAAAGTCGCAGCAAAAGAAGGATGCAACTATTTCACTTTCAACATTCCTAACACTATATGCAATGACTGCGGCAACATAGACAAGCGCTACCTCAAGGAATGCCCTCACTGCCACAGCAAGAACATCGACTATATGACACGCATCATTGGCTATCTGAAGCGCGTAAGCAATTTCTCTGCAGCACGTCAGGAAGAAGCTGGTCGCCGTTTCTATGCGAGTCAGTCGAAGTTTGTTGAAAACGCTTAATCTGAAAATCTATAATCCAAGATGTTGAAATATGTAAATACGGGCGTAGTCTTTCAGGAAATACCTGATGAAGTAACGCTTTCTATAAATATCTCAAACTGCCCTTGCCGATGCCCTGGCTGCCATAGCAAATACCTATGGCAGAACATCGGTGAGCCGCTTACGCCTATCACGCTTAACAAGTTCATTCATGAATACGGTTCAGACATAACTTGTATATGCTTCATGGGTGGTGATTCCGAGCCTGAATATGTGAATGTGCTTGCGCGTTACATACATCGTGAGCACCCTAACATGAAAGTGGCTTGGTATAGCGGCAGAACACGCATATCGTCAGCGGTGAACAAGGCAGATTTCGACTATATAAAGGTAGGGCCGTATATAGAGCATCTGGGGTGTCTGAAGAGCAGAACTACAAACCAAAGGCTTTACAAGAAGGCTGCGGGCGATGATTTTACCGATATCACCGAAGTGTTCTGGCGAAAATGAAATTCCGCTAAGACAGTTCTTTGAAACAAGAATAGTTCTATGGGACAAAATTTAAAAAGAATGGCAAAGGCATGTTGTAATTATTATTTGACAGTATGTCTTTGCCGTTTGTTTTTTATGTTCCTGAGACATAAAGCATGTACCTCTCTTGGCGACAAAGTGATATAAAGTGGCTTTTAAATCATTTATATGGAATTTAGTTGAAAAAAAATATCACGAAAAATTAGAGTATAAATAATATTTTAGCTAAATTTGCACCGTTAAAAAATGCACTATGGATAATTGGCTTATTAATCTCTTTACTACTACAGATTCAGTGGCGCATATTGTGCTGCTTTATGCTGTGGTAATTGCTATTGGAGTTTATCTGGGTAAAATCAAGATTGGAGGAATCTCGCTGGGCGTGACATTCGTGCTTTTTGCAGGTATTGCCGCTGGCCACGTAGGATTTACCGCTCCTGGAAACATTCTTTCTTTTATACAGGACTTTGGACTTATCTTGTTTGTTTTCATGATAGGTCTGCAGGTAGGACCTGGCTTTTTTGAAAGTTTCAAGCGAGGTGGCGTAACTCTGAATCTTCTTTCTACCGTAATGATTATGCTCAACATCGCAGTGATGTTCGCATGTTATTTCATATTCTTCGATACCTCAGACCCGAAGAATCTGCCGATGATGGTAGGTACGCTTTATGGTGCCGTTACCAATACCCCTGGTCTTGGTGCTGCCAACGAAGCATTGACTTCTGTTTTCGGAAAGGGAGAAGTTCCGCAGATTGCCAGCGGTTATGCTTGTGCCTATCCGCTCGGTGTGCTTGGAATCATCGGTGCGACAATAGCGATAAAGTATATTTGCAGCATCAAGCTCGACAAAGAGGAAGAACAGCTTTCTAAGGAAGAAGAAGACAACACGGCAGTGAAGCCACATTTCATGCACCTAAAAGTTACCAACTCATATCTTGAAGGTCGCACCGTTGCACAGATTCATGAATTCCTTAACCGCGACTTTGTTTGTACACGTATTCTTCATGACGGTCATGTAAGCACTCCGCAGGGAAACAGCGTTCTTCATATAAACGACTTGATATATGTGGTTTGTGCAGAAAGCGATGCAGAGCCAATCATTGCGTTTATAGGCCCTGTTGTAGAGGTAGACTGGAAGAAGCAGGATGAGCCGATGGTAAGCAAGAGAATAGTTGTTACACGCTCGTCGATAAACGGAAAGACACTCGGACAGATGCACTTCTCTAGCGTTCATGGCGTTAACGTGACTCGCGTGACACGTCAGGGAATGGATCTTTTCGCTAGCCCAAGCCTTTCATTGCAGGTAGGCGACCGTATAATGGTTGTTGGACCTGAGAACTCAGTAAATCGTGTTGCCTCTGTTATGGGTAACTCAGTGAAACGTCTTGACGCTCCGAATATCGCCACGATTTTCGTAGGAATCTTCGTAGGACTCTTGTTCGGAAGTCTCCCTATAGCTATTCACGGAATACCAGTTCCAATCAAGTTGGGTCTTGCTGGTGGACCGCTTATCATAGCCATTCTTATTGGCCGCTACGGCTATAAGGTGCATCTTGTGACTTATACCACCACTAGTGCCAACATGATGTTGCGAGAAATAGGATTGGTGCTCTTCCTTGCAAGCGTTGGAGTAAAGGCAGGCAACGGATTCTGGGATACCGTAGTTCAAGGCGATGGCTTGAAATATGTATATACAGGATTCCTGATAACCGTTATACCTATATTAATAATAGGACTGGTGGCACGTCTGAAGTTCAAGTTCAATTATTTTACGATAATGGGTATGCTTGCCGGAACATGCACAGACCCTCCTGCATTGGCATATTCAAACTCATTATGTTCAAAGGATGCGCCAGCAGTAGGCTATTCAACGGTTTATCCGCTTAGCATGTTCCTTAGAATATTCACTGCCCAGATAATAGTGTTGTTCTTCTGTGGCGCATAGCAAGTATGCATAAGAAAGATAAAATAAATAACTTATATAATAATATGAAAAAAATTGGTTTGTTGTTGTGTACAGCGTTAATCGGCACGTCATACTCCTTCGGTCAAGGCGCGCGCAATATAAAGATTAACGAGGTGCTGACGCATAATACCACGAGTCTGCAAGACGAATTCGGACATAAAGGTGCCTGGATAGAGCTTGCCAACACTTCTTATTCCACATATAATGTGCGTGGAATGTATGTCACGACTGACCGTCGTGTGTTAGACAAAAACCTTACTGCACCGCAGCGTATGGCAATGATGAGTCCAATCTCAAGCGGAGACAGCCGAACAAACATGTCTGCGCGTCAGCATCTGGTGTTCTTCCTTAACGGAACACCGGCACAAGGCACATTGCACTTGTCTGCGAAAGCAGAAGCGGGCAAGCCTTTATGGATAGCTCTTTACAACGGTAACGGTGTAGATTTGATTGACTCTGTTTCTGTTCCTGCTCTTTACGCAGACCAATCGTATGCCAGAATACAAGACGGTTCAGACGAGTGGGTAGTAAAGAATGCTGATAACGTGACGCCTGGAATAGAAAACTATCTTTCTGTAGGTGAATCAAAGATAGCGAAGATTAAGCGTGATGACCCTTATGGAATAGGATTGTCAGTTCTGTCAATGGGTATCGTATTCTTCTGCCTTGCCTTGCTTTACGCTTTTTTCCGTATATTGGGAGTGTTTATGGCGCACAAGCAGTCGCTGAAGAAGGCAAAACGGGTGCAGCCTATCAAAGCAGCGGTCAAGACAGGAGAGAAACTTGCTGAGACTGGACATAAGGCAACTGTTATTCTTAAAGACGGTTTGCAGACTGGAGGCATTGACAAAGAGATTTATATTGCTGTTATCTCTATGGCACTCAAGCAGTATGAAGATGATGTTCATGATATTGAAAGTAACATCATTACCATCAAGCCGCATCAGACTTACTGGAATGTACACCCAGAAGAGCCGAATATACCATAAAGAATATCTTAAATCTATTGTATAATATAAACAATTAAAGAAATGAATAAATATCAATATAAAGTTCAGGGCGTTGATTATGATGTTGAGATAATTGACGTTGAAGGAAATATCGCGAAAGTAAACGTTAACGGCATTCCATTTGAAGTAGAGATGAAACGTCCGATCAATCCTGTATCTATGATGCCTCATCGCCCGAAGGTAACTGCTCCTATTCCACAGGCACAGCAGGCTACTGTTGCCCCAGCTGCAAGTGCTAAGCCACAGGTTGCTGCAGGTTCTGGCGTTAAGGTTCTTGCTCCGTTGCCAGGAACAATAACTGACGTAAAGGTAAAGGTAGGCGACGTTGTAAAGAACGGTGATACCGTAGTTGTTCTTGAAGCAATGAAGATGCAGAACAACATTGAGGCAGAAAACGACGGAACTGTAACATCTGTACTTGTTAACAAGGGCGATACAGTAATGGAAGGTGACGCTTTAATAACAATCGGATAATTAAATTGATATGGGATTCTTAGATTTTATAGCAAGTAATTTCAGCGAATTTCTTACCTATACTGGCTTTTCTAACGCCACTACAGGTAATATCATAATGATTGTCGTCGGAATTTTCTTCATGTGGCTGGCAATCAAGAAAGATTTCGAACCGCTTCTGCTTGTTCCGATAGGCTTGGGTATCGTGCTTGGAAATATTCCTTTCCGTGCTGACGCTGGTCTGGAGATTGGCTTGTATGAAGATAATTCCGTTTTGAATATATTCTATCAGGGCGTGCGTCAGGGCTGGTATCCTCCGTTGGTATTCCTTGGAATCGGCGCAATGACCGACTTTTCTGCTCTTATAAGCAATCCGAAACTTATTCTTATCGGTGCATCAGCACAGTTCGGTATCTTCGGTGCCTATATGTTGGCACTTGCATTAGGCTTTGAGCCAAACCAGGCTGCAGGTATTGCTATTATCGGTGGCGCAGACGGACCTACGGCTATTTTCCTGTCGTCAAAGCTTAGCCCTAACCTTATGGGAGCGATAGCGGTATGCGCATATTCATATATGGCTCTTGTGCCTGTTATTCAGCCACCTTTGATGCGTTTGCTCACTACAAAGAAAGAGCGTGTTATTCACATGAAGCCAGCTCGTCAGGTTAGTCAGACAGAACGAATATTGTTCCCAATCATCGGCCTTTTGCTGACAACATTTATCGTTCCGTCTGGTCTTCCATTGCTCGGTATGTTGTTCTTTGGAAATCTTTTGAAGGAATCAGGCAAGACAACACGTTTGGCAAAGACAGCCGGCAGTTCGTTGAATGACATCGTTGTAATGCTTCTTGGTCTTACTGTAGGATGCTCTACACAGGCAAGCGAATTCCTTACAATGAACACTATATTCATATTCATGCTTGGTGCTTTAGCTTTTATAATTGCTTCTGCTTCAGGTGTATTGTTCGTGAAGTTCATGAATCTTTTCCTTCCTAAACACAAGAAGATAAATCCTCTTATCGGTAATGCAGGTGTGAGTGCTGTGCCTATGAGTGCACGTATATCTAATAACATCGGTTTGGAATACGACCGTCATAACTTCTTGCTTATGCACGCTATGGGTCCAAACGTTGCAGGTGTAATCGGTTCTGCCGTTGCAGCCGGTGCTTTGCTTGGATTCTTGTCATAAGCTATAGGCTGGAAAGATATTATAACATCAGATATTAGAGTTGACAGACAAATGACATGTGATATGATTAAAGCATTTGTCTGTCAATTTCTTATTATAGAATAACACCAAATTAGCTAATTTCATTTGTTTCTTGAAACAATAAAAATTTAGACGATGCATAACCAAATTCCAAAGATTGCTATAATTGAATCAAACACATTAGCCGTTATCGGTCTTAAAAACATCTTGCAAGATGTAATGCCGATAATGACTGTTGATACTTTTGGCAGTTTTGATGAATTGATGGGAGTTGATTATGCCACATATTTCCATTATTTTGTTTCTACGAACATAGTGCTTGACAACAGGTCTTTCTTTATAGAAAATTGCCGAAAGACAATTGTGCTTACTGCTTCTGCTGACCCAAACGCGCAGCTTAGCGACTTTCATTGTCTTTGTATCAACCAGCCAGAACAGGTATTGATAAAGTCAATATTGCGTCTTGAACAAATGGCGCATGGGCATGGCAAGAATCTGCCTCCTGTGCCTAAAGTTATGCAGGAAAAGATTCTTTCTGACAGAGAAATAGAAGTGCTTTCGCTTATCGTGCAAGGATATATAAACAAAGAAATAGCTGACAAGCTGAATATAGGTCTTGCCACTGTCGTTACGCATCGACGTAATATCATGGAAAAACTAGATGTAAAAAGCGTTTCGGCTCTTACTATCTATGCTGTTATGCATGGATATGTTGATATAAACAAAATCTGACCATATAGTAATTCGGTCAGATTTCATCATTTATTTCTTCTCTATATTCCTTCTTTTTTCTTACTCTACTTTTGTTTTAGTATATTCAGCGGTTCATTTAGCTTTAGCGAATTGCTTACTTTTTCTGTGTATTCAGAAGATATGCTAAATGTTGCTTTGCAACGAATATCTTCACAGCTTGCAGCTATGCTAGCTGTATATTTTCCAGGAATTGTTACCCATTGGCTTTCCTGTTCATTGAAATATGCTAGATCACGTTTTGCAAATTCCATTTCAAGAGTCTGACTTTCATTCGGTGCAAGATTTTTTGTCTTGCCGAATGTCTTCAGTTCTTTTGCAGGCATTTCCACATTGCTTTCTGGTGCAGTAACATATACCTGAACAACTTCCTTGCCAGCTACGCTACCAGTATTGGTTACTGTAACGCTTACTGTTATCTTGTCTCCTTTTACCGTTACTTTTGGCTTTCCGTATTCAAATGTTGTATAAGAAAGGCCGTAGCCAAAAGGATAGCTTACAGCTTTGTTGAAAGTGTCAAAATAACGATAGCCGACATATATGTCTTCCTCATGGTTTGTATAGTCTACGCCTTTAATAGGTGAACCCCAACCACTCATTTCCTTGAAATCATACAACGACATTTCCTGCGGGAAGTTCTTTGTAGACGGATTGTCTGTGCATGCAATAGGCCATGTCATTGTAAGTTTTCCTGATGGATTGGCTTTACCTGTAAGCACATCGGCAACCGAGTTGCCACCTTCCTCACCTGGCTGCCAAGCAACAAGAATAGCGTCTACTCTGTCTTTCCATGACTGTGTTTCCATTACAGAGCCTGAATTTATAACCACAATAACTGGTTTGCCTGCTTGACGGAATGCATCGCTGACTCTGAAAATCATGTCTTGTTCTTCTTTTGTCAAGTTGAATTCGCCTTCAATCTTCCTATCCATGCCTTCTCCTGCCTGACGACCGATTGTTATTATTGCAGCTTGAGCTTCTTTTTCGGCAGCTTCAACGCATCTGTTTGTTATTGTTATCTCGTCATATTTAGGCTGTCCTTGGTCAAGGAACCACATTACAGGGTCTTTGTCTGCCTTGAATTTCTTGCTTGCATAGCTTATATAACTCTGGTATATGTCTGTGAGAGCTTTAGTTGTGCCTATGCCGGCATTCTTCAAGCCTGTTACCATGTCAACAACATAAGGAGCGTGCACATAGCCTGAACCCATGCCGCAAGATAGGAAATCGTATGAGTTGACACCAAATAACGCTACAGTATTCACTTCTTTCAAAGGTAATGCTGAGTTGTCGTTCTTTAACAGAACCATGCCTTCAGTTGAAGAATTGCGTGTTATTTCAGCATGTGCCTTAAGGTCAGGCTTGTCGCTATATTTATATTTCTTGAAACGTGGTGACTTGACAACCATTTCAAGAATGCGTTTTACATTTCTGTCAACATCATTGATGCTTAGCTCACCGCTTTTCACCTTGTCAATTATCTCTTGAGTTTGCGCAGGTTGTCCTGGCTGCATAAGGTCATTACCAGCATGAACTTGATTAGCTGTATTACGTTTTCCTATCCAGTCGGTCATTACAATGCCTTTATAACCCCAATCGTTGCGAAGTATATTAGTAAGCAAGTCATGGCTTTCCTGTGCAAGCTGTCCGTTTATTTTGTTATATGACGCCATAATAGTCCAAGGGCTGCTCTCTTTGACCATTATCTCAAAACCTCTAAGATAAATCTCTCTTAACGCACGCTGCGTTACGCGTTCATCTACTCGTGTTCTGTCGCTTTCCTGCGAGTTCACAGCAAAGTGTTTCGGGCTTGTTCCTACACCTTGGCTCTGCACGCCTTTTATATATGCTGCAGCAATCTTTCCTGTGAGTATTGGGTCTTCAGAATAATACTCGAAGTTACGTCCACATAACGGATTACGGTGTATGTTCAAGCCTGGTCCAAGTATTACGTCGCAGCCATATTCAAGCACTTCATTGCCGATAGCTTTGCCGACGTTCTCTACAAGTTCCGTGTTCCATGAGCAAGCGAGTGCTGTTCCGATAGGAAAGCCGGTAGCATAATAGGTTTTAGGGTCGTCTTTGCGTGTAGCGTCAATATGAACGCCTGCAGGCCCGTCTGTAAGTACAGTTGCAGGAATGCCAAGACGCGGAATAGCGACGGTTGTTCCTGCTGCTCCTGCAACAAACTTCTTTTGTGAACCCATTCCTGCACCTTCACCGAAGAAAGCTTCGTTTCCTCCACCTACCAGTAGTCTTGCTTTTTCTTCAAGTGTCATTGCGCTGACCACTTCATCAATGTTGTCAGCAGATAGTTGTGGCGCTGTCTGCGCTGTTGTTGCTGTATACATGAACATTACGGTACAACAAGTTGATAATAGTTTTTTGTATCTCATAAATTAAGTTTGATTTTTAGGTTTCCATAATAATAGTTTTATGCCATATTGTTTGTCATGACTATAGGTTATGTCTTACCGTTGCAAAAGTAATGATTTATTCCAAACTGTCATTGACTTCATTTAGCTAATGTTGGTACTTTTAACGCTTTTTGCATTATTCTGAAACATCCCGTAAACATTCTAATGTGTCAAATTGTGCTTAAAGAAATAAACATATTGGCTGAACATGTAAAAAAATCACTACATTATACCTCACTCTTGACTATTAATGACGGAAAATGATTAACTTTGCACCCGTCAATCAACGTATTCAATACTAAAAATACAACCAATGAACACCGAACTTATACTGATTCGCATTACAGGCGAAGACAGACCGGGTCTTACGGCTTCGGTAACAGAGATTCTTGCGAAGTATGACGCCACGATTCTCGACATCGGACAGGCTGACATTCACAACACTTTGTCGCTTGGAATATTATGCAAGACAGAAGAGGAACATTCTGGATTCATAATGAAAGAACTGCTTTTCAAGGCATCGTCTTTGGGCGTTACTATACGTTTCTTCCCTATAAGCACAAGCGAATATGAAGATTGGGTTAGCCTGCAAGGAAAGAACAGATATATTCTCACGCTTCTTGGTCGCCGTCTGTCAGCAAGACAGATTACAGCTGCAACACGTATCCTTGCAGAACAGGGAATGAACATCGACGCTATAAAGCGTCTTACAGGTCGTATTCCGTTGAACGAATGTGAATCGAAGACACGCGCTTGTATTGAGTTCTCTGTGCGTGGAACACCTAAAGACCGTATCGCCATGCAGGAAGAACTTATGAAGATGGCAAGCAGTCTTGAGATAGATTTCTCTTTCCAGCAAGACAACATGTATAGACGCATGCGTCGTCTGATTTGCTTCGATATGGATTCTACATTGATTGAAACAGAGGTTATTGACGAACTGGCTGCTCGCGCTGGAGTAGGTGACAAGGTAAAAGCCATTACAGAGCGTGCTATGCGTGGCGAGATTGACTTTACAGAAAGTTTCCGTGAGCGCGTGGCATTATTGAAAGGTCTTGACGTTTCGGTAATGCAGGAAATAGCAGACAATCTTCCGATAACAGAAGGCGTTGACCGTCTGATGTTCGTATTGAAGAAATATGGCTACAAGATTGCTATCTTGTCAGGAGGTTTCACGTATTTTGGTCAGCATCTGCAGAAGAAATACGGTATTGATTACGTCTATGCAAACGAACTGGAAATAGAAAACGGAAAGCTGACAGGCAGATATATCGGCGATGTCGTTGACGGTAAGCGAAAAGCAGAGTTGCTGCGTCTTATTGCGCAGGTAGAGAAGGTAGACATTGCCCAGACTATTGCTGTAGGTGACGGAGCCAACGATTTGCCTATGCTTGGCATAGCTGGTCTTGGCATAGCGTTCCATGCAAAACCGAAAGTTGTTGCTAACGCAAAGCAATCTATCAATACAATCGGCCTTGACGGAGTGCTTTATTTCTTAGGTTTCAAAGATTCTTATATTGATGTTTAACTTTATATGCAACTGTTTGCTGAATCCATCATCAGTTTAAGTTGCAAAGCTGAATAATTTAGTTTATATGTGGTTTTCGTTGACTGCGTATAATATTACACAAACTGGCGGAACCAGGCATTTTCATGCTTGATTCCGCCAACTAAGTAATAATGAATAGAGAATCAGTTATTGATCTCCTTTTCTTTTTGCAATAACGATATGCTTTTCTCCGTCTTGTCTTCAGAGTGCTTTAGCACAGCAGCGTTGATGTAGAAGATAATATCTTCTGCAATGTTTGTCACATGGTCTCCAGTGCGCTCAAGACGTAAGAAGATTGTCTTGAATTTCAGACAGAAAGCAGCTTTGTCAGGGTGTTCATTTATGTATTCTTCCAATACGTTATTTACATTTGCATTGATTTCGTCAACGAGATTGTCTTTCTCGAAAAGGCTGTTTGCAAGATTCAAGTCGCCTTTCTCAAGAGCATCCATTGATGTCTTTATCATATCGAGCACGCCTTCTGTCATTTCCTTCAGACGAATCTTTTTCTCAAGTTCATCGTCAATCTTTTCATCACCGAGCTTGATTACGAATCGTGCAATGTTTTCAGCAAAGTCACCAATACGCTCAAGGTCGGAATTAATCTTCATCATAGCCAGAATAAAGCGCAAGTCTATCGCTACTGGATTGTAGAGCACAAGAAAGTCTTCGATATCGCAATCAATTTTCAACTCGTATGCGTTCACTTTCTTTTCACGAAGCATCACTTCCCAAGCCTTGTCTTTGTTGCCTGTAAGCATGGCATCGCACACGTTGTTCATCTGGTCGTAAACCAATGCCCACATTTCAAGCATTTCCTTACGAATCCTCTGCAGTTCATCTTCAACGAATTTAACCATTTTATTCTGATAAGTTTTTAGTTTTTTGATTAATAATATTCTTTAGTCGGAATTATCGAAATATATATTGCCCTTTCATGGCATATATGTCTTTATCCGAATCTACCTGTAATGTAGTTCTGTGTTTCCTCTTTTGAAGGGTTAGTGAACATCTTTGTCGTATTGTCATATTCTATCAGCTGACCGAGATAGAAGAACGCTGTCTTGTCGCTCACACGTGTTGCCTGCTGCATGTTGTGTGTAACGATTACTATAGTGTATTCTTTCTTTATCTCGTGTATCAGTTCCTCTACCTTTGCCGTTGAGATAGGGTCAAGTGCTGATGCTGGCTCATCCATGAGCAATACAGATGGAGCTATAGCCATAGCGCGTGCTATGCACAGACGCTGCTGCTGACCACCGGAGAGAGCGTAAGCCGACTTCTTCAGCTTGTCTTTCACCTCATCCCATAGAGCAGCTCCGCGAAGTGTCTTCTCAACACGCTCTGCAATGAACTTCTCGTCTTTCACGCCGTTAACTCTCAATCCGTAAGCCACATTCTCGTAAATGCTTTTCGGAAACGGGTTAGGGCGCTGGAACACCATGCCTACGTTGCGTCTCAGCACGTCTACATTGACCGAGCGGTCATATATGTTTGTGCCGTCAATGTTTATCTCGCCTTCAAGTCTTGTTTCTGGAATCAGATCATTCATTCTGTTGAACAGTCTAAGAAACGTAGACTTTCCGCAACCTGACGGTCCGATGAACGCTACCACTTCGTTTTCTTCTATCTTCATGTTGATGTTTTTCAGCGCATGGAATGAACCATAATAGAAGTTGACGTTATTTGCTACAATTTTGCTCATATCTTTTGAGATTGTTTATTACTCTTTTTTCTTTTGTTTCACACTCTGTTTTTGTCATCAGTTTGTCTTCAGCTTGCCCTGGAAATAGTTTCTCAGCGCGTTTGCTAACAGATTGACAAACAGTATTATTATTATCAGCACAAGAGCCGTTCCGTAAGCTATAGGTATCTGCTTTTCAAGGTCGGTACCGCTTGTTGCAAGCACATACAGGTGATAAGGCAGTGCCATACACTGGTCGAATATGCTTTGTGGAAGCTGTGGCAGGAAATATGCTGCACAGGTGAAAAGTATAGGTGCTGTTTCGCCTGATATACGTCCTAGTGCAAGAATAAGACCTGTTATGATGTTAGGCATAGCCATAGGCAGAATTACCTTGCGTATTGTCTGCAGCTTTGTTGCTCCGAGCGCAAGGCTGCCTTCGCGGAAACTGTTTGGAATAGCCTTCAACGCCTCTTCAGTTGTGCGTATTACAAGCGGAAGCGCAAGCAGTCCTAAAGTCAGCGAACCTGCAAGAATGCTGTCGCCGAAACCGAAGAAGTTTACGAACAGCGACATTCCGAACAGACCGAAGACTATTGACGGAATACCTGCCAGGTTGTTTGTCATCATACGTATGAACTTTATCGTTTTTCCGCTCTTGCTGTATTCGTTCATGTAGATGCCGCTCATTATTCCAAGCGGAAACGCTACAATGGCGCTGCCTATCATCAGATAGAACGTTCCTACTATTGCCGGCCAAACGCCACCAGCCTTCATTCCGTCAGTAGGAGGTGTGGTTATGAAATCCCAGTTAAGCACGCTTGCGCCTTTTATTATTATGAAAGCAAGCAGAATAAACAGTATTCCTACCGTCAGTCCGCTTAGCACGCGGAATATCGTGAATGCAATGTTCTCTTTTAGAATCTTGCTATTGTGATTGTCGGCTATCGTTATCTTATTTTCCATAGCTCTTTATTTGTTTTTTGATGAGATATATTCAACGCTTGAGTTTATTATCAATGTGATGAAGAACAGCACTATGCCAAGCAAGAACAGTGACTGGTAGTGTGGTCCTCCAGCAGGTGCCTCTCCAAGTTCTGCTGCGATAGTTGCAGGAATTGTTCTCAGCGGGTCTGTTATTGACAGCGGAATTATAGCGGCGTTTCCTGTAACCATCAACACAGCCATAGTTTCTCCGAAAGCTCTACCTATGCCGAGCACCACAGCCGATGTTATACCTGAGATAGAGTAGGGCATTACCACTTTATAAATAGTCTGCCATTTCGTTGCTCCGAGCGCAAGGCTTGCCTCACGCATTGTTCGCGGACAGTTGAGCATTGCGTCTTGGCTTACCGTTATTATCGTAGGCAGTGCCATTATTGCAAGAATTATCGCACCTGCTAGTCCACTTTCTCCTACAGGCAGTCCGAACACGTCTTGCAGCAGAGGAACTATCACTATAAGTCCGAAGAAACCGTAGACTACCGACGGAATGCCGTTCAGAAGTTCTATTATTGGCTTTAGTATCTTGCGCATCTTCTCTGATGCCACCTCAGACATATATATAGATACCGACATTCCGAAAGGCAATGCAAAAAGTATGGCGAATACCGTTACCCATACCGTTCCCAATATAAGAGGAACAAATCCGAACTGTGCTGCAGGGGTTGCCGTAGGGAACCATTCGTTGCCCAAGAATACCTCCGAACCAGAAATCTTGTGGTCTTTAAGCACCTTTCCTGCAATGTCTTTTGTTACATAGTCTTTCGGAACAAAGGCTATAATGCCAGGATTCTTTTCGACAAGCGCGTTTATGCATTTGTCTGCATTCTCATAGTTCGCTCCAAGCTCCTCTTCAGAGAAGAATTTCTGCATGTCGTCAAATCTGAAAAGCATCACCGGCACATCCTTTCCGCCAGCTTCTTTCCAGTTCTTGATGTCCTCGTCGAAAATCTCCTTGATTTGCTTTGAGTTAAGCTCGTCAACTGGGTTATCCTTGTTGACTACCAGGGCATAGCCGTCTTCAATCGTTTTCTGTGAAAACAAGCCGAATCCCTCAGAGAATAGGAATACTACTATCAGCAGAATTACCAGACTTGTCAGGAATCCGCTGCATGTGATTATTCCAGTTACTACCTTTTCAAGAAATTTCTTCATGTCTTTTTACCGTTTACCATTTAAGTTTGCTGCAAAATTAATGCTTGCATGTAAAGAACCTGTGTCGTGAACGTTACGTTTCCGATACAAACCGTAGCGCCAAAGGCATGTAACAAGATTGTAACATGCGTGCAAAACCAATGAAAAGCCGAATTTGTTACTTCGCACAGAAAAATAATAAAAGGTATAGCTATGAAGATTTTTAAACTGTTATCAATCGCTTTTCTGATGGCATGCGGCATTAGCGCAAACGCACAGAAGATTAAAGGAAGCGACACCGTATTGCCTGTTTCACAAGAAGGTGCAGAGACGTATATGAATGCGCATCCAGGTTCACGAATCACCGTTACAGGCGGAGGCTCTGGTGTAGGTATATCGGCTTTGCTTGACGGAACCACAGACATAGCGATGGCGTCACGTTCTATAAAGTTCAAGGAAAAGGTAAAGTTGAAGAAAAACGGCAAGAAACTCTGCGAGTCTGTTGTCGCTTTCGATGCACTGGCTGTTATCGTCAATCCTTCAAATCCTATCAGACATCTTACACGTGAGCAGCTTGAAGCTATTTTCCGCGGAAAGATAACAAACTGGAAAGACGTAAAAGACTACGTTACAGGCAAGCGTGGACCTGACCTTAAGATTATAGTATATTCACGCGAAACATCGTCAGGAACATACGAATTCTTCAAGACCAGCGTTCTGAAGGAGAAAAACTATATGGCTGGAGTATTGTCAATGCCTGCAACGGGCGCGGTCATTCAGTCGGTCAGCCAGACGCATGGCGCTATAGGCTATGTCGGCATGGCATATATTAACAAGGATGTGAGAGCTATAAAGGTTTCCTACGACAACAAGCATTTCATCTATCCTAACATGGAAACAGGCCGCAAGCGCATCTATCCTATAATACGTGAGCTTTACTACTATTATACAGAAGACAAGGCTGCTTACGTCACTCCGTTCATCAATTATCTCCTTTCTCCGGAGGGACAGAAGATTGTAATGAAGAGCGGCTATGTGCCTGTAGTGTAACTTATGACAAAGCTGCAAATTTAGCCTAAACCATAAATTATAAAGTTAACGTAAATGTTTTAAAGTTGCCTCCTGATCAGAGGCAACTTTTTTATTGTATAAGGTATTCAATACAAACGAGAATTGTTTCTTCAACACTCAGAAACAATAACCTCATATATTATAGATACAAAAGTGTGGTAAAATAAAAGAGATTGGCTTCCAAAGCGGAAGTCAATCTCTTTATGTATAATCGATAATAAGTTTAATCTCTTATATCTTATTCGTTGATAGCTGCAACGCCTGGCAGAACCTTGCCTTCGATTGCTTCAAGAAGAGCGCCACCACCTGTTGAGATGTAAGACACCTGGTCAGCCATGCCGAACTTGTTGATACATGCTACAGAGTCGCCACCACCGATGAGCGAGAATGCGCCTTTGGCTGTTGCCTCTGCTATTGCGTCAGCTATAGCCTTAGAACCACCGATGAAGTTGTCAAACTCGAACACGCCAGCAGGACCGTTCCAAAGAATAGTCTTTGCATCCTTGATTGCCTTAGCAAACTCTTCGCGTGTCTCTGGACCTGCGTCAAGACCTTCCCATCCTTCAGGAATGTCGTTAGAAGGGCAAACCTTTGTGTTAGCGTCGTTGGCAAAGTTGTCTGCAGCGATGCAGTCCTTGCCGAGCACGAGGTTAACGTTGTTCTCCTTAGCCTTCTTGATAACGTCGAGAGCTACGTCAAGCTTGTCATCCTCGCAGATAGAGTTGCCGATTTTACCGCCCTGAGCCTTTGCGAAAGTATAAGTCATACCGCCACAGAGGATAAGGTTGTCTACCTTGCCGAGAAGGTTTTCGATGATACCAATCTTTGTAGATACCTTAGAACCACCCATGATAGCTGTGAACGGACGCTTGATGTTGCTGAGCACGTTGTCAACTGCGTTGACCTCTTTCTCCATCAGATAACCAAGCATCTTGCTGTCCTTGTCGAAGTATTCGTCGATAACTGCTGTAGAAGCGTGCTTGCGGTGAGCTGTACCGAAAGCGTCCATAACGTAGCAGTCAGCGTAAGAAGCGAGTTTCTTTGCAAATTCCTTCTGGCTTGCCTTCATAGCCTTTTTAGCCTCGTCGTATGCAGGGTCAGCCTTGTCAATTCCTACAGGCTTGCCTTCCTCTTCAGGATAGAAACGGAGGTTCTCGAGCAGCAGTGCTTCGCCTGGCTTGAGAGCAGCAGCCTCTTCGCTTGCGTTTGCGCAGTCAGGAGCGAACTTCACGTCAACGCCAAGATGTTCTGATACGTTCTTTACAATCTGCTTCAATGAGAGTTTCGGGTTAACCTTGCCTTTTGGCTTGCCCATGTGGCTCATCATTATCACGCTGCCACCGTCAGCAAGAATTTTCTTCAGGGTAGGCAGAGCGCCACGGATACGTGTGTCGTCTGTTACATTTCCGTTTTCATCCAATGGCACATTGAAGTCCACGCGAACAATTGCCTTTTTGCCGGCAAAGCTGAATTCTTCGATTTTCATTTTGATATTCTAATTTTAGTTATACCTTTATTTACCTTAATTCTGAACGCAAAGTTAAGCATTTTGGCTGATAAATGGAAATCAACATCCTATTATTTTAAGATTTTTGACATGTTATTAATCTAAATGTAATCTCGGCTTTACATTTCTGCTGATTATTGTCATGCAAATGCTGTTTTGCTGCTTCTTGAATCCGTGTCAGTCATTTTGCTATGGTTAATCGTTTTTGTTGTCTAACCCTCATTTGTTTGGCGCGCTATGTGAATTTCCGGTTGCTTTAGTCATTGGCCACTGACCTCAGTCATTCATCGTCCACAATGCAAAAGTACAAAGAATATTTCATACCACCAAATTTCAAGAGCCGCTAAGTAGTTAAAGTGTGTTAAGAATATGAGATATTTTGCATTTAGCTAATTTATAACTATATCATCAGTATATTTATGGATAGATACAAAGCACTCACGTCACCGAAGGTGGCGAATATTTATAACCGCATGCGAGCGATAGC
>JAUNIZ010000280.1 GCA_030523165.1 Prevotellaceae bacterium
TTGTTGCTCAGGCACTTATAAATAATGTTAAACTATAGTGTTGCGGAATTAAGGGACTAATGTTTTTATGTTACAAACATTCCTATTACATGTTTTTGCAAATATAGTCATTAAATTTGATAACATGCCTTATTTCCGGTTTTTATTAGGCTAATTAACGATTTGCGTTTAACCCCAATCGTTAATTAGACCGAATTTATGCCTTTTGTTAGGCTTATGAACTATTTGGGTTATAAAGAAAAAAGCTAAGTGTCTGATTAATCAGCACTTAGCTTTTTCTGATTGGTGATTCCGTTGGGATTCGAACCCAAGACCCACGCCTTAGAAGGGCGTTGCTCTAATCCAACTGAGCTACGGAACCCCTAAATCGGATGCAAAGGTAGTTATTTTTATTCTTATAGCAAAATTTTTCTTATGAAAGTTTTAACCCAAATTGTTTATTAAGCTGCATTATTTGCTTTTTTTGCTGAAATATAATGGACAATTTGGGTTAAAAGCCGGTGTCAGCTTTCTTTCATCAATATCTGATTGAAATATGGATATGGTATTTCAATGTGTTCTTTGTCAAATCTCTCCTTGATTGACTTCAGCAGCTCAAACTTCATGACAGTAGCATTTGCCGATGTTGATGCCCATGCCCATGCTCTTAGGGTTATTGCGGAGTCACCGAGATTGATGACACGTATTACTACCTGTGGCACATTGTTTTTCTTTTCCTCTTCGGTACGGTAGTCTATAAGCAAACTATGCTTCATTATTTCATCGCGCATGGTGTCAATGGCGAAGTCGAGGTTTACGGTATATGAAACACCGATGTCTATGAAAGAGCATGTAGAGTTGTCGCCGTAAGAGGAATTGATTATGGTGCTTGAATTAATCTTGCTGTTTGGAATAAGAATCATGCGGTTTTCGGCATTGCGGATTATTGTATGGCGCAAGGTTATCTCCATGACAGTGCCTACTACCACATCATCTACTTTTATGAAATCTCCAACCTTGAACGGGCGTGAGAATATGATAAACAAGCCACCGACAATGTTTGACAGTGCATCCTGTGATGCAAGACCTACAGCCATTGCCAATATTCCGGCACTGGCAAGAATGGAATTGCTCACTTTCTCCATGCCCGGAATCAGTGAAAGAAAGGCAGAGACTCCTATAATGTAGATGGCAGTTACAACCATCTGACGAAGGAAACCTATCTTTGTTTCGTCAAGTACGATTTTTCCCTGTTTCTTCATTGAACGTTTGAACAGGTATTTCGTGATGCCTGTAAGCAGACGGACAAACAGATATATTATTATTGCTTTGATGAAGAAAATAATGATTGAACGGATAGAGAATCCGAACACGGTCATCGCAAGAATCTCATTAATGTCTTTGTCAAACATAATTATGGCTTTTGTTATTTGTAATTCTTTGTAAAATATAAAAAGGTTCGTTTTCGCGAACCTTTTTATTATTGTTTATGTTATGAATTCATTGTCGCAAGGAACTCATCGTTGTCACGTGTACGTTGCATACGGTCGTGGATGGTGTTCATTGCCTCGATAGGATTCATGTCTGATATATACTTGCGGAGTATCCACATGCGGTCGAGAGTTGTCTTGTCTTGCAACAGGTCATCACGACGAGTGCTTGACGCAACAAGGTTGACAGACGGGAATATACGCTTGTTGCTCAGGCTGCGGTCAAGCTGGAGTTCCATGTTACCGGTACCCTTGAACTCTTCAAAGATTACTTCGTCCATTTTGCTGCCTGTATCAATCAATGCAGTTGCGATGATTGTGAGTGAGCCACCGCCTTCAATGTTTCTGGCTGCACCGAAGAATCTCTTAGGCTTCTGGAGAGCGTTGGCATCGACACCACCGGTCAACACCTTGCCACTGGCAGGAGAAACAGTATTATAGGCGCGTGCAAGACGTGTGATAGAGTCGAGGAATATCACTACATCGTGACCACATTCTACCATGCGCTTAGCCTTTTCAAGTACGATTCCGGCAATCTTAACGTGACGTTCCGCAGGTTCGTCAAAGGTTGACGCTATGACTTCCGCATTTACGGTACGTGCCATGTCGGTTACTTCCTCCGGTCGTTCATCGATGAGCAGCATCATCAGGTATGCCTCAGGATGGTTTGCAGCGATAGCGTTGGCAATATCCTTCATGAGAATTGTCTTACCTGTCTTTGGCTGAGCTACAATCAGCGCACGCTGACCTTTACCAATAGGGGAGAAGAGGTCTACTATTCTTGTACTGAGATTTGTCGTAGAACGGTCGCCGCAAAGAGTGAACTTCTCGTCAGGGAAAAGCGGTGTGAGATGGTCGAAAGGAATACGGTCACGAACCTCTGCCGCATCACGGCCGTTAATCTTGTCTATGCTTGTCAGCGGGAAATATTTTTCTCCGTCATGAGGCGGGCGAACATGACATTCAACAACGTCGCCTGTCTTCAGTCCATAACGCTTGATCTGGGCTATTGACACATAGATGTCATCAGGAGAAGACAGATAGTTATAGTCGCTTGAACGCAGGAAACCGTATCCGTCAGGCATTATTTCAAGTACACCGTTTGCGGTGATTATGTCAGAGAAGTCATACTGCTGGTATGGCTCTGAATCAGCTGGCATAGTATTGTATGCTGCTTGAGATACAACGTCTACGCTAGGAGTGGTAGGATTGTCGAACATGTCGAAGTTAGGCAATGCCGTCTGGTCTTCTATCGGCAGGTCAACCACAGGAATGAAGTCTGTTCCGTCTCCAGGGTCACCTTCCCATATACCGTTGCTGATAATCTCGCGTTTCTCGTCGGCTATCTCGTTATGTGCATTTACCTTTGCCTGCAGTTGTGCTATAAGGTTATCAGAACCGTCTTGGTCGTCTGTGTTAGACTGCTGTGTGAATGCCTCTTCCGGAACAAAATCCTGTTCATCATTGAAAGAAGGATTCTCTTCAGGAACAAAGTCTTGTCCTTCAGGGTTCTGGCTTGCCTGAAGCATTGGCTCTTCGTTTGCAGGAGAATACTGGTCAACCGGAAGTTCTGGCTGGATGTCAAGCTCTTCAGCGGCTTTTGCCTTTGCTGTAGACTTCTTGCGTCCTCTCGTTGTTGTTGTGGCATCTTCAGTCTTGCTTTCGTCAGCAGCAGGTGCACTTACAGTTTCGCTTTTCTTTGCACGTGTCTTTTTTGCCTTTGCTGGAGCAGGCTCGTCATTGAACAATGAAGGTGTTTCAGGAGTAGTCTTGTTCTTCTTCAAGTCGAAATTTTCGCCTTCTTTACCATTGACAGAATATACTCTGTCTGTGTCTTTCTTTACTATGCGCACTCTACGGCGCTTTCCTCCGAGGGGATTCTTGTTGCCTTCTACCTCGGCTTGTTTGTCTAAAATTGAATAGATGATATCTTCTAGATTGTCGCTTGTCTTGATATTCAATCCCAACTCTGTGGCAATATTTTCCAATGCGGTGACATCTTTAGATAA
>JAUNIZ010000035.1 GCA_030523165.1 Prevotellaceae bacterium
ATTTTTATTTTTTGCATATATACTAATCAAATAAAATTCGAAACAAGAAAAATCCAAAAAAACACCAGTTATTGTTCATGGAAAAGAATAAATGACTACTTTTGCAATGTCTTTTAAGATGGGAGGCGTTTTATCCTTATGAGTATAGCAAAATTTATCAAGAAATGGACATTGCCATGCGCAATGGTAGTCGGTGCAATAGTCTACACCATGTTCACCGCAATAAAGCCTTTGGAACCAGTAGGGGAAGCCGTGGCTCCATATATCTTGAACATTCTGCCGGTGGTTATATTCCTGATGCTATATGTAACGTTCTGCAAGATTCAGATTGACGATTTGCGTCCACGTACATGGCATTTCTGGCTTCAAGGCATACGTATAACACTCTCTGCCATTATGGTGGCTATAATAGCCCTTGTAAAGGACATGGAGACGAAGATTATACTTGAAGGAGTGTTTATATGCATAATATGCCCTACAGCTGCTGCAGCACCTGTAATTACTGAGAAACTTGGCGGAAGCATAGAATCGTTGACCGTCTACACTTTGATAGCCAACGTCGTTACGTCTATTATCATTCCTTTGTTTTTCCCTATGGTAGAGAAGGGTGCAGACATAACATTCTCGTTCGCCTTTATTATGATTCTAAAGCGTGTAGTGACGGTTCTTCTGTTGCCGCTTTGCCTTGCCCTGCTAACAAGGCGTTATCTTCCTAAATTCGCAGAGAAAATAAAGAAGCAGAAAGACCTTGCTTTCTATATGTGGGGTTTCAACCTTTCGATAATGATGGGGCTTACATTGCACTATATCGTAGTTTCCGAGGTATCGGGAATGACGCTTCTCTTGCTTTTATTCCTTCCTCTCGGTGTTACGTTGCTGCTTTTCGGCATAGGAAAAGGCGTTGGCCATTGCTATGGCGAGAGTATCAGTGCCGGTCAGGCTCTCGGTCAGAAGAACACGATGGTAGGTATATGGCTTACTGTAACGTTTCTTAATCCTGTTGCAGCCGTTGCCCCATGCGCATACGTTATATGGCAGAACCTCGTCAACTCATGGCAGTTGTGGTATAAAGACAAATACGGAGAGCTGAAATGGTAATTGTGGCTTTACCTAAAGCTGGCAATTGTCATTTTCGAGGTTCATGCTTGATGGCATAGCGATGCGTAAGTGATGCTATAGCCTAAAGTCTAATGTCATCATAATATCGCATCTATCGTATGCAGGATTGTCCATTGGCTTCTCTACAAAGCCAAGTTTACGATATAGTGCTATGCTTGCTTCAAGCCTTGTGTTGCCTTCAAGGAATATGTGTTTTACCCCATGTTCACGTGCATAGTTGATAAGAGCCTCTCCGAGTTTCCTGCCCGCGCCATGTCCCTGGTATTTTTCCGATACCGCCATTTTCGCTAGTTCGTGGCATCCTCTTTCAGGGTGAGGTATAAGCGCACAACATCCGGCTGCCTCTCCATCCTCTGTAAGAGCGATGAAAATCTGTCCTCCTTTGTCGAGGATATAACTATCAATGTTGTCGAATGCCTTGATGTCTGAAGCTTCAATTTTAAAGAAGCGTTCAATCCATTCACGATTAAGTCTGATGAAATCATCCCGATATTCGGGCTTGTAAGTAATAATTCTAATCTCTTTCATAATCATACTCTATTTCTTTTGTTTATCCTGTTTACTGCTAATCTTATGCAAAGATTGCGCCAATGAGAGCAATAAAAGCTTGCTTTTAAATTGCCGAGTGCAGCTAATCTTATGCAAAGATATTACATTTTTTCGCTAAATAAAAATATTTATATTATCTTTGCATCCGTAAACCTATTCTTGAAGAAAGAATAAGAAACAGAATAGATGAAAGAATTTCTGCAAGTATTGCGCCGTTTCGTGCCGCCATATAAGAAATATCTGGCATTAACGGTGATGTTTAACATCCTGTCAGCGGCGTTGAACATATTTTCGTTTATGGCTATAATACCAATCCTTCAGATATTGTTCAAGACAGGAAAAACCGTTGAGAACATTACTTTGATGGAGTGGGGAAGTGCTGATATAAAAGACGTTGCTACAAACAACGCCAACTATTATGTGCAGCAGCTTATAGCAGAGATAGGTCCAACCACTACGTTGCTATGTATCGGACTGTTCCTGGCATTTATGACATTTCTCAAGACAGGGTCATATTTTCTTTCTTCCGCAACGATAATCCCTATCCGTACAGGCATTGTGCGTGACATACGCAACCAGTTGTATGCCAAGATAACATCATTGCCTTTAGGTTTCTTTTCGGAAGAGCGCAAGGGAGATATAATTGCACGTATGAGCGGCGACGTTCAGGAGATAGAAAACTCCATAATGAGCTCGCTTGATATGCTTTTCAAGAATCCTGTGCTTATTATATTCTATTTCGTGACGTTGCTTTTAATAAGCTGGCAGCTTACTCTTTTCACGCTTATAATAGTGCCTGGCATGGGCTGGTTCATGGGTTTTGTAGGAAGAAAACTGAAACAAAAGTCAATAAAAGCCCAGTCTTTGTGGAGCGACACCATGAGCCAGGTAGAAGAGACACTTGGCGGATTGCGAATAATAAAGGCTTTCTGTGCCGAGGAAAAGATGAACCAGAGATTTGATAGAATCAATACAGAATATCGCGACAACATACTCAGAGTAAACATACGTCAGCAGATGGCTCACCCGATGAGCGAGTTTCTTGGAACGGTGCTTATAGTGATTGTGCTTTGGTTCGGTGGTGTATTGGTGCTTGGAAACCACACATTGAGCGGTCCGACCTTCATTTATTATCTGATAATACTCTATAGCATAATCAACCCTCTAAAGGAATTCTCCAAAGCGGGATATAACATTCCTAAGGGTTTGGCGTCAATGGAGCGTGTAGACAAGATTCTTAAGGCTGAGAACAACATCGTAGAACCAGAGACCCCAGTACATATAAGCGAGTTCAAACATGCTATCGAATTTCGCAATGTTTCGTTCAAATATGACCAGAAATGGGTGCTGCGCAATATAAACCTTACCATCGAAAAAGGAAAGACAATAGCCCTTGTAGGTCAGAGTGGTGGCGGAAAATCTACGCTTGTAGACCTTATTCCTCGCTATTATGACGTTCAGGAAGGTGAAGTGCTCATTGATGGAGTCAATGTAAAGGACATGGGCATACACGACTTGCGTTCTCTTATCGGTAATGTGAATCAGGAAGCGATATTGTTCAACGACACGTTCTTCAACAATATCTCGTTCGGTGTAGACAATGCCACACAGGAGGAAGTTGAAAATGCGGCACGGATAGCAAATGCCCATGAATTTATCATGGCGTCAGAACATGGTTATGACACCAACATAGGTGATAGAGGAGGAAGGCTTTCGGGCGGCCAGCGCCAGCGTGTGAGCATCGCTCGTGCCATTCTTAAGAATCCTCCTATATTGATACTTGACGAGGCTACGTCTGCGCTTGATACCGAAAGCGAGAAGCAGGTGCAGGATGCCCTTGAACATCTCATGAAGACACGTACAACGGTCGCTATTGCACACCGTCTTTCTACAATCAAGAATGCAGACGAGATTTGCGTTATACATGAAGGAAAGATTGTAGAACGCGGAACTCATGAAGAACTTCTTGCGCTTGACGGGTACTATAAGAAACTTAACGATATGCAATCGCTTTAGAAAAATATATACAGGAAGATAGATATGAAAGAATTTTTATATCATATAGTATATGCTGCATTCTATGCGTTTTCACGCCTTCCATACAAGGTGCTTTACTTCCTGTCTGATATTTTCTACCTTATCACTTATTATATCGTGCGCTATCGTCGTGATATAGTACGCCGTAATATTACGACATCTTTTCCAGAAAAGACACTTGAGGAATGTATCTCCATTGAGAAAGACTTCTATCGCTGGTTTTGCGACTATTTCCTCGAAACCATAAAGCTTATGTCCGTTTCACGTAAGGAACTCATGCGCCATATCGAGTTCCGCAATGTGGAGGAAATAGAGGCGTGTTTTGACAAAGGACAGACCTGTGCCGCTATATTAGGCCATTATTGCAACTGGGAGTTTCTTTCAGCTACAGGATTGGCTTTCCAAAGGCATAATGAAGCGGTATGCGGACTGATATATCACCCTTTGCACAATCATCTTTTCGATAGACTCTTCATAAAGATGCGCCAGAGCATGGGCGGAATTTGCATACCAAAGAAAGACATATTGCGCTATCTTGTGTCTTTCCGCAACCAGAATCTCATGAACCTCTTCGGATATATAGCCGACCAGTCTCCAAAGTTCCAGAACATTCACTTGTGGTTGCCGTTCCTGAATCATGAGACACCGGTATTTACAGGTGCTGAACGTCTTATGAAGAAAATGGGCAATGCCGTTTTCTATGTCGATATGGAACGCCCTAAAAGAGGCAAGTATATATGTACATTCCGACTTATAACTACCGACCCGGACTCAATGCCTGAGTTTGAGATAACGCGCAAGTTCTTCATTATGCTTGAAGACACCATTCGTCGCAATCCGAGATATTATCTTTGGACACATGACAGATGGAAGCGTACACGTGAGAAGTTTGACCGCGAGTTCAAGATGGAAAACGGACATGTGGTCAAGAAGTCGGCTGATGAAGATTTCCGACAATGATTTTAGTAACTAAAATGACAAAAAACCTATGATAATAGGATATGACGCAAAACGAATAGTTTGCAATGGAACCGGATTAGGAAGTTATTCCAGGACACTTATAAATGACCTGTCCGCTACTGCAGCACCGGACATAACACTCAATCTTTATACCCCAGAAAAGGGAAATGACGCTTTCAGAAAGCAGATAAAAGAGAGAGCTAACATAAGATTTGTTTATCCAGACAATTGCCATTTTCGCCTTCAGCGTGATTTATGGCGTGTGAAAGGTATAGTTTCCGACCTTCGCCGCGACGGTGTAAGGCTTTTTCATGGACTTTCAGGAGAACTTCCTATAGGTATAAAGTCATCGGGAATCAAGACGGTAGTTACCATTCATGACATTATCTTCATGCGCCATCCTGAATATTACAATTGGCTTGACACTAAGATATATGCATGGAAATTCAAGAAGACATGCCAGGAGGCAGACCGGATAATAGCTATAAGCGAATGTACAAAGCGCGACATAACCTTGTTCGGTGAAGTAGATCCAGAGAAGATAGATGTTGTATATCAGAGTTGTGGCTTGCGTTTCAAGCTTCATGAGAGCGAGAAAAAGCTTCATGAGGTGCATACAGACTATCTTTTGCCAAAGAGATATATAGTCAATGTTGGCACTATCGAGGAGAGAAAGAATATTCTTCTTGCCGTCAAGGCATTGCGTTTCTTGCCCGAAGACGTAAGTCTTGTTGTAGTTGGAAAGCCTACTCCATATATCAATAAGGTGAAAGCCTATATTGCCATAAACGGTTTGAACGATCGTGTGCGTTTTCTTCATAACGTTCCTTACGATGATCTTCCTGCTATATATCAGATGGCTGAGGCATGTGTGTATCCTTCTCGATATGAAGGTTTTGGAATACCTATCATCGAAGCTATACAGAGCGGTTTGCCTGTAGTTGCTTGTACGGGAAGTTGTCTTGAAGAAGCTGGTGGAAACGATAGTCTTTACGTAGATCCAGAAGACGCTTTCGGCATGGCAGAGGCAATAAAGAAAGTGCTTAAGGGTGCAGGAGGAAGAGATGAACGCATTGAGCGAAGCCAGCAATACATAACACGTTTTGAGGGCAATAATGTAGCCCAGCAGGTTCTTGAAGTATATGACAGATTGCTTATACAAGGAAAATAGCCTTTTATTTTTATCAATGAACATCGTTATTTCTTAGTCAATGAATATCAAGTATATTTTCAGAAGCGGAAAAAATCCGAAGTTTGTCTATTACGCCAAAGCGTATAGTCTTCTTCATCTGCCTGGGTCATTGCTCAGGTCATGCCTTCATGGTGTGCTGAAATCGGTGGAAAATCGTAAAGACGCTGAATATATACGTGATAGAGTTGATTATTATAATAAACTGAGAACAAGTGAAGGTATAGATAAAGACCTATGGATGAAAGATTCTATAAGCCTTAAAGACCAGCCAATGAAGGGTCAGAAGGTGTATTATCTTGATTCAATGGTCTATGCCAGATGGTTCGACCCTTCATGTCGTTGGATACTCCTACAGGGTGACATAACCTTTGTTCCTGAATTGCCGTCGATAGTGAAGAGTCGTCCAATAGGTGACAATAACGCCAACTCAGTGTTGATGAAACTCAATAAGGTTAGACACTTTATTTTCGTAAATGACAACAAGTCTTTCAGAGATAAGGAAGATAGAGCTGTTTTCAGAGGAAAGGTAAAAGATAAGCCTATACGTTTATTGTTTATGGAGAAGTTCTTCGGAAATTCCAGATTCGATGCCGGTGCCATTGATATGGTAAAGGCTGAATGGAAATGCGAGAAGATGTCCATATATGACCATTTAAGATATAAATACGTTATATCCCTTGAAGGCAATGACGTGGCAAGCAATCTGAAATGGGTAATGTCTTCAAACTCAATAGCCGTAATGCCTCGTCCCAAGTATGAGACATGGTTTATGGAAGGCCGTCTGAAACCAAACTATCACTATATAGAAGTGAAAGCTGACCTATCTGACATAGAGGAGAAGATGGACTACTATACTTCTCACCCCGATGAGGCGGAAGCTATAATAAAGCATGCGCACGAATATGTGGAGCAGTTCAAGGATTCCCGTCGTGAGAGACTTATTTCTCTTCTTGTGCTTGACAGGTATTTCAAGGTTATGACCTTTAATAATAACCAAAACAAATAAAAACATAGTCAAAACATGGTAAAACTTTTTTTCTTCATGAAAAAAAGCTATCTTTGCAGATGATGTTAACTGAGAAAATAAGGAAAGGAAATATAAAGGCAGTTATCTGCAATGAATATAAAGCATTCGGCGACTTTATAATGGAGTTGCCGGGAATGTTCAGCCGACACGAAGGTGAGGTTCTTTTCTCCGGGCGCAATGAAGTGAGACTATTCATTCATGAGGGTGTAAAGCTTGTTGTGAAGCGTTATAAGCGCGTAAATCCAATACAAAGGATAGTTTATACCTTTTTCCGTAGAACAAAGGCTGAGCGTGCTTTCCTGTATGCCGAAGTGTTAAGGAACCGTGGAATAAACACTCCGCATGAGGTGGCGTATATAGAGGAAAGCGAAAACGGGCTTTTCGCTATAGGCTATTTCGTTTCATTGCATTGTCCAGACCCTCCGGCTTTCCCCGATCTTGTGCCGAAAGAGAACTTCAACCGTAGTCTTGCGGAATCGTTAGCTAGTTTCGTTTACCTGATGCACAAGAACGGAATATTGCATGGTGACATGAATTTCGGCAATTTCCTTTATCATTATGACGATAACGGCAAGTGTTGCTTTACGGTGATAGACACTAACCGTTCACACTTTTGCCAAGGTTTTCCGGAGCGTTCAGAATGTTTGAAGAATTTCTGCACCACCACTCATAGGCGTGATGTCTTTGAGTTCATAGTGCGCCGATATGCATCTTTAAGGGGTTGGAACGAAGACGATGCCCTGAAGGATGCCGTCTATTATCTTGACAAGTTCGAGGAACATCATCGCCGTAAGGAAAAACTTAAAAAGAAAATCCATAATTGAAAACCGTCTGTGTGATTGTTTTCCATGAAATAATTTATCATATACAGAAACCTTTAAGACAATATACTACACATGGTACCCAAGAAAATACATTATTGCTGGCTAAGTGATGACCCGTTTCCGCCAAAGATACGCCAATGTATGAAGACATGGGCGAAGCTTTTGCCTGATTATGAGCTTAAGCTATGGAATACGCACAACTTCGATATAGATAGTGTACCATTTGTGCGTGAAGCGTTCCAGAAGCGCAAATGGGCTTTTGCTGCCGACTATATACGTATGTATGCTCTCTATCATGAGGGCGGTATCTACCTTGATTCTGACGTGAAGATATTGAAGAGTTTCGATGATATGCTTGACAACCGTTTCTTTTCGTCTTTAGAGTATCATCCTTCTCAGATAGAGAAAGACGGTGCAATGTTTATGATTGACAATGAAGGAAATAGAGTAAAGGAAGGTTTCGTTTCGGGTATAATGATTCAGGCGGCGGTTATGGGTGCAGAGCCTGGGTGCAGGTTTGTAAAAGACGTGCTCGACTGGTATGAGGACCGTCATTTTATAAAGCCTGACGGTTCTTTGGATACTACCGTTCTTTCTCCAATGATTTACGCTCGTGTAGCGGAAAACTATGGTTTCAAGTATAAGGATGAAGACCAGCGCCTTGATGACGGAATCATGATTTATCGTTCTGAGATATTTGCTGGAAACAAGCATGAGATAACTCCTGCTTCAAAAGCTGTGCATCTTTGTGCCCATAGCTGGCATCCAGGAGTAGTTGAAAAGGTAAAACGTTGGCTTGGAATTATAAAATAAATGTATTTTAAGCAGGTCTTGATGTTCTTGTGGCATGGCTTTTAGAACAATTTGCCTATTCCCTTATATTTGTTTCATTATGCCTTCTTGCATGGAAAACATACTTTTCCAAGCAAGAAAACATACTTTTCCAAGCGCTAAACCATATATTTCCTGTGTTTAATAGCGCAGATGTTTTTATTTATTGCTTTAGGTAAAAATACATGTTTGAATGTAGAATGTAAGAAAAAATGCAAATCATTACATTTAAGTGCATTTATTTTGCTATATAATATATTTTTTCTATTTTTGCGAAGATTTATATTAATAATAGTCCTGATAATGTTTTCACAGATTTCGTCTAATGTAAATAATTATTCCTCATATTTATTAGAGGTTAAGAGATACTTGTTTTTAGTGCTGCCTTTGGTGCTATTTATGTCCTCATGTTCAGAAGAAGATTATGAGTATGTGGACAAATCTCCTCAGGTAATAGCCCTTTATATAGCCGACGGATTAGGTGACAGGTCATATGTAGACAATATATATCGTGGAGTGGAAGCAGCATGTATAAAGAACGGTCTTGATGTGCTTCATCTAAGCCCGGCTGATGCAGATGAAGGAAGGGCTTATATTGAGAATATCTTGAGATATGGATACAACGACGGAATAAAAAGGCTTTTTCTTGTTACAGACCAGTCTTATACTGACGTGCTGAAGGATAATGCCGACCTCATTCCCGATAACGATGACATGAAAATGGTGTTTTTTGAAACCAGGCCGTTCACAACCAATGCCTATACCTTATACGTGCCGTTCTATGGAGGCATGTATGCCGCTGGTTATCTGGCACAGACCATGGAGGATGTGGATAGTGTGGCTATATTCAGTGCCAATGTCTCAATACCGGCACTTGTTGATAGCCGTAAGGCATTCATGGAAGGCTTTACCGTTAATGGCAAGGAAACGATAGAAAACTATTATCTGGGTGAAGGAACAGAAGGCTTTGCCGCTGCAGATACCCTCTATAAGGTCTCTTATATGGTAGATTCGCTATATGATATGGTGCTGCCTTTGTGTGGAGGAAGCGTGCAGGGCCTTTTAAGATACAATCGTGAATATCCTACAACTTCATTCTATACCGTCGGTGTAGATGCCGATATGTCGTCATATTCCTCCAGAGTGCCGTTCTCTTGTGTAAAGCACATGGACGATGTAGTAGACCTTGTCGTAAGCCAGTGGCTGTCAGATTCTTTGCCGAGACATCAGACGCTGGGCATGAAGGAAGGTTATGTGGAAGTGATTATTCCCGATGACTATAAGGAAAGGTTTGAATCCTATTATTCGGAAATATTTGAAACAGCAGTACAAAAGGAAGAAGATTATGAAGCTACACAACAGGAATAATAAGAGAATAAAGCAGGCAAGTCTTGTCATGTCTTGCCTGTTAGCCGTTATAGTGTTCGTTTCATGTGCTGACAATGAACCTACCGGCGAGGTGGTAGATACCCATTGGACTACATATAAGGTAGCGGTCGTGATGCCTTCAAGCGAGAGCGAGGCCTATAATGTAAGGTTCAAGAGAATAGCCGAATGGTTCCAGAATAATTCATACAAGGCACAGACGCTTTTCGATGAAGGCATAAAGCTGCAGCTTGAATGGTATGACGAGACCACCGAAGACATAGAAAGCCTTGCTAATAAACTCGTTTCCAGAGATGACATATCGCTCATTATCGGTCCCGCCCATTCGGCTAACGTAGACATAATGGCGTCGGCTTGTGCAAAGACATACAAGCCTATGATAGTTCCAGTAGCGTCTTCCGAGGAAATAATACGCAAATATGCTTCAAGCGAGGCTGGAACTTCGGTCAAGAGCTCATTCCTATGGTCGCTCACCGAGACGGATATTTCCCAAAGCGAGGTGATGTTGAGCAAGATAGCCAGCATAGGCAAGAAGTCTATAGTTATGGTTTCGTCTGACGATACCTATGGAAAGACTTTCTACGAGTGGGTTCCGTTCATTGCCAATGAACTGGGTCTTGAACTGAAGCAAAGCCTCCAGTACACGGATGAAGCTTCGCTTGTGTCTGCTACAAGAGCGGCTATGTCTGAAGATGCCGACTATTGTATTTGCGTTGTAGGCAATGTAGCTGATGCTAAAACTATCATATCTACCCGTGCCGAGATAGGAGACGATGCACCGAAGATTATGTTCAGCGATGGAGCCATGTCCCCAGAACTATTGGAAATGGGCGATAATGCGGAAGGAGTGGAAGGCGTAGCCATGTATGCAGACCCAACTTCAGGTTTCCAGATATCCTATGAAGAACTTTACGGAGAGACGCCTGCAGCAATCGAAGCCCAGTTATATGACGCTTTGCTTTTGTCGGAATACGCTTTGGCATATTGCAAGTATTCGGGAGAGACCGACATAAACGAGGCAATAAAGACCATAACTTCGCAAGATTCGCATAATACGCTCAACGCCTGGGACAAGGCTGGCATAACGGGATATCTGATGTCAATGTTCAATGCAGATTATCTTATGAAGCTGAAAGGGGCGTGTGGCGTTATAAAGTTTGATGATGAGGCTTACACATCCGTAGTCCAGAGCACCTATGCCCATTGGATGGTTTATGGAGAACAGATAGTTGCCCTTGACTTCGCTTCGTCAGACGGAAGCAAGCGTCAGACCTCAACCTTGGCATCATGGTACTGGAAAGCCCAGGAGATGCAGACATTTAGCGACGAGAACACATGGGTAACTTATGGAAACTTGAACGATCAGTATGCGGTTCTTGTAGCAGGTTCGCAAAGCTGGTACAACTATAGACATCAGGCAGATGTGCTTAACATGTACCAGCTGCTCAAGACTAACGGCTTTGACGATGACCATATCATATTGATAATGAAAGACGATATCGCATATAACACAAAAAACACCTATCAGGGAGTGATACGTACAAGTGTGGATGGAGAGAATCTGTATACAGACGTAAAGCTTGATTACTGCATAGACTCAATAACGGTCGATGACATAAGCAATATCCTGCTGGGAGTATCCAGCGTTCATCTTCCTGTGGTTCTGAATACAGACATCAATTCTAATATATTGTTTTATTGGAGCGGACATGGCACACAGGGGCAGTTTGTGTGGAAATCTGAAAGCACGGGATTTACCACGGATATGTTGAGCGAGACGTTGCAAAACATGTATAACGCCCAGAAATACAGGAAAATGCTTATATGTGCCGAGCCTTGTTTCTCGTCGAGTGTTGTCAAGGCAGCCGAAGGCATACCGGGAGTGCTGGCTTTCGCATCTGCCAACGAGAATGAATCGTCGTTTGCCGATAACTATAGCATAGAACTAGGAACATGGCTTAGCGACCGTTTCTCAAACAATCTTTCGTCGAGTGTGGCATCTAATCCTAATGTATCTTATAGAACTCTTTATACATATCTTGTGAGCCATACGTTAGGTTCGCATGTGCGTGTCTATAACGCATCATTGTTTGATAATCTCTATAATGCCACACCTTACGAGTTCTTTGTGTATTCAAAATAAAATCGTGGCATATTTAGTATAGTCTTGGATATACCTCAGGCAACGAGTTGTATATTCAAGACTATTTTATATTATGGGTGCATGGTGTTTATAACTACGTTTTGTGTAAACGTCTTTAGCTTTTCCCACACATAATCAGGCTTTATAAGTTCATATTTCTGCTCGTGCGTCATTGTAGAGAGCTGTTCTGGTGTGGCGAAGTCAGAAGGAGCAATAGCCTGGTGATGCACGTTATGCGCTGGAATCCATGTCTGTTTGCTTGCTCCCGGAGAGCAGATAGAGAATGTAGGTTTGCCCGATGCGTCTACAATATGGCGTGCTCCGCCTTCGTTTCCGAAATAGAAATCCACGTTGTGTGCCATGGCTATAAGCTCTCTGAGTCCTTTTGCGCTGATGTTAAGGAATACGTTCTTGCTATCAAGGTTCTTGCTTATTTCCTTAGCGTCTTCTTCCTCTTTGCCTGGAGCATAGTTAAGGACTATCTGAACATCGTTGAACTCGTTTATGAAACGTTTAAGTACATCTATTGTATATTCCTTGTTCCATGTCTTGTTCTCGAGTTTTGCGGTAACGCCGGCTAGCATTATAGGGCGAGAGAAATCTATGCCGCACTTCTCCATATAAGCCTTGAAAGAAAGTCTTTCATCTTCGGCAACGGCAAGAGTCATTCTCCTGTCATACTTTATTTGCTTGAATTTCTCCAAAGGAGCGAGCAGTTTAAGATTATGGTCTATCATCTGCTCATCTCTCCTGCACCGCTTTATGCTGTTGGTCTGAATGAGTTTTGAATACCCAGTGTCTATTCCAGAGCGTATAAGCGTGCCGGGCGCCATGAACTGGAACAATAGTGTGTTTATATTCGAGCGCATGTCGAATATCGCGTCGTAATGTTTCGCCCTCATTATTCGCCATACTTTCGCGATATATACGGGCAGATTATGGCGTTCCTTTTCGGTGAATGTGATGATGTTGTCAACGGACGGGTGATGATAGAGCAATGGAGCTATCTTGTCATTCAATATGATGTCGACATTACAATCCTTGAAGTTTTGTTTCAAGGTGTTCATGAGCGGAGTGGTAAGAACGGTGTCTCCCATCTGCCGGAATCGGATTATGAGGAAATTCATAATGCTTTCTTTATCGTTTGAAGAGGAAATACTTAATTACGTGCCAAGCATGCTTTGACTTGATTTCTATCTGTCTTCCGAATTTTCTTTTTCTCCAGCTTCCATAGACGCAATGCATTCCGAAGGTATCCTTGTCAACCTTGTATTTCTTGCATGGTGCAAGGAAATGCGTAGGATAGACACTTACAGGTCCAAGCAACTGCTCCTTGTCTTCCATAACATATCCATATTTGTAAGCCACCTCGCGCATAACGTGTGGAGAAACGGTATTGTCGAATGTTCCGTCTTCTTTCTTGTAGTGCCTTGCCTTGTAGTATTCAAGCATGTCCTTGCAGAAGGAGTTTCCTTTGGTTCCTATGAAGAACGCCCCGTTCAAGCCGAAAGAACCATTTCCGTTCTCCCCTTCGTCAGGGCGTGTCTTGTCATTGAATGTGGCAAAGGCATCATCTCCTTGCGGAATGAACTCATCAAAACGCTTGTAAAGGAATATGTCGCTATCCATGTACACGCCGCCTTCGGTATATACGGCATATACTCTTACCACATCAGCGGCAAATGCCCATCTTCTGGCTTCAAGCGCTTCGTTTATGAACGGAATGCCTATTGCCTTGGCATCTTTATATTTCCATATTCGTATCTTGTAGTCTGGCAAGACCCTTTTCCATGAATCTAGGCATACTTTTATCTCAACTGGATAAGAATCGTCGCTAAACCAGCAAAGGTGGATTATTTTAGGAACCATTATCTCTAGGTTTATATTTTGTCGCAAAAATACCACTTTCTAGGCAGAAAAGACCATACTTCATTGTTAAAGATAATAAAACCGTATTATAAACATTGATTTTTGCTTTAATGCATGTATCATTTTTGTCAAATGGCTTAAAACTAAGGTGTTTTGCATAAATATTCATGAAAATATTTGTTTACATGGGGATTTATTGCTAACTTTGCACCGTTCAGTGGAATGAGGGGCTTCTAAAGTCCCTCATTTTATTTTAATAATCCGTTTATGATAGACAAAAACGTTGTAAGAAATTTAGTTGACGAGTGGCTGAAGGACAAGGATTATTTCCTGGTTGACATTGAAATCAGCCAAGATGATAAAATCGTAGTCGAGATTGATCATGCCGACGGTGTATGGATAGAAGATTGTGTCCAGCTGAGCCGCTTCATAGAAGACCGTCTTAGCCGTGATGAAGAAGACTATGAACTTGAGGTTGGAAGTGCCGGTCTGGGCCAGCCGTTCAAGGTTCCGCAGCAATATATGAACTTCATCGGCAAGGACGTTGAGGTGCTTGATGCTGACGGAAAGAAATACAAAGGTCTGCTTAAGGCGGTAGAAGGCAATGAATTTACCGTTACGGTGAGCGAGAAGGTAAAAAAGGAAGGTGCCAAGCGCCCTGTGCTTACCGATGTAGACCATACGTTCGGCATGGATAAAGTGAAATATACTAAATACTTAATAAGTTTCAAATAAGCTATGGTAGCAAGAAAGAAAGAGGAAGAAACCGTAAGCATGGTTGACACCTTCAAAGAGTTTAAAGATACAAAGAACATTGACCGTACCACGCTCATGAGCGTGCTGGAAGAGAGTTTCCGCAATGTTATAGCGAAGATTTTCGGAAGCGACGAGAATTTCGACGTTATCGTAAACCCTGACAAGGGAGACTTCGAGATATATCGTAACCGTACCGTCGTTGCCGATGGTGAGGTAAAGGAAGAGAACAAGGAGATTTCTCTCACCGAAGCACGCAAGATAGAGCCTGACTATGAGGTAGGCGAGGAAGTGAGCGAGAAGGTTGACTTCAGCAAGTTCGGACGTCGTGCTATTCTTAACCTCCGTCAGACATTGGCTTCAAAGATACTTGAGCTTGAGCATGATAGCCTTTACAACAAGTACAAGGACCGTGTAGGCCAGGTGGTTTCAGGCGAGGTATATCAGGTATGGAAGCGTGAGGTGTTGCTTGTAGACGATGAGAACAACGAGCTTATTCTTCCTAAGTCTGAGCAGATTCCTCATGACGTGTATCGCAAGGGCGAGACCGTTCGCGCGGTGATCAAGGAAGTAAACAACGACAACAACAATCCTAAGATTATCCTTTCGCGTACAAGCAACATGTTCCTTGAGCGTCTTCTCGAAGCCGAGGTGCCTGAGATTGCCGACGGTCTTATCACAATACGTCGCATTGCCCGTATGCCGGGAGAGCGCGCAAAGATAGCCGTAGAGAGCTATGACGACCGTATAGACCCGGTTGGAGCGTGTGTCGGTGTTAAGGGTAGCCGTGTACATGGCATCGTTCGTGAGCTTTGCAACGAGAATATCGATGTTGTGAACTTTACCGCCAACATCAAGTTATTTATCCAGCGTGCGTTGAGCCCAGCAAAGATATCAAGCATCAATGTCAATGAGGAAGAACGCAAGGCAGAGGTTTATCTCCGTCCAGAGGAGGTTTCTCTCGCTATCGGTCGTGGCGGTCTCAACATCAAGCTTGCAAGTATGTTGACCGAATATACAATCGACGTATTCCGTGAACTTGACGAGAGCGAGGTTGACGAGGATATCTATCTCGATGAGTTCTCTGACGAAATAGACCAGTGGATTATCGACGCTATCAAGAGCATAGGTCTCGATACGGCAAAGGCGGTTCTAAACGCTCCGCGTGAAATGCTTGTAGAGAAAGCCGACCTTGAAGAAGAAACGGTCGATTACGTGCTGAACATATTGAAATCGGAGTTTGAAGGATAATTCGTAATTCATAATTCCAAGATTCATAATTCGCACGGGCCGTTCTCTGTTATCATAAATGAGCAATGATGAACTTGTTCAATCATTGCCATGGCGAGAAAAGGTGCGCGAAAGCGAACGTTTTCGTTAAGCCAGATGAGTAAAGATAAGCTCGCTTAATCTTTACCAGGGCGAGAAAAGGTGCGCGAAAGCGAACCATGAATATGAGTTATAGATTATTAATAGTGAATTTAAATTAGAGTATGAGCATCAGATTAAATAAAGCAATTCGTGAATTAAACATAGGACTTCAGACGGCAGTTGAATTCCTAAAGAAGAGAAGCGACCTGGGAGAGGTTAGAGACGACCTGAGTTTTAAACTTAGCGATAGCCAGTATAATGCACTGGTTGAAGCATTCAAGTCAGATAAGGACAACAAGACCCAGGCGGACAAACTCTTACAGAAGCATCCGAAGGAGAAGAAGCGCCCTTCAGAACGTAAAGAGCAGAAGGCGCCTGAGGGTGTCGTAAAGAGCAATCAGCCCCAGAAATTCAAGCCGTTAGGCAAGATAGACCTTGATAGCCTCGGCAAGAAACCAGCAAGTTCTGCTGCTCCTGCCCAGAAACCGCAGACGGAGGAGAAGAAGGCTTCTGCCGTAAGCCAGCCTGCTCCCCTGCCTAAGACCCAGGCTACTGTAGAAAGCGCTAAGCCAGTTGTAAACGAGCAGAAGAAGCCGGAAATATCTGCCAGCCAGCCTAAGCCGGTACAGAAAGTTGTCGTTCCAGAGCCTAAGCGCAACGAGGAAAAACCTCAACAACAGCAACAACAACAGCAGCAGGCAAAGCCCGTTGTGGAGAAAGCCCCTGCTACAAATAATAAGGAAGTGAAACCGCAAACAGAAGCTAAACCGGTTCAGGAGAACAATGTCTCTCAGGATGATAACAGGATTTTCACTCTAAAGAGCGAAAAGAAGCTGGCACCGAAGGTTAACGTGCTTGGCAAGATTGACCTTTCATCGCTCAACCAGAGCACCCGTCCTAAGAAAAAGACCAAGGAGGAGCGCCGTAAGGAGCGTGAGGAGAAGAACCAGCAGAACCGTCCTGGAGGAGAAAAGAAGAAGCGTTCACGCATCACCAAGGAGCGTGTAGACATTGCCGCTGCATCAAAGCAGAACAACGGCAACAACGAGAACCGCAACAACGGCAACAAGGACAACAATAAGGATGGCGGAAAGAAGAAGAACCGCAACAAGCGCAATCAGAAACCTTTAGAGGTAAATGAGGAAGACGTTGCACGTCAGGTAAAGGAAACTCTCGCACGCCTTACCAGCAAGGGCCAGAACAAGAAAGGTGCCAAGTACCGTAAGGAGAAGCGCGAGGCAGCCCAGGAACACCTTAAGGAGCAGCGCGCTGAAGAAAAGGCAGAGAGCAAGATACTTAAACTAACGGAATTCGTTACCGTAAGCGAGCTTGCAAGCATGATGAACGTCTCCGTAAACCAGGTTATCGGAACCTGTATGAGCGTAGGCATCATGGTGTCTATCAACCAGCGTCTTGACGCAGAGACCATAAACCTTGTTGCAGACGAGTTCGGATTCAAGACTGAATACGTGAGCGCTGAGGTTTCTGAAGCCATAACCGAAGAGGAAGACGACGAGAACGATCTCGTGCCGCGTGCGCCTATCGTTACCGTAATGGGACACGTAGACCACGGTAAGACTTCTTTGCTCGACCATATACGCAACTCTAACGTCATTGCCGGTGAGGCTGGAGGCATTACCCAGCATATCGGTGCATACAACGTTACGCTTTCAGACGGAAGAAAGATTACGTTCCTCGATACTCCGGGACATGAGGCGTTTACCGCCATGCGTGCCCGTGGTGCCCAGGTTACGGATATTGCGATTATCATCATCGCAGCTGACGATAGCGTCATGCCTACCACACGTGAGGCTATAGCCCATGCCCAGGCGGCTAATGTTCCTATGGTATTCGCTATCAACAAGATAGACAAGCCGGGAGCAAATGCCGACAAGATTCGTGAAGACCTTGCACAGATGAACCTCCTTGTTGAGGAATGGGGCGGAAAGTACCAGTGTCAGGAGATAAGCGCAAAGAAGGGTATCGGCGTTGACGAACTTCTTGAAAAAGTGCTTCTTGAGGCTGAAATGCTTGACCTTAAGGCTAACCCTAACCGCAAGGCTACGGGAAGCATCATAGAGTCATCGCTTGACAAAGGCCGTGGATATGTGTCTACGGTGCTTGTAAGCAACGGTACTCTGCGTGTAGGCGACAATGTGATAGCAGGAACAAGCTGGGGCCGTATCAAGGCGATGTTCAACGAGCGTAACCAGCGCATAGACCAGGCAGGACCGGCAGACCCGGCTATAATCCTCGGTCTCAACGGTGCGCCTACAGCAGGTGATTCGTTCCATGTGCTTGAGACAGAACAGGAAGCGCGTGAGATAGCTAACAAGCGTCTCCAGCTTCAGCGTGAGCAGGGCTTACGCACTCAGAAGCGTCTTACGCTTAGCGACATCAGCCATCGTATTGCTCTCGGTTCATTCAAGGAACTCAACATTATCGTCAAGGGTGATACTGACGGTAGTATCGAGGCTCTCAGCGATTCGTTCATAAAGCTTTCTACAGAGAAGATAAAGGTAGACGTTATATACAAGGCGGTAGGTCAGATTTCCGAAAGCGACGTTACGCTTGCCGATGCTTCCGACGCCCTTATCGTAGGTTTCCAGGTTCGTCCTTCAGCTGCTGCCCGTAAGTTGGCTGAGCAGGAAGGCGTTGAAATAAACACCTATTCCGTTATCTACGATGCCATAGAAGATGTAAAATCAGCTATGGAGGGTATGCTCGACAAGGTTGTCAAGGAAGTCGTTACAGGTCAGGTTGAGGTTCGTGAGGTTTATCATATATCTAAGGTTGGAACCGTTGCCGGAGCTTACGTTAGCGAAGGAAAGGTTCACCGTTCAGACAAGGCTCGCCTTGTGCGCGACGGTATTGTAGTCCATACAGGCGAA
Organism: Prevotellaceae bacterium; assembly: GCA_030523165.1. Lineage (GTDB taxonomy): Bacteria > Bacteroidota > Bacteroidia > Bacteroidales > Bacteroidaceae > Prevotella. Next base: position 18,953 of record JAUNIZ010000035.1, read on the forward strand.
ATCAATGCCCTCAAGCGCTTCAAGGACGATGTCAAGGAGGTTGGCGTAAACTTCGAGTGCGGTATAAGCCTTGTAAACTTCAACGACATCCAGGTAGGCGACATCATAGAGACATTTACCGAGATTGAGGTAAAGCAGAAGCTATAAGCTGAAAAAAATTCAGAGCAATGCTTTGTTTTTAATTCATTTTTAATATAAATGTTAGTCCCCTCAGAAGGTTTTAAAACGCCTCTGAGGGGACTCTTGTTTATCGATAAAATTTATATTAAAGTGATGTTTCCTTCCCACTTGCGTGAGCCTTCCCTTATTATACTTTCAATTTCGTAACATTCTCTATAGATGAAACTTGAAAGCATATTTGGAAGGGTGCCTTTACGAGGCTTTCTTTTTCCTGTAGATGTATTGAAAGTATAGCAATCCTTCAGTGTTCCATTATCCCACAGGTCATAATCTATTTTGCATATATTTGTTGTAGACAAGTCCATAGACCATGTACCGTCAGGTTGTCCTTCGTTATTGCATGTGCCTTTGAGCTTTCCGTGTTCAGATTTGTACTTTATATCTCCAACTGGGTGATTGTCAAGCATAGACAATTCAATCATTAATTTGTTTGTATTAAAGAATAAGCCTCTTTTGAAAGATTTGAAAGAATAGATTCCTTGATGCAAGCCTTTTACATAGTCAACTTTAAGAATCTGTGTTACACCACGTTTCTTCACTTTATAAACCCATGTACCGTTTTTCCTGTTGTTTTCATAAAAGCCTTTTATTGATACCTTTATTTTTCCGTCAGGATAATTGTTTTCTGTCTGTTTGTATCTGAAATCTCCGTTATAGACACGCTCACCAGAAACAACCTTGTAATAATATGCTCCCTTGCCATTTTGATAATGCCCATAATATAGACTACATCCAAGGTTTTTGGATGATGGAGGTAACAATTTTCTTAAATAACAAACCAACTAAGATTCATTTATCGTTAATTTATAATTTCTAATTAGCTCAACACCTTGAGCAAAGCCACATTTTACATACATATACTGAATACATGTATTATGTTCTTCATGTTTCTAAAATATCTAACTTATGTAATAGAAGGACATTTCGCTTGCAAATGTAATAAAAATATTGATGATAACATTTATTTTTTTCAATAATTTTCATAATAATAATATGGAAAAGCACTCTTTCCTCAAGCGATATAATAGTTTTGTGTGATGGAAATAATATGTTTATCGCCTTTCAGTGGCCATGATTTTAGAGATTCTTCATCAGTTTCATGTGCAATTACATGGCGGATTCAGATTGATTTTCTAGCTTTTTCCATGTTGTTTTCATGCTGAAGAACCCCAAGACTGATTTTTCAAGTCCACAAAAGCAATATTGATTTTACAATCGTTAACTCCAATTTTACATTCATTAAGATGTTTTTCTTCGTCTTTTCTTGTATCCTGATTTTGTAATATATTGACAATAATCACATATAAATCGTTATATATCAATGTTTTATACTGTAACGCCTTATGCCATTAAGATGATAGAGCATAAAATTACTGTAACGCCCTGTAACGCTACTGTAACGCACTTAAAGTGCAGTATATCAATGAGTTAACCCTCAAAGCGTTACGTTACAGTTATTACAGTAAAATTTTTCCCTTTTTACTTGTCCTTTCCGCTGGT
>JAUNIZ010000281.1 GCA_030523165.1 Prevotellaceae bacterium
TAAATGATTGAATATCAATACTTTACAAATGTTAAATATCTTTCGACCGCTATTGAATAATATATCCAGTCGTTCACCTTTATCAAGTCTTTATAACAAGTTTCTTTCACAAAGTCTTTTATGCAGCTGCTTCCACCACAGCATACTATAATGTTCGCATCAAGCAACAATATTTGTCGCGCAAGCAAATCTGCGTATGCCGATATATAGTTCTTAAGCGTATTGTTGGCTATCGTCGCGCCTCCAACTTGCTTCTTGCAATTTATGCGTGCCGTAGCTGCATTTTCAAAACAAGGAATAAAATTGTCTGGATTGTTTGCTTCATCAAACGAAGGTGCGTGTCCGTCTTCCATTGCATGTACAAGCCCATAGACTATTCTCATCATGTTTTTATAGAACAGTGTTGTTACTGCTACCTCTTTCGTATGATTCTTGCGTCCTGTCTCCTTACGTATATCCCATGCCTCGTCATCATTCAGATCTTTTGTAATAAATAATATCCTTGAATTGCTATTAACCCAGCGCATTTCTTCATCACCAGACATACGACTCCAATACCCACCTTCAAGATATTCAAACTTACCCTTGCAATGCAAGCCGTCTTCAGCCACATTGCCTTCTCCACGCGTTATAGAGCGTTTCTTCCATTCATTAAGAATTGCCTCGTTCTCTGATTTAATTCTCATCGTTAATTATCTTATTTGTTATCTTATTAATATAATGCAAAGATAACGCAGAAGGCGTACCACTTTATGAAACACCCTCTGTATTTTAATTAAATTAACATCATAAGTTTACAAGCATTCATGATCACAATGCAGGTGAATGATTGCCTTTATTGCTTCCTTTTGGGTGATTAACACACGTTCCGCCTGTCATCACCATTATCGAAGGAAACTGTTTACCGCAATACTTGCATGTGTATTTCGGTTTCTCGCTTCCCTCATACAGTTTATGCTTCCCTTTGTTCGCTCCATCAGGATGTCTTGAACACGATGCGCTTGTCAACTGGCGCACATCTGGAAACTTATGCCCACAATATTCGCAATAATAATTCTTCTTTTGCATAGTAGAAGCACTGAAAATTATACTAACAACACCTATAAACAGAAGTGCAAACAAAGACTCTTTCCTTTTCATTATTACTCTGCTTTAATCTTTTGTTTTACTCTTATCCAAAGAGTCTGCAATCTTCCATTTTGCCTTATGATAAAGACGATTAATAGGTGTCAACCCTGGACTTGTGTGGTAACTTCCACAATTAGGACATTTCTCTGGTAGCGAGAGAGAAGGTATCTTTAATACAACTCCTCCTATTGGAACCTTGAATTTATGTCCACATTCGTCACAAAACAAAGTTCTAAATCCTACAAGCATAATCTCTCCTTTTATCAGATTAAACATAAAGTTATTTCCAGACCTTCTTCCTTTATCAGTATTCCATCTAACGTGACATATTCCGTTGTATGAAGTTTCTATTCGTCAGATCATTAATTCATCTTTAGGAGAGCCACATTTAAAATATAGCCCTCCTCAATATCATTTAAATTGTGAAATTCACATTCAGTTAATCACTATTACCTTTCATCTTTAACGATTCTAATTTTTTGGCACGCTCCTCTGTTATTCCAAGAGATTTAATTTCTCTTGACAACAAACGCCTTGCACTATCTGGGATTACACCCTCAACGATAACATCATCTAATATTTCAAGATACTCTTTTTCATCATCAGTATATTCATTTGAATTCATCAACATTGACTCAATTTTCTCTGCCTGTTCCTTTGTCAATCCCAACTTTAATCGTTTGCGTTCCAGGAATTTCCGCGCCTGAGAATCAATTTCTTTGCTCTCTTCCAAACAAAATTCAACTTCCTCTTTATACGCAAATTCTTCTTCTGTCAACGAATCGTCATTGCTTGATACGGCCATGTCTTCTATTTCTTTTGCACGCTCTTTAGAGATACCTAATTTCATACGCTTACGCTCAAGCATTGTCCTTTCTTGTTCATCAATAACGCCATCATCTTCTAAACAAAATTCTATTTCCTCCAAGTAAGCTTTCTCCATATCTAATAAATTATCTCCACCTGTATTTGGAGTTGTATCATGAGCAATTTGCGGAGTATTTGTTTGAGAAAATTCTTGAAGAGGCTTAAATCTCATATCAATCTGCCATTCCGTCTCTTCTGTCTTGCTGAACGTTTTGTCTGACTTAATATCACATGAACCGCTTGCCTTAACTAACAGATATTCAAATGAACCCTTTACTGCAAGAAGTTGATTTGAAGTTAATGTAATGGTTTCATAAGAAGTTACTTTCTCCGTGTATGAAAGAATATTTCCATTTAATCTCTGCTTCACCAATGTTTTCCAAGTGTTATCTGTATCAAGCCAAATTAAGTCATCTGGACAAAATGGCATTTTTACAGGCGAATACCTTTGCACCAATTCATGTCCATCTTTAAAACCTTGTTCTTCTGAACTTTCTTGTTGAAAATTCCGTTCACCACTTACTGTAGCAAACTTTCTTCCAAGAGTACCAGATGCGTTCAATTCTTTTGACTGTGAACTTGAAATATTTAATCCTTTAATCTTTTTAAATGAAATCTCTGTTGCACCAAGACATTGAGCAAGATAACATAGCTCTCTCACTTTTTCCATAAAGAGCTGTTCTGTCGCATTCTCAAAAGGTAAATATTCATTTGGCTTCAACGGATGTCCGATGTACAAAGTATTAGGCAATGGATGTCCCATAGGGAAAATAATGTTTGAAGGTATTTTATTGATAGTGAATACCCACTTTATATTTCCTTCTTTATCAAAACAGCCAGGCAACTGTTTCTCGCTATTCACAACAAACAAGAATTTACGCTCCCTATAATCAAACATTTCCGAAAAACTTTCATCTTCAAATTTTGAAAAAAGATCATTCGTTGCAAAAACATAGTTTTCCTTTGCTTCGTCTGACACATCATGATCAGACGATTGCATAGCTTCAATATAGCAATCTCGGCTTAATTCTGCCTTATCGGCAACATCGCCCTTACATGAATATATATAATAACGATAATCATCCGATATGGATAAACCTAACGCATTGTCATAAGCAGATAATGCTTTATCTGTATATTTCTTATGCTCTTTCAACAAAGAAACATTAACATTAGGAGAGTCTTCTATCTGAGAATCCACCTCATCGCGTAACCCAACGAATCCTTTGGCCAAATAAAGATAGGCCATAGCTTTACGATCATCTTCTTCTGAAGAATCAAGCAAGAATTCATTCGACTTCTTTATAACCTCATCAAACTTTTCCTCATCTAACAATCTATCAATATCATCCAATATATCTATAGTTTCTACATGACCTACAGATTCAGCCATTTTTGTTAAAATTCTTGCCAGAACCACTGCGTCTAATTTTAACCATGCTTTTTCTTCCTTACACTTTAGAAGTAAATACAAGC
>JAUNIZ010000282.1 GCA_030523165.1 Prevotellaceae bacterium
CAAATCAAAGATTTATTGCAGATTGTGGCACAGGAAGAAAATATAATATTAAAAGGCGTATCGTGGCATTTGCACCATCGATACGCCTTTCTTGTTGCGGGAAAATATATTCTTTACATTAATATATATAGGCTTACATATACCCTAGCCACCTTAATATATCATTTAGGTTAGCTACAAGCATGAGAAGAATCAATATTCCGAAGCCTACATACTCTGCCTTTATCATGAAGTTTTCACTTGGCTTGCGACGCGTGATTATCTCGTAAAGAAGGAAAAGCACATGGCCTCCGTCTAATGCAGGTATAGGCAGAATGTTCATGAAGGCTAGTATTATGCTCAAGAAAGCAGTCATCTGCCAGAACATCCTCCAATCCCAAGTTGGCGGGAACAGGCTTCCGATAGCGCCAAAGCCACCTAATGACTTCGCACCGTCAGCAGAAAAGACATATTTCATGTCGCCTACATATCCGCGAAGCACGCCTAAGCCATATTTAATGCCTGCCGGGAAACTCTGGAAAAAGCCGTATTCCGTTTTTACAGGCTTGTAGTAGTGGGTAATGTTTGTTTTTGTTACGCCTAATGTAAGGTCAGGATTGAGTAGCATTTTCGCTGTGTCAAGTTTCTCAGGTGTTGCCTTATGGCTGAACACGACATTGACTGAGCGAACCTTCATGCTGTCGGCAGAAGTCTTTGCAACGCTCATAACGTCTCTCAACACGCCAAGATTATTTTCGAATTCATTCCATGAGTCAATGGCTTTTCCGTTGATTGCTACAATCTTGTCGCCTTTTAGCATTCCGGCTTTAGCTGCTGGAGAGTTTGCCAATACGCTGTCTGTCTCTGCTGGAATAAGCGGTCGGGTGAACACTGGTTCTGCTTTCAGCATTGTCAACAGGCTCATTTCCTCTGGCATGTTTATCGTTACCTTCTTGCCTTGGCGAAGCACGTCTACTGTCTTTGCTTCAGATATGGCACGATACATGTCTGCATCATAGCGTGTAAGTGTCTTCTGGTCAGCTGAAAGAATAATGTCTCCGTCTTTGAAACCTATCTCTTTTGCATCGTCGTTGAACTTCATACCCATTGTCATCTTGTTCAATGGAATGTATGAATCGCCCCATGTATAGAGAACCATTGAGTAGATGAAGAGCGCAAGCAGGAAGTTTACAAGCACGCCACCAATCATTATGAGCAGTCTTTGCCATGCCGGCTTGGTGCGAAATTCCCACGGCTGAGCAGGTTTCTTCATCTGTTCTGTGTCGAACGACTCGTCTATCATGCCCGAAATCTTGCAATAGCCACCCAGAGGGAGCCAACCTATGCCGTAAGTAGTGTCGCTTCGTTTCGGCTTAAACTCAAATAAATGAAACCAAGGGTCAAAGAAAAGATAGAATTTCTCTACTCTTACGCCAAAGAGTTTAGCAAAGAAAAAGTGTCCACCTTCATGCAGTAGAATCAAAATAGAGATTGCCAGAATGAACTGAAGCAGTCTTATCAAAAATATTTCCATGTCGTTTTTTTCTTGTTATTAATCCAAAATGATTTTGGTTCTTTGTTTCTTAAATACTAATATTCCTATTTTATATGTTTTATTTATATGCCGATAAATGTTGCAAAACTATTGTTTCGTCAGTTGCTTTTCCCTTGCAGCAGTTCTGTAGCCACTATTCTCGCTTCAGCGTCTGTAGCCACGTAAGTGTCGTAGTCGGCATTGTTGCTGAACGAAACGCGATTCATTGTCTTCTCGATTATATCGCCCATCTGCAGGAAAGAGCACTTGTCTTCAAGGAAACCACGATTCACAATCTCGTTAGCTGCATTGACTATGCAAGGCATGTTGCCGCCTTTCTTAATAGATTCGAATGCCAGGGCAAGACAACGGAACTTGTTTAGGTCTGGCTCGAAGAACTCTAGCGGGTGCTTGAACAGGTCAAGGCACTCGCCTCCGAGGTGTAAACGGTCAGGGTAAGTGAACGCAAACTGTATAGGAAGCCTCATGTCAGGCACTCCAAGCTGCGCTTTTACTGCTCCGTCTTTGAACTGCACTGCGCTGTGAATGATGCTTTGTGGGTGAACAAGCACTTGAATCTTGTCTGCTGGAACACCGAACAGCCATTTAGCTTCAATCACTTCAAAGCCTTTGTTCATCATTGTTGCGCTGTCAATGGTTATTTTTGCTCCCATGTTCCATGTAGGGTGTTTCAGCGCGTCTGCCTTTGTTACTGTTGCCAGCTGCTCTTCTGTGCAGTTGCGGAACGGGCCACCAGATGCCGTTAGGAGAATCTTTTCAATCTCGTTGTTGCCTTCTCCTATCAGGCATTGGAATATTGCTGAATGCTCACTGTCTACAGGTAGGATAGGGGAGCGGTATTCATTTGCTATCTTACAGATAAGTTCGCCTGCCACAACAAGCGTTTCCTTGTTTGCAAGACAAATCTTCTTGTGTGCTTTTATAGCGTGGATAGTAGGGCTAAGACCAGCGAAACCTACCATTGCGGTAAGCACGAAGTCGATAGGCGAAGCCTCTACAATCTCGTCTATGGCACGCATTCCTGCATATACCTTTATGTCAGGCAAGTCGCTAAGAAGGCTTTTCAGCTCTTCGTATTTGTCTTCATTCGCAATGATTACCGCAGCTGGGCGAAACTCGCGAGCCTGTGCCGCAAGTTCTTTTACACGGTTGTTAGCCGTCAGACAGTATGCTTCATACAGGTCTGAATGCTCTTTTATTACTTGTAAAGCCTGAGTTCCTATTGAACCAGTAGAGCCAAGAATGGCTATTTGCTTTTTCATATATGTAGTGTTTAACCCGTTTGTTCGGGCATTATATCAATTTTCTCGTTTCATATATAGGTCTTTGCCTCATGTTACTTGTGCAAGTCAAGCAAGCCTTCGGGCAAGTTGACCGATATTTCACGCTTTTCCACGTCGATGTTCGTTATGAAATCTTCCGAGGCAGGTATAAGTATTTCTTCTCCGTCAGGCGTGATTACGTTGAAAAGAAGATTCATTGTAGAATCGTCTACCGACGTTATCGTGCCGATAAGCTTGCCGTTTGAGTTTTCGTCAACAAGCTTGAAGCCTTCTGTCTCGTTCCATGATATTTCGGATTCATCACGGTCAGACAGCTTTCTAGGGAAATATACTTCACACCCCGTTAGCTCTTGCGCCTGTTCTTTGGTGTCTATGTCGGAGAATTTCATCAGTGCCGTTTCATTTGTCTTGAATCTATATTCTTCGAAAAAGAACGGAACAAGTATGCCGTCTATAAGCAATACGAGGTATTCGGAGTCGACACGGTCGAACACATCGTCATCGAACATGAAGCTAACTTCACCTTTCACTCCGTGTGGCTTGCCTATCTTACCTATCTTGTAAACCTCTTCTTGTCTTATCATATTTGTTGTTGTCTTTTATGATGTGCCGCTTTCCTGTTTGTAAAGCATAGGTTTAGCAC
>JAUNIZ010000283.1 GCA_030523165.1 Prevotellaceae bacterium
TGTCCTCAAGTCTACCTTAATATGATAGGGTTTATTTTTTCTTGATATATTTTGCTAATTTACTAATACAATAATATATGATACTACTTCCTATATATAAACTCATACCATATAGAAACATTCCAATATTAGAACTAACACCGCTAATATCAATTTGAAGATACTTACAGAATGTCATCCAAATTACACCGAAAAGTATCATGCCAATGCAAAATCTCACTATTGATTTCATACTACAATTCTTTATTTATTGTGTTATCAATGCGCTGTAATCTTCAAACCCGTCTGTAAAGTAATAAAAATTGCAGTAATTGTTTTTCTTTAGAGCGGTAAACGAGACTCGAACTCGCGACCCTCGGCTTGGGAAGCCAATGCTCTACCAGCTGAGCTATTACCGCATAAGATAAATAAAGGTCATGATTTTTTTCCCTTTTGAGCCGATACCGGGACTCGAACCCGGGACCTATTCATTACGAATGAATTGCTCTACCAACTGAGCCATATCGGCAACCTTTATTCAAAAGTAGTGCAAAGGTAATAATTTTTATTCATTATAAAGAAGGGCAATAGCCCAAATCCTTATATTTAACTTATTTTTTAATTTCTGATATCTTATCTTTCAGATACTTTCCTGTAACGCTTTCGCAACAATCTATTATTGCTTCAGGAGTTCCTGTAAATACTAGATTGCCGCCTTTATCACCTCCGTCAGGGCCAAGGTCAATGATATTGTCAGCGCATTTTATAATATCCAGATTATGTTCTATAACTATCACGGAATGTCCGTGTTGTATAAGTGCGTCAAACGCTTTGAGAAGTTTCTTTATGTCGTGGAAATGGAGTCCTGTAGTAGGCTCGTCAAATATGAATAGGGTAGGGTCGCTCATTTCCAGACCAAGGAAATAAGCAAGCTATACTCTTTGGTTTTCACCGCCAGACAATGTAGACGAACTTTGTCCAAGCTTTATATATCCTAATCCAACATCTTCAAGAGGTTTCAGTTTGTTGACTATAGACTTCTGCTTGTTCTCGGTAAAGAACGTGATAGCTTCACTTACCGTCATCTCAAGAACATCATTAATATTCTTGCCGGCATATTTTACGTCAAGAATATCTTTCTTGAAACGCTTGCCATGACAGCTGTCACATACCAGTTCTAAGTCTGCCATAAACTGCATTTCTACAGTTATGACTCCTGTTCCCTTACAATTCTCGCAACGCCCGCCTTCGGCATTGAACGAAAAGTATTGTGCCGTAAAGCCCATTTGTTGAGACAATGGCTGGTCGGCGAACAACTGGCGAATGTCATCAAACGCCTTTACGTATGTTGCAGGATTAGAACGTGAACTTTTACCTATTGGGTTCTGGTTAACCATTTCTACATGCTTGATAGAATCCCAGTCGCCTTCCATTGCGCTGTATTCGCCTGGCATATCAGCAACTTCATCAAGCTTTCTCTTTAATGCAGGATATAATATTCCTCTCACAAGAGAAGATTTACCAGAACCGCTTACTCCTGTAACGACATTGAATGTGTTTAGAGGAAACTCCACATCGATGCCTTTAAGATTATTCATTCTTGCACCTTTCAATACTATTTTCTTGTTCCATGAACGGTGGTTCTTAGGCAAGGCTATCTCCTCGGTTCCAAGAAGATATTTTATCGTGTAGCTGTCTTTGTTCTTCTGTTGTTCCTCATTAGTAATATGTGAAGGTTCGCCTTGATAGACGATTTCGCCTCCAAGTCTACCTGCATCAGGTCCTAGGTCAATAAGATAGTCAGCAGAGCGTATTATGTCTTCGTCATGTTCTACGACTATCACAGTATTGCCAAGCGATTCTAGTTCCTTTAGCACATTAATCAGCTTGAAAGTGTCTTTGCTATGCAGGCCGATACTTGGTTCGTCAAGAATATATAAAGAGCCGACAAGACTACTTCCGAGCGCAGTAGTGAGGTTTATTCTTTGGCTTTCACCACCGCTAAGCGTATTTGACGGTCTATTAAGTGTCAGATAGCCAAGACCTACGTCAGTGAGAAATTTCAGTCGATTGTTTATTTCGTTAAGCAAACGTTTGCCTATCTGGCTTTCCGTTTCGTTAAGTTTCAGTTCGGCAAACCATTTCCTTAGGTTCGTTACCGACATTTCTACTAGATTGCTCAGACTTTTACCGTTTATTTTCACATAGTCTGCTTCCTTCTTTAGTCTTCCTCCATGACACTCTGGACATATTGTGCGCCCACGATAACGGCTCATCATGACTCTATACTGAATCTTGTACTGATTGTCCTTGACCATCTGAAAGAATGAGTCGATACATACCTTGTCTCGTATGTCCTTATGTTTCTCGCTTGGCAGCCCATGCCATAGCCATTCCTTTTGCGTTGATGTAAGTTTATAGTATGGTTCAAATATAGGAAACTTGTCTTTGGCTGCACGTATGCAGAACTCTTCTTTCCATTGTGACATCTTTTCCCCATGCCAGCATTGTACACATCCGTCATATACGCTAAGTTCTGTATTAGGAATGACAAGCTTTTCGTCTATTCCTATTATAGATCCAAAACCTTCACACGTTGGACAAGCACCGATAGGGGAGTTGAATGAAAACATATTGTCGTTAGGTTCCTCAAACCGAATGCCGTCTGCCTCAAATCTATCTGAGAAGTCATATGATATGTTTGAAGGAAGGAAAACTAGCCTACATGCTCCATTACCTTCAAAAAACGCCGTTTCCAACGAATCTGTTATTCTTGAAATAACGTCTTGTGAGTCATCTACAGACAATCTGTCTATTACAATAAATATGTCATCTGTAGTTATTCCTTTAATGTTTATTCCGTCAGAGTTTATTCCGTCAGAAACTTTTCCTTTAGCTTTTGATGTTATTTCTGATTCTTTATCGTTAAGAACATCTTCTATTTTGAGGAACTCCGAATTATGATAAATACGAGAATATCCTTGCTGCATGTAAATCTGAAGCTGCCTTTCTATTGAATTGCCATCGTTAACATGTAATTTCGCCAATATAATGAACTTTGTTCCTTTAGAATAAGAGGTGATACACCTTATTATATCGTCGGTTGTATGTCTTTTTACTTCACTTCCGCTGATTGGAGAATATGTGTGGCCGATTCTTGCAAACAACATTCTAAGATAGTCATATATCTCAGTGCTTGTGCCAACAGTAGAGCGTGGATTCTTTGTGTTTACTTTCTGCTCAACTGCAATTGCTGGAGGCAATCCTTTTATATAGTCAAAATCAGGTTTATTCATTCTCCCAAGAAACTGTCTAGCATATGCTGACAAGCTTTCCACATATCTTCGTTGTCCTTCTGCATAGAGTGTGTCAAAAGCCAGCGAAGATTTTCCTGAACCAGAGACACCGGTTATAACGATGAACTTATTATGTGGAATATTCAGGGAGATATTCTTTAAATTATTTACACGTACA
>JAUNIZ010000036.1 GCA_030523165.1 Prevotellaceae bacterium
ATAGAAAAACAGAGGCACAAAAATAGGGTCGTTTTCGATAACTAATGGGGTAATTTAAGATAAGTGCATAGGTAATTTGCAAAAATAGGGTATATTATTCCCGAAAAAGTACCCAATTTTTAGTTGTAAAAGAGGCGTTTTTTACTCAAAAAACGGTATGTTACGTGCGGTTATATACGTATATATACTGTTCACTTTTGCACACTATATAGTAAAAGTGGCATAAATAATTGATATAATGTATTTTAATTATGCACACTTTTTAGGCGTTTTTTACGTCCGTGGGCAAATTATTTTTGAAAAATGGCATTCTGAGAGCGTTAACGTGTTGATTATGGCTAAAAAAGAAACACTGATTTCTGTATATTTATGCAATTTATGAGCATGAATATATGTGTCTGGCGTTTGTTGAAATATTGTTTTCTCAACTGGTTGTTATCTATGTTTGCCACGTAGAATTACATAGATAATTACAGGTGCGCCCATTATAGGTGTAACGGCATTGAGAGGTATCAATCCCGATTCGCCTGGAAGAATGCAGATAATATTGCACAGAAGTGCAACGGCTGAGCCGGTCAGTATGGTTGCTGGTATAAGAATGGCATGATTGTCTGTTGTGAGCATCATTCTTGCGATGTGAGGAACTGCAAGCCCGATGAATGCTATAGGCCCGCAGAAAGCTGTAGTAATGGCGGTAAGCAGACCTGTAACAAGAAGCAGATAATTACGTATGCGTAAAGTGTTTATGCCAAGATTCTCGGCGTATTGTTCACCTAACAATATGGCGTTCAACGGCTTGATTAGCAATAATGAGCCAACAAGCCCGACGAGCGTTACCAGTGTGAACAAGGGTATCTGCTCCATAGTTACTCCACCGAAGTTTCCCAATCCCCATATCATGTATGAATGTACTCCTTCTTCGGTAGCGAAAAAGTTGAGTAGAGATATTGCGGACGATGATATGTAGCCTATCATTATTCCGATAATAAGCAGCATTACATTGTTGCTGACAAGCGTAGAAAACAACAAGAGCAATGCCATTACCGCTATAGCACCGGCAAATGCAGCTACAAGTATAGCAAAGAAACCTGTTATTGAAACTGAACCAGCCGTTATTCCTCCACCAAACATCAGCATTACAAGGGCTACACCAAGGCTTGCACCGCTATTGATGCCGAATATGGAAGGGCCGGCAAGAGGATTGCGGAAAGCTGTCTGAAGCAAAAGACCGCTTACGGCAAGAGAACCGCCACACAGAACGGCGGTAATAGCTTGTGGCAGACGGCTTTGTAGTATGATATATTGCCAGCTGGGGCGTGGATTGCCCTTGCCCACAAGAATATTGAACACATCTTCGATAGGTATCCTGACTGCGCCGAACACGAGGTTGGCGATAAACAGAATAACAATGACGATGGTTATGAATATGCCGAAGCGTAATCCTTTGTTCATTTTAGTTTCTTGAAATATTTTGTTTCTCCCAATCCTTTCAAGTCAGGATGTGCTATTATGATAAAATCTCTAAGAAGCATGTCAGGGTGAAAAGGAGTGTCTTCATAGAATGTAGACGTTTCCGTATTGCATCCGTAGACTTCTCCTTCCTTGAAAGCCTTGAATTGTGAATATCCTTGATATTCAGAAACAAGAGATTTAAGCGTGGCAGGTTGTGGACTTCCATAGCGTAGCATCCATAAGTCGCAATCGCCAGCTTTCTCGAATACGCTTTCAAAAGGCAACGGTATGCTTCCGCTATTGTCATTGTCGGCAAACGGATAGTCTGCGTTTGCGTCAATAATAATCCTTCCTATAGTGCTATGCCCTCCTGGAACATACCATACAGAGCCGCTTTTCTTGTCAATGACTATAGATTTCCTTGTCTTAGACGTAAGCGCGAGGGCTTTCAGATTGTTGTAGTCGGTTTCAACGCTTTTGAATATTGCGTTTGCCTGTTCTTCTGCTCCGAACAGCATGCCGTAGAACTTCATCCATTCAGCGCGTCCTAATGCAGATGTCTCCATATAGTCAGCCATTTCAATGATAGGCTTCTTCAGTTCCTCCAGTCTCCCGTAGCCGCCATTGTTCTGGAACGGAGATATAAGTATGGCGTCAGCATCGATGTCGATAATCTTTTCCAATGTAGGCGCAAGACCGCTTCCACATTCAGCGATATTGCCTTTGGCGCATTGCTGCTGAATCCACGGCAGATTGATGTATTTCAAATCGCAAACGCCTTTTATGCTGCTTCCTTTCTGAAGGTCAATTATCAATCCGCAATGTACCGATGTAGCGACAACAGCACGCTTCAGTGGTGTACGGACAACGGTGCCTTCAGGCAGGTTGTCAGGTAGTTGCTTGCTCTCTGGCACAAGGATATAGGTGTGGAGAGTCTTTCCTTTGTTCCACGGATCGCTAAGGTTAACTACAGAATATTCTCCATAATTTATAATCTGAATGTTCTCGGCATAGCTGAGAGACAGAGTATCACCGCTATCCGAAAAGGAATTAGTGCTGCTGCCTCCGCAAGAGCAGAGGGTAAACAGCACTAATATAGAAGTGATTGTTATAGACAGAAGTCTATTCATATGCTACACCTGTATTGAAAATGATAGCAGTAGGACCTACACCTGTAGAGAATGATCTGAGTGATGTAGAGCCGTCATTGCTATAAACGTTCACATAGCCGTCAATGCTATAGCCTGCATATCCGGTTTCAGTGTTTTCCTGATAAGAAGCGATGAACAACTCGCCTGTTACAGGATCTACACCCATTGCGCAAGGGCTATATATGTTAGAAGGAGTGAACGCAGTTGACGTATCGTTAGCTACATCATAAATGCTATATGTAGGAGTAGTAGAAGGATAGCTGTATGGAGCATTGCAAAGATACAGCTTGGTACCGTAAGAAGCCATCATTGTAGCGTCGGCAACCTTTGTAACTGTTGTTCCAGAAATTCTTCTTACACCGGCATCAGTCTGATTCCAGCTTGCATCGTACTGGCCATAATCAAGATAATATACCTCTCCGTCTATTACCGCAAACGAAACTGGGTTCATGATAAGTTCGTCTGTAAGAGTAGTAATATTGCCTGAAGAAAGGTCAATCATGGAGATTGATGGATTATTGCCATAACCATAGTCGCTGTTTGCTACATAAAGCACACCGTTGCTGACTGCCATTCCTTCTGGGTAAGAACCTACCTGATAGGTGTTTGTTACGCTATATGAAGTAGTGTCTATCTCGGCTACATAGCCTGCGAATGTTGAAACATACACTTTTCCTTCATATGCAACGGCATGGCGAGGCTGTGTTCCATTGTCTGTTCCCAAAGCCTGGTCTGTATTAACCGTTCCAAGGCTTACCATGGTGCTCTTGTCAACCACTTCAACTGTGTTCTCACTTGTAACTACAATATACATTTTAGAACCATAGATAACGGCATCGTTGGCGGTAATGCCAAGTTCACGTCCATTGGCTGACTTGAATACATTTTGTGTAGCAGTGTATGATGTATAGTCGAAGTATGTCACACTACCTGAAATGGAAGAACTTGAGTTTCCGGCATTGATGACAAACGCTCCGTTGCTCACGTTAACAAGTTGTGGAACATACGGTTCATCATCATCACTACAAGATGTAAACAAAGACACAGATAGTGTCAAAAAAAGAATACTTGAAAATTATTTTGATGTGAATTGTTTGAAATTTAGAATTTATATTTTAATGTAAATTGCCAATTAAAGCCTGGCATTGGATACATTCTTACTATCTCATACTGTGTGTTAAGTATATTCTTCAAGTCGCAACGCAACTCAATGCTTTGTTTTCTTATAGAGAAAGAACGGGAAAGTGTTACACCCATATCCCAATATCCATTTATGTCTGTACCTTCATAATGCTCGTTATTGCCATAGCGCATGGAAGTTCCTGTTCCGTGTAGCGTCATGTCAACCCACGGATTGTTATATGTAATGGACATGCTGCCAGAATGTTCTGGAGTATATGCTATCTGATAACCGTAATATTCTGATTCCCTGTTTGTTCGGTTCTCTGCTTTCTGGTAGCTGTAGCTTGCGGCAAAGAGGAGAGAGTGCTTGTCGTTGAATTTATAATTCAGGTTCGTTGAAGCGTCAATGCCAATCATTCTCACCTTTCCTACATTTACGCATGTCCAAACGAACATATTGTATGGTACTGCAACTATCTTGTCTGTTACATGATTCAGATAGCCGTCAACGGTAAACCGTATATTTGAAAAGTTGCCGTATTTCGTTTGCAATGTTACACCTATATTATATTGGTCTGTTTTCTCTGGGTTCAGTGTTGTGCTGCCATAGTGGTAGAAATATGATTCATTGAAGGTCGGTGTACGGAAAATATTCTTATATGATGCCCTGACATACAGGTCATTATCAGCAAATAGCTTATATGACAACGACAACGATGGAGAAAGTTTCTTCATATCCTTAGCGCCTTCGCCTAATTTCGCGTCATTGAAATATAACGAACCCAGCAAGCGGGCAATGGCCGTGAATCGTCTATTATGGTATTTTGCCGTTGCTGACTGTAAAACAGAATGCCGATAAGGCTTTGTATCAGTAGACAGACTGCTGTTGAGATTATTGAAACCGTAATCCACGGAATAATCTAATGCCAGGTTGTTGTTTGGTTCATACAGCAGACAGGTAGATGTATATACCTCTCTTTGCCAATAACTGGCATCGTTGACATTACCTTTATAAAGATCATTCTTATATTTGGACGCTGCCCAATTAAACTTGGCGTCAGATTTTAGGGATAGCTTCTCGCTTAGTATGCCACGGTATCCTATTTGAACAAAGAAATTCTGGTCATGAAGCTTTTCTTTACTGACATTTGTATAATATCGTACCTGTCCAGGAAGTTGTCTGTCATTATCGTAATAGTAAAGCTTAAGTTTCCAAATATTAAACGCATTTGGTCGCCATACCATATTCATCTCTCCGTGTCCAGAGTTCATTCTGCTGTTTGTTCGATTCTCTTTTTTTGTTATTGAAACATTTTTCAACGTAAACGGATAATCGTTTTCTGCATAAATATACTCGCCGACTATTGACATGGCAAGCTTGTTGGAGAAATTCTGCTCGTATCTTATAAACGGACTGACATAGCCAAACGAACCTAATCTTACTTGAGTTGTCAGATGAGGTCGAAGATCGTTTGAAGGCATATTGAGAGTCGTTATGTCAAGAATAGCCGCTGATGCCGCGTGTTTGGCGGAGATAAATATATCGTCGTTGTCTCCTATGACAAGAGATATGCTTCCGACATTGTCAAGAGAATAACGTGAGACGTCTATTTGACCGCTCTGACATTCGCTAAGCATCACTCCGTCATAGCTAACTCCTGTATGCTGTGCTCCGAATCCTCTTACGGAAACGGTTTTAAGGCCTCCTGCACCACCATAGTCACGAAGTGTAATGCCTGGTAAACGGTTGAGGGCATCGGATATGTCGGTAATTCCCATTTTTAGGAATTGCTCGTTTTCAAGAATATAAAGCGGTGAAGAACTTGTCAGTTCGCGTTTGCTCTTGCTTTCGCTCACGACGACTTCTTCCAGATGATGTGTACGATTGGTCAACGTATCATCATATAGAGTTTCAGCACATATTCTATTATGGGCTATGAATAACAAAGCCAACAATGCTAATAATCTCATTCTTAACAGACAATCATCCAGCCGTCTTTCCTCGAAACGGATGGAAGAAAAAATACACAATCGGCAGGTCTTCTGACTTTACTACCTCTAAAAAGAACGCCTTCCCGATAAGTATCAGTGGCTTCTGTGTTCTCTTTGTGAACGATAGCTTACAGCAGCGGGACTGTTCAGGATTCTCACCTGATTCCCATTTTAATCACATTTGCGTGAACCGACAACGTTGTTTTATATATTATATTTATATGAAAACATGTTTACGATATTATATAATATAATCTCGTCATAATGTTTTGCGCTTGCAAAGGTAAATATAAAATAAATAATGTACAAGCATTGTTAAACAAAAAAGGAGAAAACATATCTTATTTCCTCCTTTTTAACTAAGTTTGTATATGTGTAAATTGTTAATAGTCCTCTTCGTCTGCTACATCGTCAACCGTGAGGTCTAGGTCTTCTGGATTCTCTTCTATAGTTGTTCTATAGCTTTCTTCTGTTAGTTTGTCTTCATCGAAGTCATCATCCTCATCCACACTGTTGTATTTGTCTTCAATTTCCGGCAGATCTTCGTCTTCATCGTTGTCTTCTCTATCAAAATCATCGAGTCTGTCTTGATCCAACTTTGCGTGAGGTTTCTCTACTTCTGGCTTCAGTTTAGCGAAAATAGCTTCTATCCATGCGCCTTTAGCAATTTCAAGAACTTCAAAACCGTCGGCAACCTTCTTTTCATACATGCCGCCTGGCTTGTGAAGCCTGTCTTTAGGCAATGTTGTTGTACTGATGTCAAAGCCGCTTTGGATAATATCCTGTATGCTTTGAGACAAAGATTCCCAACCGCCTCCGAAGTTACGTTCAAGAACTTCCACGAGCTTTGCTGCCGTAATGTGTCGGATGTTCTCGTAAGTAAGGTCAGTAACTCTCATAATAGGACGCTTCTTGATGCCCATTTTTACTTTCTGTGATTCGTCTATGCGCATCATGCCTATCTTAAATCCCCTGTCTTCATACTTCTTTACGATTTCAGGACGGTCGACTTTGATTTCTTCTATATCAAAAGCGCTTTTGATGATATCCGTATAGTGCCTGATGTTATCCTTTATGTCTGCGTCTTTCTCCGCAGCATCAAGCAGTCTGAAGATGTCATTTTCCTGCAAGTCCCAAACGTTGCTTTTGTTCAGAGTCTTAAGTGTAAGTGCCTTCTTGTTAATATCTTTCATATTTCTATTTAATTATTTATTCTGATTAATATAAAATATGTCCTTGTCATTAAGTACGGGAAACTTTAAACGGAAAGCATTCAGCTCGTTTAAATCTATGTCTGCCGTTATTGATTGTTCTTTTTCTTTTGCTTGGGCAAGAGTCTTGCCTTTTGCGTCAATTATGCAGCTGTTCCCTTTATACTGACAGTATTGGTCTTCGCCAGTTCTGTTTGCACCGATGACATAGCTTTGGTTTTCTATTGCACGCGCCCTTAAAAGTATTTGCCATACGTTTTTTCTGCTTTTAGGCCAATTGGCTGTTACTATTATAGCATCGTAGTCATCATTGTTTCTCATCCATATAGGGAAACGAAGGTCATAGCATGTTGTCATAAGAAATCTTGTTCCTTTATATTCTGCAATAGACCTGCACGTACCGCTTACATAATGTTTGTCTTCTCCGCCGTAAGTAAAAAGATGACGCTTGTCGTAATAGTCGTATGAGCCGTCTTCACGTACAAAATACTGCCTGTTTACGTATTGTCCTTCCTTTGTCTTTGCAGCAATGCTTCCGCATATTGCGCAATTATATTCTTCCGCTTTCTTCTTCATCCAGTCTAAAGAACTAGGACAGTTAAGGTCTTCGGCATCTTTTTCCGGTTTCATAGTGAATCCTGTAGACCACATTTCCGGCAAGACATAAACATCAGAACGTGGTGCCGCCGACATGAGCCGGCTTACAATATCCTGATTAGCTTTGGGTTGTCCCCATTTTATGTCTGTTTGGAGAACCGTTACTCTCACGTTTTATTCTTTTACTCGTTTATTTCAGTGTTGCAAAAGTAATACATTATCTTTTATCCGCAAGTTTTTAGCAGATATTTTTTGCGTAAATGCGATATATTTCATATTTTTGCATTGAATATGGTTAAACCTTTAGCTGAGAGAATGAGACCTTCTACTCTCGAAGAGTATATCGGTCAGAAGCACCTTGTCGGAAAAAATGCTGTACTTCGCAACATGATTGAGGCAGGGCGCATATCTTCTTTTATACTTTGGGGACCTCCTGGAGTAGGTAAAACAACGCTTGCTCTTATTATAGCCAATCAGCTTAAAGTGCCTTTCTATACATTGAGCGCTGTTACAAGCGGTGTTAAGGATGTGCGTGATGTCATTGACAAGGCAAGAAAGGGTACTTTCTTCAATCAAGGGAACCCGATTCTCTTCATTGACGAGATTCACAGGTTCAGCAAAAGCCAGCAAGACTCTCTCCTTGGAGCTGTAGAACAAGGTATAGTTACTCTTATAGGAGCGACAACAGAGAATCCTTCTTTTGAAGTTATACGTCCTCTGCTTTCACGTTGTCAGCTCTATGTCTTGAAATCATTGGAGAAAGATGATTTGATGGAACTGCTTGACCGTGCCATTACTCAGGATTCAGAGTTAAAGAAAAGGAATATCATATTGAAAGAAACTGGTGCATTGCTAAGATATAGTGGTGGAGATGCCCGCAAACTTCTGAACATTCTTGAGCTTGTAGTTGATTCTTACGCAGGGCAAGACGTTGAAATTACAGATGAGTCGGTTGTTAGTTGCTTGCAACAGAACCCTTTGGCATACGATAAAGACGGGGAAATGCATTATGATATTATCTCTGCATTTATAAAAAGCATTAGAGGGTCAGACCCTGATGCGGCACTTTATTGGCTTGCACGTATGATAGAAGGAGGTGAAGAACCTACTTTTATTGCAAGGAGACTTATCATTAGCGCATCGGAAGACATAGGTTTAGCCAATCCAAATGCATTGTTGCTTGCAAACGCTGCATTTGATGCTGTGAACAAGATTGGTTGGCCTGAAGGCAGAATACCTTTGGCTGAGGCAACGGTATATCTTGCTACTAGTCCAAAGAGCAATTCTGCATATAACGGAATTAACGATGCTATGGAACTTGTACGCAAAACGGGCAACCAACCAGTGCCTTTGCATCTTCGAAATGCGCCGACTAAGCTAATGGCAGACTTGGGTTACCATGACGGATACAAGTATTCGCATGACTATCCTGAGCATTTTGTAGAGCAGCAATATCTGCCTGACAACCTGAAAGATGTAAGATTATGGCATGCACAGCATTCTCCTGTTGAAGAGAAAAGCTATCAACGTATGCTCCAGTATTGGGGAAACAGATTTAAAGACATTTAAAATATTTGGAATTATGAATATTGTAGTATTAGATGGATTCAGTGTTAATCCTGGAGATTTGTCTTGGGACGGTCTTAAAGAACTAGGCGAATTGACGGTATATGACCGTACTTCTGAAAGTGAAATTCTGGAAAGAGCTTCTGAAGCAGACCTTGTATTGACAAACAAGGTTGTGTTTACAGCCGATATAATAAATAGCTTGCCGCATCTTAAATATATAGGTGTGTTGGCAACAGGATATAATGTCGTGGATGTAAAGGCTGCTGCCGAGAAGGGAATTATCGTAACGAATATTCCTTCGTATAGTACAGACAGTGTCGTTCAGATGACATTTGCTCATATACTTAACTTCAATAACCGTATATCTCACTACGGCAATGCCAACCGTGAGGGCAGATGGAGCGAAAGTCCAGACTTCTGCTATTGGGATACACCTTTAAGAGAGCTCTCAAGCCGCACGCTTGGTGTTATAGGATTAGGACATATCGGTTATAAAGTTGCTCGAGTAGCAAAAGCATTTGGAATGGATGTGTTTGCATATACAAGCAAGAATTCTGCTGACCTGCCAGAAGGAATACAGAAAACAACTTTGGAAGGGCTTTTCGGTGTCAGCGATATTCTTACTCTTCATTGTCCTCTCACTGATAAAACACGTGAGATTATAAACAAGGAGACAATAAAGAAGATGAAGAAAGGCGCAATACTTATCAATACAGGTAGAGGTCCTTTGGTAAACGAGGCAGACGTAGCAGAAGCTCTGAAGTCAGGACAGTTGGGTGGATATGGCGCCGATGTGATGTGTCAGGAACCTCCTTCTAAAGACAACCCGCTATTCTCTGCACCTAATGTATATATAACTCCTCATATAGCATGGGCGACATATGAAGCTCGTGTAAGACTGATGGATGTAGCTGTATCTAACGTGAAAGCGTTTATTGAGGGAAATCCAGTAAACGTTGTTAGCTGATGAATACAGTACAGATAGTTATAGAGTTTCTGGGAACATTTGCATTTGCCATTTCAGGAATCAGATGGGCTGCATTCAAGAAGTTCGACTGGTTCGGTGGGTATGTAGTCGGATTGGCTACAGCAATCGGTGGAGGAACCATAAGGGATGTGATGCTTGGCGTTACTCCCTTTTGGATGACAAACTCTATATATATAATTTGTACTGCAGTGGCATTGGTTCTAGCGATAATATTCAAGAAGTCTATAGGCAAGTTCTCTCGCACATGGTTTCTGTTTGATACACTTGGATTAGGCCTGTTTACAATAGCAGGCATACAAAAGACACTTTATGCAGGGTTGCCTTTCTGGGTAGCTATAATAATGGGTTGCATAACAGGTGCTGCAGGTGGCGTGATGCGCGATGTACTGGTAAATGAAGTGCCGTTGATATTCAGAAAAGAAATCTATGCTCTTGCCTGCATAATTGGTGGTTTGGTATATCATCTATGTTCAATGTGTGGATTTAATATAGAAATAACGGTTATATCTAGCTTTGCGTCTATAGTCATCATAAGGCTTCTGGCTGTAAAGTTCCATATTTCATTGCCGCATCTGCGTGGAGAAGAAGAGTAATTTATATATTTAAATAGCAGTAAAACATATTTTTTTAGAAAAAAACATGTTATTAATTTGGTTGCATAAGAAAAAGTATTTACCTTTGCAACCGCAATTAAGAAGGATGGCCCCGTGGCTCAACTGAATAGAGCATCTGACTACGGATCAGAAGGTTACAGGTTTGAATCCTGTCGGGGTCACTAGAACAAAACGCTAATGTTTGATTATTCAAATGTTTAGCGTTTTTCTTTATATCAATTTCCCCTATTCTTTCTCTGCTTTTATTGAAATATATCTTATTTCTTTGTGCATAAGAATACTAATATCTTTTATTGGTGGTTTATTGTTATATACCGCAATTATTGTATTTTAAACCGATATTTTTGTAAAAAGGCTATTGACAAAATACTGTAACTTTGCCGACGATAATCAAATAATATTGAATTCATGAAAAAGAAAATTTTATTATTGCTAATCTGTGTAGTTTCTATTATCGGATGTTCGGCTGGTTCAAACAACAAGATGAATGTAGAAGCAAAGGCATCAGACAGTTCGGAATCTTCTTTCTTTAAAGGAAAGAAAGTATTGATTGCCTATTTCTCTTGGGGAGGAACAACGGAACGAATGGCAAAGGAAATACAGAATGTTACTGGTGGTGATTTATTCAAGATTGTTCCAGAAAAGTCTTATCCAACGGATTATACCGAATGTACAGAGGTAGCCAAGGTAGAAAGAGACAAAGATTTGCGTCCTGCAATATCAGGAAAGGTTGTTAATTTTGATGAATATGATGTTGTCTTTATCGGATGTCCTGTTTGGTGGCATACAGCTCCTATGATTATTTCGACATTCGTTGAAAGTTACGATTTCAAAGGAAAGGCGGTTGTTCCTTTCTGCACGTATGCGGCAACTTATAGAGACGAGACTTTACAGAAGATAGTTGACCTTACTCCAAACAGTAAACACCTTAAAGGATTGGGCACTACAGGCGATACCGATGAAGTAAAAGCATGGATAGAAAGCATTGGCAAATAGTGTTGACAAGTATAAATGAATAGAATAATAAGTTAAACAAAAAATTATAAGATATGAGAAATGAGGTTTTAAAGATTGTATTGGCATTTTTGTTTATTTGTTTTGCAGCAATCGGTCATGCGGAAGATAAATATATAAATGGTATACCATACGTAAAGTTGAACAATGGGCTGTTTATGCCACGCTTTGGAATAGGCACTTTCAATGTTCCTGACGACAGCACGGCATGCGATGCGGTAAGTTATGCGCTGAAATGCGGCTACAGACACATTGATACGGCACACGCCTATCGTATTGAGCGCGGTGTCGGTAAGGCGGTAAAAGAGAGCGGAATACCTCGTGAAGAGATATGGATAACAAGCAAGATATGGCCCAGCGAATATGGTGAAGGCAAGACCCTTGAAGCAATAGACAAGATGTTGGAACGATTGCAGACCGATTACATAGATCTTCTCTATGTGCATCAACCTATGGGAGATTTCATTGGGGCATGGAAAGACATGGAAAAAGCAGTTAAAATGGGTAAAGTACGTGCTCTTGGAATAAGCAATTTCGATGCAAGCGATTCTTTGTTTCATGCAATAGTTGACAATGTTGAAATTAAACCTGCGGTGTTTCAGATAGAATTACACCCTTATGCACAACGTCTTGACTGGCGCAAGAAAGCACAGGAATATGGCATTCAAGTAGAGTGCTGGTTCCCCTTAGGAGGTGAAATGAGCAACGGCGCATTGTTTCGCGACCCGGAAATCTGCAAGATAGCTGCTGCTCACGGCAAGACTCCAGCGCAAATCATATTGCGTTGGCATATACAAGAAGGTCTGTCTGCTATCCCTGGCGCAACGCGCCATGACTATATCAAAGAGAATATCAGTATCTTTGACTTTGAATTAACAGACGAAGAAATGTCTGTAATGAGATCTTTGAACAAGGAAAAACGTTTCTTCAACATGAACTACGAAGAGGCAGAGCAGTTTATGCTCAACTGGAGAATAGAAGATTGACAATAAGAAACTTTATTTATATACTTGTGCCCGATTGCAAGATTCGGGCACAATCCGTTTTTATGTCTTCCATTTCATTAGATTTTTCAAAAGGTTGTACTACAATTTATGCATTTTTGATTAGACGTTATTAAAAGGTAATGCTGCAAGTAATGCCCTTTTCTTGAGACGTAATGCGTGGAGACAGATAAACGTTGCATTTGTATCGTTTAGAAAAAAAAGTCTTTGTTATTGTCGGATAAAGCCAATAGGCAGCCTGAACGCTAAGTATTCCTATACCTGCGCCAGCTATTACATCGGTGAACCAATGCCTGTTGTTATACATTCTGAAGAAGCCTGTGCCAGCTGCAACGGCATAACCGGCAACGCCTATCCACGGCGAAACATCCCAATATTCACGCCTAAGCAGTTCGGCACCCATGAAAGAGGTTGCCGTATGACCCGACGGGAACGAGTTTCTTGAGCTTCCGTCAGGGCGTTCAACCTTTGTTATCGTTTTCAATGACGTAACCGATAGTCCCATAAGCGCGTATGCAGTGCCTAAAAGAATGGTACGGTCAATATATGAGTGCCTGCATTTAATTCCGCAAAGACTAAGCCCATAAAGAGCAATAGCAGGCGTATATTGTGCAATATCATCGAATGTCAGTTTGCTGTCTATGCTTTCCTGCAGTTCATCGCGTATCTCGTTATTCTGGTATTTCAGCCAGTCGCTTTCCAGTCCGATTACTCCAAAGCCTATAAGAGCGGCAGGTACAATAAGCTGAGTCGGCTTGAACTTATATGGGTTCTCATCTACTTGAATATGTTTTTCGTTATTATTGTCAACATATTCCATTATGGAATCAGCGTAATTTGCCTGTTCTGAGTATGCGGCAAGACTGTCGTCGTCATAATAATACGCGGAAATGTTCATCGGATATGCAAGAGCCGTAATTATAAAAGCCACGGCTATGAAAATTGTTCTCATCATTGAATTGTTGTAAAAGGGTTATTATTAAAGGTTTTCATCGTATTCCAGATTTGCTGAATGTTTCTTGTTCTTGCCTGAACCAAACTGCCACGACAGTCCTATGTAGAATATACGAGGATTGCGACGTCTTACCACCTTTTGTTTCAATTCAGGTGTATCAAGTGTGTACGATTTGCGATAAGTGTCAAACAAGTCTGTTACAGACGCAAGAATAGAAAGATTTAAAGAAGGTATGTCGTATTTCATGCCAAGATTAATTCTTGAATCAGCGTCTCTGCGACCTTGCGGAACAAGTGTTGACGAACGGAATCGGGCATTGAGCTGTATCATATAATGGCGTATTGGCGTTAAGTTCACATTTATTAAAGTGCTCCATGAAAAAGTGTCCTTGTTTTTCCCGTATCCCAGTTTCGACGCGTCTATCTGGTTATAATAGCCGTTTACGTTCCAGTTGAGTGAGAGCCAGTTTGCTATTACAGGCATGTTCCATATAAGTTCCAAGCCAGCGTTTTGGCTGCTGTTCATGTTTTCTTTTGTCGTGAGCAGCACTCCGTCGTTTATATATCGTGACACTTCGGTTATTTTGTTTGTGAGATAGCGATAATACAGCGTTGTCATCAAAGACATTCCGCTATTGTCATTCCATAGCCAGCAGGCTTCCGCAGAATAGATTTTCTCTGGTTTCAGATTCGGGTTTCCTGCTTGTAGACTAAGGGGATTTATCTGTTCGGCAAACGGATTCATGTCGCTTCCGTCTGGTCGGTTGACACGTAGGCTATAGTTAAGCTGCAGTTCGTGTTGTTGACTGAGCTTGCGTGAAATGTGTAACGTAGGATACAGATTGGCGTAATACTGGCAGTTAGTCAGACCAAGAGTGTATAAATGGTTCTTTATATCCACGTATTCACCTCGTAAACCTCCGAGAATGCTCCATGAACCGATGCTTGCCTCAATCGTGGAATACAGCGAGTGTATTGTCTGCACACTTGTAAAGTCACTTGAGCGGTCAGTGTTCGGGATAAAGTCAGTGCCGTTCCAGTCGGATATATGATAGTTTTGTTCAGCTGTAAGGTGTTCAATGTTATATCCTGCAGTCAGTTTCGTCTTTTCAGAAAAATGCTGAATCCAGTGGAGTTTGCCTATATGCATATAGTTGGCGTCCCATACGCTTTCATTGTCTTTGCTTTCTCCTGACATGTCTCTTGTGGTATAATGGTTTATTTCGTCTTCCGATTCCGAAGAATAAGCGTAGTCTATTCCTAATTCATTGTCCTTGCCGTATGTGTGGGTGTAGCTTAGCGAACCTTCCCACATGTTTTCTTTTGCAAGGGCATCACGGTTTCTGAGATACGAATCCTTTATTATATTGTCTGAATTTCCTGAGTCATCTACTCCTGTCGTTTCCGATTTTACCTCTTCATTGCGTTGAAAACGACGATGACTGTAGTTTCCTGAAATCTCTATCAGGTCATTTTCTGTAATATTGGCGTTCATTCCCAGATTGAAAGAGTGTGAAATAGGTCTTCCGAGACCGTATGTTGTCTGGTTGATGAAATCCGTAGCCGAATATCTTTTGTCATCTATTGTCCTGTCGTAACGGTCTTTCCTGTAAGCATATCCACCAAATATATTTATGCCTTTCATACCGTAATTAAAGTTGACTCCAGCGTTGTTTCTTCCGCTGCTGCCCACGTTCCCGGTCAGTGTTCCGTTGAATCCTGCCTTAGCGTTTTTCTTCAATACTATGTTAATGATGCCGCTCACACCGTCGGGCTTATATTCTGCAGAAGGATTGGTTATCACTTCAATTCTCTCTATGTTGCCAGCAGACAGCTGATTCAACGCGTCTCCACGCGTCTTTGCGTTCATCATTGCCGACGGTTTGCCGTTTATCAGAATCGTTACGTTCTCGTTTCCTCTTAGACTGACGGTGCCGTCTATATCCACATCAACGGAGGGAACGTTTTGCAGAAGATCGCTCACTGAACCTGATTTGCTTGAGATGTCTTGCCCTGCATAGAATACTTTGCGGTCAAGATTGGCTACGAATGTCGGCTTACGCCCCTCTACCACAACTTCTCCGATGCTTTCCGACTCTGTTTCAATGTATATTGTGCCAATGTCTTTCGTCTTTTTCGTTTCCAGTGTGAACACGTCTGTGCGAATGGGGCGATAGCCCACGAATGTCGCTTCGATATAATATGTGTCTGCGGGAACGTCGTTCAGACGGAATTGCCCGATGCTGTCGGTCATCATGCCTGTCGCTATCTGTTGTGTGTTTGCATTGTGTAGCGCTATGGTAGCGTATTCCATAGGCATATTGCTGCCTTTTTCCTTTAATGTTCCGACTATAGAACCTGTTTGCGCGATGATTGTCTGCACAAATGAAAAGGCAATCATAAATAAAATGATTTTTCTCATATACACTTTTGTTATTTGTTGTTACACTAAACGATGCATGTAATATGCACCTTTGTTATCCGTTGTTACATAATTTTATTTTGTTTATACATTTTCTTTTCGTCATAGCTGCCGTTATGTAAGAATAGATGTAATGAATGATTAGAGCGTATGTTCCTCCGACTATTGCGCCACCTATTATGTCACTTGGATAATGCACTCCAAGGTAGATTCGTGATATGCATACAAGTGAAGCCCATGAAATCATTATCACGGAAACGGTCTTTTTGCGGAAGAAAAGAATCACGAACACAGCTAAAGCCATCGAGTTTGCGGCATGGCATGACGGGAATCCGTATCTGCCACCCCTGTAATTGTTCACGAAATGCAGCATTGACGATATTGGATTGTCAGGATTTGACGGTCTGAGACGTTCCATTGCTGGACGTATAACCGATGCGCATGTCTGGTCGGTCAATGCGATTATGACTGCGATACACACGAAACATAGTAACCGTTGTTTCCATTTTAGACGAACGGAAATGGCATATAGAAGTACAAGATAGAACGGTATCCACGTCAATTTGTCGCTTGCTAGCCACATGATAGTGTCAAGAATAGATGTGTGCATACCGTTGATGAAAAGCAGCAACGTTGAGTCTGCTTCAGAAAACAAGTTGATGATGTTGTTCAAAAACTCCATAATAATATCATTTATTCATTTCGCCTGCAAAGTAAAAGACCGATTTTGCAGACATTTTGAATTTGAACAACAATTTCGTAAAACTATCTTTTGTCGCGCGGAAAACATAGTTTTCTTCATTGGAAAGCTATGCTTTGCATGATGAAACTATATCTTTTGCATGTTAGATAATTTTTATTTGCTTAATTTTATTGTGCTATGACATTATTTGGCATACCTATATTTTACCTTTGCATTATCGTTATAGAACGTTTTCGTTAAGCCAAATGAGCAATATCAAGCTCGCTTAATCTTTACCATGACGAGAAAAAGTAGAATCCATTCAAAAGGTAGGATGAAATCCAAGATATGCAGCATATCAGCATGGTATTCAACAAGGCATAATGTGCCATAAACAGAAAAAATAGGAGGAATCCACAAGTTTTTAACGTAAATATTTAATGTTTATGAATAAATTTACTATATTTGCAAATGAAAGGCAACATTGCATACAGAGAATGAAATACTGTTTCATTGGCTCATGTTGCAGAGTCTTTACATTTGCTTGTAGACAAGAAAAACTTGTATACGCGCACAGACACGACGTTAAAGGAGCAGAATCTGGCAGTTCAATCCTACATAAAGATAAAACGCGAAAGTCTGAGCGAGTTTACACCTGTATATGGTGTGGATTCCTCTTTCATGTTTTCTTCTTTATGGGTTTTGCCAGAACCTTGCTCTTGGAAAGTGTGGATGTAGTGTCCACACCATACCTTATAATATAAGGTGTATCGTCATCATGAATATACAAATAATAGTATAACCTTTAAAATCAAGCACTATGTCAAAAGTATTCAAAGTAACGCCAAAACGCACAAAACGTGTGAACGGCACGGTTCTGACACCAGAAATGTCAGTAATTGTCACTCTCAATCAACATTCATCAAGCCCTTTCTACAATGGAGCAAAGGAACTCCAGGAGGCATACATGCGCCAGTATGGCTTTGACTATAAGAAAGCCTGCTGCTCTGTGAATGATTTTGGATTTGTAAAGTTAGATTAATTGCGTTTTGATAAATTAGATTTAATTGTATCTTAATGTCATATAATTAATGTATAAATATCATGGATGAAAAACAAATATATAAGAAAATCAAAGACATAGCAGAAGACTTGTGCCGTAATGGACAGACTTTTACTCGTGCAGATCTTGCGTACGAACTTAAAGACTTAGGAATAGACGAAGACTCTTCGGAAGTGAGCAGGCTTGTATATGAAGCATATCTGGCAAACCGAAAAAACAAAAATATTGCCGTTGCATTCAAGTCGAACGACAATTGTTCTACAGTAGTGTCGGAATTTGAAATCAATCACCTTATTGAAGAAGGCAGTGCTCAAGATGCAGTGAAAATGGCAGAACAAGAGCTGCACGACACAAAAAACACATTGAACACGCTTCAGAAGAAAATAGCAGACAACACTAATGGTGTAGTAGTAGAAAACAATGCAGGATTTGTTGATTTTGTAATGGGAACAAAAGGAGCTAAGGATGTTAGTTCTACTGCAGGTGCTTTGTACAAGAAATACTCACAGATGGTTGAGTACTATCATTATTCGGAAAACTGTGTCCGTGGCAATATTAGCGACTTTATGACGTTGCGGGGAGAAATATCATCAACATATCAAAAATATGCTGATATGTTGATAGACGTGTATGGCGATTCTATCAAAATGATAGAGCCAAAGCTTTTCGATTTCGACAAGATAGAATGGCTTGACGTTGACAAGATGCTTAAAGACTCCGAATTGGAATATAATCTCATTGCAGACAAGTGTAAAGAACTTATAAGCGAAATATCAGAAGATTTCAAGGCGTCAATCCAAGAGTCTGTAAACGGTTACAGGTCGGTGGCAAACAGCAGCAAGGCTGCGGGGCTGGCTTTGGCAGGATTGGCTATGTTTAACCACTATGCTGCCGCTGCAGAAAGAACCAATAATCTGAAAAATGAATTAGTTACATTCAAGACAAGTATATGTCGTGACGTGTTAACCATTAAGGCAGATCTTGCACGATTGCTTATTATACATAAAAGTCTTCAAGATGTGGTAATACCGAAATCAAGCGTATATTTGAGATATTGCGACCAGTTGCTTTCTTCAGATATCAATGCTATAACTAAATCGATGTATGAAGATGAGAATATACGACCATTAGTTGAGCAAAAACAGAAATTGGTTGAGGAAAGGAATATCATAACTACCGACATCAATGATCATCTGCAAAACATCGACATATATAATTCTGTGGTGACAAACCTTAAGTCATCGGTTGAGTCGAAAAAGGATGAATATGACGAAGCTAAAGCTATGCGCCCAGTGAAACCGTCATTCATTTTGAATCTGCTGACATTTGGCACAAAAATGCGAAATTTCAATCGTGAGATGTATGATTGGGACAAGATGTGTTCTCCTGTAATCAGAGCGTATGAAGACCTTATGATAGATTTGAAAATGAACCAAGATGAACAGGCTTCACATAAGAAAGCTTTGGCAGAGTGCAAAAAAGAACATAAGGAGTACACCAAAGAAATTGATAAAATCAATAAGCAGATAAGGAGCAGAATCAATGTATCGCCTGACGTGAAGATGAAAATGTTGAAACATGTTCGCACAATGGTTACGATGCTTCGATTGGCTCGTGAAATAGCAGAGAGCAAAATAGACGAGAAATTCCACAAGACAGTGAGAATATCAGACGAGTCAGAAACAACTCTTCCTGCAGAGATGGAGAGCAATATCACTATGTTCACCAATATTTTAGCAGAGAATTTGCATATCAGCCCAGAATCTACAGCGAATGCCCTCAAAGGTATAGCCGTTGAAATTGGAGATAATGGAGAAATCGGTGAACAGGAAGTGGCAATTGTGAGTGATGCAGCCAACGAATCATTACAACGAGGCATCTCATTGTTCGACAGTTGGATGCGATTGCAACAGAAAGAAAAAGAAGGTCGTATAGCTACTGTAAAATATGAAAAGGAATATGACAAGATTATGTCGAGCTTCAAACAGACCATAGACAAGATAGATGACAAGAGTGCTTATTTGCGTGAGGTGATGAAGAAAGTGAATCTTTCTGAAACAGAAGATGAACGCAAAGAGGCTATGGCACTGCTTAGCGACTTAGGTGGTTTCAAGATAAGCGAAAGCGATTTCAACGAGTTTATCAATGGTAAGTTTAATATAGAATTATAACTGTTATGGAAAGTTCAAGAAGACAAAATGCTGCGAGCAATGTGAAGATTACGACAATTGAAGAAGTGAAAGAGGCTCAAAAAGCAATCAACAAGGAGGAAGAACGTAGGCGTAAGAAAGAGGAAAAACGTCAAGAATTGATGAGCAAAACGTCATTCTATCTAATGGATAAAATCCAAACGATTTTTGACAAGTATTTCATCGATCCTATAATAGGATTCTTTTTCCCTGCTGTAGGAGATTTGACTTCTGGATTGTTAGGGTTGCCATATGTATATTTCGCTCTTGTCCATGTCAAGTCTATTCCGCTAACGTTAGCAGTGATATACAATATTCTGATAGACTGTCTTGTAGGCTTGATTCCTTGGGTGGGAGATCTTATAGACATATTCCATCGTGCATATCGAAAAAATATGAAACTTATTGTTGGTTTTGTCAACGATGACAAAGATATAATTAATGAAG
>JAUNIZ010000284.1 GCA_030523165.1 Prevotellaceae bacterium
CATTTACGCACATTTTATTATCTTTTTAAATGTTGCATGAGATTTGACGTTGTATCGGCTATGCTTGACAACCATCCAGTGGGCGAGGTAAGATATAAATTCAAATATGGAAGCCTTAAAGGCTCCTTTAATAAAGATGGGTTACCCGATGGAACATGGGCAATGGACATTTTAGTTGATAATGTTTGCAAGATAGATTATGACTTATGGGCCAATGGAACACTAAAGGATTGCTACACTCTCAATACGTCTACGGGTAGAAAGAAACCTCGTAACAATTCTCTTGTGGATTTCCTTTCAAGTTATATCTATAGAGAATGTCATGAATTAGAAAATATAATACAGGTAGGCTCACGCAAGTGGGAAGGAAATATCACTTTAAAATGAACCGTTTAAATCGGCGAGAATGCCAGAACCGCTATTACCAATAAGCTTAGACTTTATGGTGATATGCGGTTTCTCCTTTTTTCAGAAGATGAACTTTCATGAAAGATAAACGAGTTTGTTAATATGAAACCAGCGAAGCTATCATACTATATAGCTTCGCTGGTTTCAATTATACTTCTAATGAAGTATGTTGAAGGTATAAATATTGAATGTCTTTTATTGTTTGTTGCTTGCAACTAAAGCCGGCGCGGCACTTTCCGTAGAGTGTATATACACTTCGCGATGAGGGTAAGGAATCTCAATGTTGTTGGCATTAAGAGTATTGTAAATAGTCTCTTTTACCTTTCCTGTCATGCTGAATTTAGATTCTACAAGTACCCAATAAGTGACAAACAGATTGACACTATTGTCGCCGAAGTCATCAAATACCACGTCAATAGGCTGCTTTGTGCTGATGATATCACGACCGTCTTTAGCCTTTGTCATAAGCCCCTTTACAGCGTCGATAAGAACTCCACGCACATAATCTACGTTTACGCCATAGGCAACGCCTACCGGCACTTTTACCATTTCATAGGAATGGTTCTTCGTAATGTTCTTGAAGTTTTTGCTGAACAAGGAGTTATTGAGGAAAGCAATGACACATCCGTCGCCTGTAACAATCTGTGTAGACTGGTAAGTAATGCTTTCCACCTTTCCGCGAATGCCGTCACATTCTATATAATCGCCTACACGGACACGCCCGGTCATAAGTGATATGCCATAGAAGAAGTTCTCAAGCAAGTCTTTCATGGCAAAGCCGACACCAGTAGCGAGACCTGCGGAGATGACAGATATAGCGGTAGATGGTATTCTCAGTAACTTTATTGATATGATAAAATACAGACCCCATACGCAGATGGCAATGATGTTGTTGGCAAGTGTGAATGTTGGCTTGCCGTTTACTATCACTTTCGGCTTGCGATACTTGTGGTAAAGTGAGCGAATGAGATAGTTGAGGAACCTGAACGTAAAGAACAATGACGTTACAAGTACCATCTTCGACAATGAAAGCTGAACTATACCTGGTATGTTGACAAAGTTTGTGAAGAAGACTTTCATCATTGCTTCTGTAAGGTCGAATACGTTTGCTGCCCACCATATTGATAATAGTACAGAGAATACACCAAGTACCGGTACAAGAGCCATTGATATGAAGTCGTAGAACCATGTTACGTTGATGTATTCGTCATGGTTTGTATATATAGCTGCAGCCTTCTTTACTGCAGCTTTGGCTTTAGAAGTCTCCTTCTTGTTATTAGTCTTTTGTCTCGCTTCAGCAGCAAGAGACTTCACACGTTCTATTTTCTTGTCAAGGTATTTCCTCTTATATACGGCAAGCAAGTCGTATATACATGTCATTGTCTGTATACAGCTTAACTGGAACATCCACCATATAAGCATCTGTACGGCAAGCAACGTGTAGCCATACCATGCCGCGAAGGTAGAAACGACCATTAGGATAAGAGAAATCCATGTATAGAAGATGTCGCTCTTAGGTATATTTCTGTTGTGTCTTCTTATTACGTTCCATTGCCATAATGTAAACAATAGCAGTACAGGTGGGAATACAAGCTGTACTATGTTGTTTGGTATGAACACAATACGGAATGTAATGACGATAAAAGACATAAGCATGATAGGAGAATAGATGCGGAAACCGCTCTTAATCTGATCTCCCGGGAGTCGAATAAGCAATGCTATGAAGATTGCACTTAGTAGCCATGAGTATTCAATCAGCAGTTTTGATGCCATAAGGAAGAAGTTATGCTCCATGAACATGCGTGCTATCATTATAGAGATTGCAAATATTATCATGGCAGCAGCAAGTATAAGGCATACCTTTTTCTTCATGAACTCTTCTGTACGGAATCGTTTTGGCACCAGCCAACGTACCAGTACGTTGCTAAGAAGGGCTGCAACAACGATGTAGAACACAATAAATATGGTAAGGCCAATTACGATTGGACCTCTCCATTGTGAACGAACTTGACGTTTTTGACCATTGCTTGACTTTATGCTTTCCTGTTTATATTTCTCGTCAAAGTCGGTCTTTGCATTCTGATATGCCGTTGGTAGTGCCGCGAGTATCGAGAAATAGCTCTCGTCACCGTTGATGAAAATGGTATTTTGTATGGCATTATATTTTTGCACTGCATAATCATTTACCTTTTTAAGCTTTTCTGCCACCGTATTATAGTGCTCACTGTCTGCAATAATAGACTCTCTCATCTTCTTCAGATTGTCTTTTAGTGCAATAGCATAGGTGAGACAAGCCTTTCTGTCTGCCTGTCCTTGGGCATTTAGTGTGAAAGGTTGTTCTTTTGGATTGCCGCTATTGGCAGGTTTCTTTGGCCCGTTTCCTTTTGCAGGTGCTTTAGGTTTATTCATTGAAGGGGGTAATGAACGCAATGATTCTATCAGTGCTTCATAGCGTGCAATCTCTGTATCGAGCCTTGATGTTATGCGATCGTAAGGCATTCTGTTCTTGCTGAACTCCCTGTATTGTGTGGTAGCTTCATGGCAAGCGTATGTCATATCAAAGGTAAAATCCTGCTTTTGGGAATAAAGCATAAGCGCTGTTTGGTCGCTTTTCTGCATCATGGCAATCATTTGCTTATGTTGCGCTTCTGTCCTTGCGTTGTATCTTGCCATGTTTTGCTTCTGTTCATTGTATGACTTTTCTAGCTCTGCACGCAAAACAGATAGTGTTGATGCAAGATTTTTCTCTTTCAGAACAGCATAAGAACTGAAAGATACAAATAGCATCATTAGGAATAAAAACAGTTTTTTCATTTTAGTTTGTTTTATAAAGTTGCAACTATTTATTTGCTGCAAAAGTAAACTTTTTCTTTCAAATAATAATTATAATGCAGTATCATTATAAAAATCTAATCTGTGAACGGTTGATTTTTATCAGTGAAACCATGAAGGTTATGACTTATTAGCGATGATCAATGTGGAAATATATGATATTCAAAAAAGGAAAAC
>JAUNIZ010000285.1 GCA_030523165.1 Prevotellaceae bacterium
ATGTCATAATGCCCTCGATTTCCTCTGCCGATGCAGGGATATAGTTGATATAGACAGCTACATTCTGTCCGCCTGGTGTCGTAACCGCATTGTCAACAAGATTGATGTTGACTTGCGGAATGGCGAGCTGTCGCAAAAGGTCAATGGCGTTTTGCGCGGACGATTTCTGCCTTGTGGTCGGGGTATATGTTGAAGATGTAGCGTTAGTGCGCTGCATCTGGGCTTCGACAACCACCTCGTCAAGTTCTTGTGTCTTGATACTATCGGGTGATTCGGTCTGCGCCATTGCCGCGATTGTGGCTGTGGCGCATAATATTGTTGCTAATAATCTATATTTCATGCAATATGCGAAGATGAGAGAGTTATATTTCGGTCGAGAAAACCATATCAACAAGATTAAAACGGACTTTGCGGAACAGCATCATGCTCTTAACTCCGAGGTTGTTGTCATCTAAGTAACCGGCGGCTTGTTGCTCGGTCTGCACTTGAATCAACGGCAATTTAACCGAATTGCCGCCAATAGCCAGTGTCGCGTCCTGCAATTTATAGCAAAGTACCGACCACACGCCCCCGACACCGGCCTGATTGATGGTGTCGCTTTGACAGTGTGATATGAGATAATCCTTGTTAGCCTCGAAAAACGCTTTGTTAAGCCATCCGTATGATGCATCTCCGCTATCAAGTTTTATAAGCATGGGTTGTTGATTGACTTCGGCGGCAGTAAGAAGATTCATGCCTGATGAAAAGCACATATTAGGCCGCACGTCGGATGGCTCAGCCGGAATTCGCGGAACTTGTATTTCTTTTGCCGCGAAGTCTAATGCAACATCTTTGAGTTGAAGCATCAGCTCGCTGCCTACAACAAATTCAAGGACATTGATATACTTGTCAGCTTCTTCATGGTGGCTGCTTATGTCGATAACATAAAACGGCACATCTTTGACCGTAATGTTCCCTAACTTCAATTCTTTGGCAACAGCATACCGTCCGACCGAAGATGCTACTCCTGTTGCCGTGGCATTGGCATCGAGCAATTCCAGACCATAGGCATTTGCCAAGTAATCGGTTATAGCATTGACGCCGGCGCCGGTATCAAATGTGATTCTCGCAGGTTTACCGTTTATTGTAGCTTCAGTAATCTGTATCAGATATTGTTTGCTGTCAGGTTTCCCAGCACAAACAGTATCAAACGGAACAATACCTCCCTCTCCGACAAAGGAAATACTGTAAGGCGAATACTTTGTCAGAGCTTTGTATCGCGCCATCATATCAGCATACGGAGAAAGACTTACTGAATCAACCATTTGGTAAGCCGATGACAAGACTGCGGACAGCAGATTATATGCTTCTTCATTTTTACCGACACGGCTTAAGTCCATTGAGAACATGACGGAACTTTGAAGAAGCAAGTTTAGGTCAAGATTTTCTGATTGGCTTTTCAGGAGTTCATCAAAGGCCGGGATGGAAATGTCAGGACGATTGAAGCGGTTGCCAATTAAACATCTGGAGAATACTTCCAAAAAGGGATTTATCGAATCTTTCGGCGCATTGTGATATATGTCATACAGACCGAAAAAGTCCGACGAATTCATCGCCGCGCCGATACGCTCGTCAATGCTTTGGGCTTTTGCCGAGAATATCGAAAAACCGAAAATAAGAATAATAATGAGCTTCTTCATATTCTTTATTGGCTCTCGTAGGCCCAACAGAGAGAATTAGTTAAATATAGAAAACGTGAGCCAACTATGCCACGTCTTGATTTGTAGGTCGTAGGAAACCATTAGTGCAGATGTAACAATAGCAGCCCACGCTATAAGCGTGAGAACCACTATGCTATCTCTTGCACTGATTCTTGAATTTCCTACGTTCACAAATCTCAAGATAAGCATAACGCTTCTTATTTTTCCAAAATGTCGTGCAGGTCAAAGACTTGCAACGGCAAAGTTAGCTATTTTTTTCAAGAGTAGTGCCATATCTCCCGATAAATTTGTAATTTTGCGTTAATAAAACAATTACGATGGCACAAGAAATAGCAATGAAGCATCGGAACATTTTACTTTAAGCGTACTATATATACGCTTGGAGTAAAATAAAACTATCTACGCATGAATGACAAACTGCAATTTCACGCATACATAGATAAGCCTTCAAAAAAAGAAAAATAGTGCTTGCCCATAAATCCCGAAGCCGCCGTACAGCTCCTTTTATAACGCGTTCCTTATTTCTTTTTTTTGAAGGCCAAATCTTCCGTCGAGCCTCTCTTTGTGCGTAAATAAAAGTTAAAAATGTTAAATCTTCAACTTTAGAATTCCTATATAACCCATAACGCTACTTTTCTACCGTATTATGCGCAAACTATTGAACATCAACTACTAACAAATACTATAATTGTAATAGTCTTACAAGCATAGAAATCCCGCCGTCAGTGACAAAATTGGGAGAATCTTGTTTTCATAGCTGTAGTAGTCTAACTAGCGTTACAATACCATCGTCTGTGACTGATATTGGTTCAGCTTGTTTTCAGTATTGTTCAAGCCTTTCTAGTATTACAATACCATCATCAGTTACTTCTATTGTTGGAGCTAATTTTACAGGATGCACTAATCTTGCAGAGATAAAATGTTTTCCGACCATACCTCCTACAGGAAATAAAGGTGATACAGGTGCTAATACAACAACATGCTTACTATATGTTCCTGAATCATCAATAGATGCTTATAAGTCTGCAAGTGGTTGGAAAGAATTCAAATATATTTTTGCTATAGAAAGTGGAGAAACTTCAGAAGAAACAACGCAATGCAATGCCCCAACTATCTCTTATTCTGATGGAAAGCTGCATTTCACAAGCTCAACTGAAGGTGCTGTATATCACTACGAATTGTCTTGTGCTGATGTTACGGGTTCAAGCTATAGCGAAAATGGAAGTATAACGCTCGTGGCAGCATACGATATCACTGCATACGCAACGGCCGACGGCTATTCTGCGTCAGAAACAGCAAAAGCAACACTCTATTGGATTAACGGTACTTTAGATGACACAAGTGCTATTAGCGCAGTTAATGTAAGGGGTGTTGTAGCGAGTGCAAATAATGGCATAATCAGCGTGTCTGGTCTCGCAGAGGGTGAGCGTGTCAGCTTCTACACTGCTGACGGCAAATTGCTTGGAACGTCTAATGCCAATGGCGGCAATGCTTCGCTCAGCACATCGGCAAAGGGCGTGGTGATTGCCAAGATAGGAAACCAGTCAATAAAGATTGTCGCTGAATAGATGTTCAAACATGCAAGCAAACTAAGCATAGAGGCATTTTCTTCAAAATCCGGTCAGTTGGTCAGTTCGGTCAGTTATTTTCGCAGGGGTATATAAAAGCTGAAGAGGAAGTTATACATATAATAATATGTATAATAATAATATATA
>JAUNIZ010000286.1 GCA_030523165.1 Prevotellaceae bacterium
GTATAAACTTTTTTCCCCTTCTGCAGCTTCTTCTGAACAGAAAATAGATGCCACACTAGAAGAAATTGAGGATATTGAAGAAGATACACAACTGGAAATTTCTGCTACAGCCGTAACGGTAGCAAGTTCTGGTCCAAATAATGTTGTCACCAAGGATGTAAAATCTGCTCCAGCTGCTACAAAATTCATAACGCACTCTACTCTATCATGATAGCAACAAAAATAATCCATTGCATTATTGTTTGACGAACTTAGTAATGCCAAAGCCTTGCTTGGTGAATCTGACGGATTCCACTCCGTATAAGTTGGCCATATATCAGGCACCACAGCATAGCATTCAACAGAATCAGTTGTTGCAATAGAAACTTTAATTGTCTTAGTGGTCATAGGAGGTATATCCACAAAAAAGTAATTAGCTCTTATCAATACGCTATCGTTACTTTCCTCATCAAAATCCCTATAGCACATAAAATTCAGATTATCACCAATATCATCAGCGAGATCTTTAAGCCTACCAATTTCTGATGCAGAATATTCGCTCATATCAAGCCCATCTAATGGTGATGGTGTGTCTAAGCCCGATAATTTTATGCGTGGTATACCATCTGACAATTTAGTTTCGACATAGATATATACAGGAACACCTATGGCGCTACTATTGCCTGAATTTGTTACTGTGATATTATAATATGGCTCATGACCGATGTAGAATACAGATTCATGGTCTACACTAAAATCCAATTCTATATCTTTAGCTTCCTCCACATAAAGCCCTTTGGAAACGTTGATTGTATCATCCTGGAAAAGGAATTTGATATCATAATCTCCATTAGGTATTCCGCCGAAATCAAACGTTGCCTCCACTTTTGTGTTTGAATGCCGGTCTATGTTAACACACGGTATGATAGTGTCTCCACGAGAGATACTAATGGAGTCAAGAGAATAATATCCATTTCCATTAAATGTAATTGTTGAGAAACCTCCATTACCTACTTTGTGAATATCATAATCCACAATCGCATATTTGTTTAATTGGAAGAAATTTAATTCAAGATCTTTTGAACTACTGGATATTGCATCATGTACAGCTATATAGTATGTTCCATCTTCGTAGGCATAAATACCACCAAACGATACGGCATCAGAACCAGACGCTGAATGTACTTCTTTTCCCGATGCGGAGAAGATGTTAATCGTACACGATTGGTTACTCTTTATGGCAATACTATCACCAGCTGATGCATTCATCTTATACCAAAGTATGCTATCGTTGGCAGGTTTTGCTGTTGTAATAGTTGTATGGACACCTGTTATTTCAGTTATAGATGTAACTTCGCGGCTGACATTTTCATCAATGTAATTTTTTGTAGCTTCTGTCATTCTTCCTGCTGTATCGTAGAATCTGATATGGAAATCGTTCTTTGCATATACTATCGGCTTGCCGTCAACAATATTGAAATCGAAGCATGAACTACGGATAGGACATGTCTCTACTGGCAACAGCGTTATGAGCTTGAACGGATTCTCACGGGCATCGAGCTTTGTAGTATGTACATTGTCATCGTTGTCGTTAATCCAATAGTCATACTGCATGATACCGTCTCCACCCAATGGAGTCTTTATGAAATATGAAGACATCACCTTAGAGCATGTTCCGTCGTCGCTCAGAAGCATGTAGGAGATACGGTGGAAACCGTCGCTCACGCTTGACACGTCGAGGTCGAAGTGGTAAACGTTCTCCGAAAGCGTGCCTGCCTGGATGTAGTCGCCGGAGTTGTCTATCGAGTAATAGCATTTCATAGACTGTTTCTCGGTCGTAGTCATGGCGCGATAGAAGAATGATTCTTTTATTCCTGTTGCCACTCCGCTTGGTGTCATGACAATAGCCTGACATCTGTGGAGACCATGAGGAATCTCGCTTACGTCAACATCCCATTTAATAATGCCTTCGCTTGCAGACACTTCTTCCTGTTTATGTAATTCCCCGTCAACATAGAAAAGACAGTTGAAACTGTTCACTCCCATTGTCTGGGGTATCTTTATAAACATTGATGTAAGCGGTACAGACGGCTGATCGCCGTTGTATTGCGCATGTATAGTATGGAAACCGTCTTCAAGACCAGAAATGTCTATAAGATTTTCACCGCTACCGCTGAGGGTATA
The DNA here is from genome assembly GCA_030523165.1 of Prevotellaceae bacterium. Classification (GTDB taxonomy): domain Bacteria; phylum Bacteroidota; class Bacteroidia; order Bacteroidales; family Bacteroidaceae; genus Prevotella. The sequence continues at coordinate 2,164 of JAUNIZ010000286.1, forward strand.
AATGTTTGTAGCGTCGCTATCAAACCAATAGTTGATTGAAGAGGCAACACCTACAGTAACCGGATACTTTATGAACATAGACGTAAGTGGAACTGACGGTTGGGCACCGTTGAATTGAACATGTATGGTATGGAAACCTTCTTCAAGTCCAGATACGTCAATAAAGCTTTCGCCGCTTCCACTTATTGTGTTTGCTATTGTAGCATCGCTGTCAAACCAATAATTGAACGATGTGGTGCCACCGACTGTTACAGGATATTTTATAAACAATGCCGATTTCGGAATAGAAGGGGAATTTCCTCCATTATATTGAAGGCGTAACGTGTGCATTCCTTCAGATAGCGATGAAACGTCAATTGTGTTGCCGCTCATAGTGGCTTTGTCTTCTTGCTCGTCAAACCAGTACAGATAATTACCGCCCGCTCCTGTAGGTATCTTCAGGAAACGTCGGATCATAGGAGAACTCCATACGCCTGCCGTATCTTTAACCTGAAGATACAACGTGTGCATGTTGTCGTTGAGAGACTGCAGGTCAAGATTCATCTGCCATGAAGATACGGCAGAAGAGCCAGTCTGCATGGTTTCCTCGTCTCCGTCGAACCAATAGCGGTAGTCATATAGCGTCTGTCCTATAGCAACCCAATGTATGCAAAGGAACAGAACAAATAATAAATATTTTCGCATAAGCTGAAGAGATTTTATTCAGCACTATTCACTTCTATGTCAACACTAAGTTTACCGTCGGCAGTTGACTTTGATGCAACTTCAAACTTTGTAATCTGCGGATTTGTTGGAGTGGCAGTGTAAGGCAGATTGCCACCGTATATACCCACTTCCTTGCCGTCTGTTCCTGTCATTATTGCTTTTGCTGCCTCAGTCAATTCGTATGTCTTGCTGTCAGAATAATCGCCAATCAAGTTTGCTACACGTTCGTCAGATGTACTAACCCTAACATTAGTTGTATTTGTCATGTTTGTCAAGTCAGTGTCAGAGATAAATAAATTATTGTAGTATGTAGAACTTGAAGCACCACTTCCTGTACTTACTAATATGCAGTTTTTATATTCTGAATTAGATAAACTTCCTCCACCTGCAAGTATAACACAGTTGTTGAATGAAAAATATCCTCCATAACTAGGATCTTTAAGAATGCAGTTCACAAATGAAGATGAACCATCAGATCTTAATGAATATTGATTTGCG
>JAUNIZ010000037.1 GCA_030523165.1 Prevotellaceae bacterium
GTGAACTTTTACAGTAAAAACAACATAATGTGTAAAGTAAAATCAGTCATAGTCATAACGGCAAAACAATAATGCTAGCTATCGTTTTATTTTTACTATAATTAACGGCTTAATCACTAAAACATAGGTTTAATTATATAAAATTGTATAATTTCTTATTTTTCGTGTTCTGTTTTTCTTGTATTATATATTTATTTTCGCTGCCTTTTAAAAGGCAAGAAATGATATTCGACAATATTGATAGTATATTCTAAAAGCCGGTTTCTTTTCATGTCAGACGCAGACTTGTATGCTCTGTAATCATCGTTTTAGGAAACTTTTGGCAACATATTTGCGATTAATTCATATTTAATGATTAATTTTGTAGCTCCAATTCAATAGGAGAAATAAATGGATTTGATTCAAAATATGATAGAAAGCAGCGAACTGCCTGCACTGACGGCTTTCCTGTTAGGGCTTGTAGTGGCGCTTCATCCGTGCCCTTTGGCTACAAATATAGCCGCTATGGGATACATTGCGCGTCATGTTCATGACCGCAAGAGGGTATTCCTTAACGGCTTGTTCTATACTTTAGGAAGGGTGATTGCCTATTCGCTGCTTGGTGTAATACTCATTTCCTTGTTGCGAAGCGGTGCCGACATGCTCAGTCTAAGCGACTTTTTCGGTGAGTGGGGCGAGCGTCTTCTTGCTCCAATCCTTATTATAATAGGTGTATATTTCCTACTTAGCCGACATATACATAAGGAAGACCATTGCCCGAACGTAGGTTCTGGAAGCAATAGATTCAAAGGGTGGGGTGGAAGTCTGCTGCTTGGCATACTGCTAGCACTGTCTTTCTGCCCTGAAAGCGCTATCGTTTACTTCGGAATGCTTATTCCGCTTTCGTCTAAATCTACCGCTGGATATATGTTGCCAGTAGTGTTTTCAATCGCCACAGCCATACCTACGATACTCATGGCATGGGCGGCAAGCTACGGAATAGCTGGCTCTCCGATAATTAAACAGCGTATAGAGAAGGTGCAAAGAGGCATGAACGTGTTTGTTGGAATATTGTTCCTTGCAGCAGGAATATTCTGTTTGTTCTTCTGATTGCAGCTTTTTCCCCTGCAATCAGCTTTCCTTCTTCTCGCTTTCTGTCTCTTCCTCCATTTCTCCTTCTAGGTTATTGTTCCATAGATACTTGCGGGTTTCACGGACAATAACGCCACTTAGGAATATTAACGACAACAGGTTCGGTATAGCCATAAGCGCATTCATGCAGTCGGCAATGTTCCACACGATGTCAAGACTCATCACACTGCCGATGAAAGCCACTGCAATGTAAATCAGACAATATGGCTTTGTCCATTTCTTTCCCGTCAGATATTCTATTGCACGCTCGCCGTAAATCTCCCAGCCAAGTATTGTGCTGAAAGCGAACGTAATAAGTCCGAAAGTAAGAAGCGGTGTTCCTATGACAGGAATCTTGCTGAATGCCATCTTCGTAAGCGTAGCTCCGTTCTCGTAAGATATATCAGGGTAAGCCAGAACACTGCTGACTATCACCAGGCCCGTTAATGCACAGATGATGACAGTATCCCAGAAAGTGCCACTAGAAGATACCAATGCCTGTCTTACAGGGTTCTTTGTCTTTGCTGCGGCTGCAACAATAGGAGCCGAGCCCATACCAGATTCGTTTGAGAAAAGTCCTCGTGCTATACCGTATCTGGCTGCCATCATGATGGTAGAACCTGCGAAACCTCCTCCTGCTGCCTGTGGTGAGAATGCCGAACTGACGATTATGTCTATTGCGGGTATTATGTATTCGTAGTTGAGAATCAGTATCACGATGCAGCCAAGCGTATAGAATACTGCCATGAACGGAACAAGCATGGTGCATACACGTGCTATACTCTTTATTCCGCCTAGCACTACCGCTGCGGTAAGTGCGCTGATGAGAATACCGGTAATATATGGTGAGATTCCGTAAGTCTCGTTTGTCACTGTCGATATGGCGTTTGCCTGTACACTGCTTCCTATTCCGAAAGCTGCGAATGCGGTGAAAAACGCAAACAATATACCCATCTTGCGCCAGCCAAGTCCTCTTTCAAGGGCATACATTGGACCTCCTAGCACTTTGCCGTCAGATGCTTTTACACGGTATTTTACCGCCAATAGCCCCTCTGCATACTTTGTTGCTATGCCGAAAACACCTGTAAGCCAGCACCAAAGCACAGCACCTGGACCTCCCAAGGCTACAGCTGTCGCTACGCCGATAATGTTTCCTGTACCAATGGTTGCAGCCAAAGCGGTTGCTAAAGCGCCGAACTGCGACACGTCGCCGTCGGAGTTTTTGTCACGTTTTACAGACAGACGTATAGCTGTGAATATCTTTCGCTGTGGGAACTTCAGAATTATTGTAAGGAACAAGTGTGTTCCAAGCAACATGATAATCATCGGCCATCCCCACAGAAAGCCGCTTAGCGATGTGAAAAAATTGTTTAATGCCTCCATAAAAATCTGTTTTTATTTGGTTTGTGTTTTATTGTTGAATCTAATTATTATATTTTCATAGCCCATAGCACGAAACATTTGGTAGAACTGTCGGCTGGCATTTGCCTCTGCACTCTTTATGTTCTCTGTCGTAAGGCAACGGTTTTTCATCTTCAGGTAGGCTCTTTTATACATGTCAGCCCTGTCTTTGTCGTTCCATTTGCCTGATTCAAAGAACGATACAGTACGCGCTTCGTCTATGAAATCATTGTCAAGAAGAGTGATTGGAGGCAGTGTAACATGTAGCGTATCTGCCTTTTTCTCAATCCAGTTGTCGCCGCTTTTTCTCAAGTCAAAGCCTAATCGTAGCGTGCCATAGTATATTCTCATCAGATGATCGTCAGAGAAGAAGCCCTTGCGTATAGTATCTATCATCTCTTCGTCTTCTATTGCGAGGAACTCCCACTCGCGTATTTCTTTCATAGACAGCACTTGTGTGGGTGTTATGTCTATCTCTTTCTCTACGACAATAGACATCGTGTCGTCGCTGCAAGCGCGTACAAGATATGCCAAAGATATTATTACCGCAGCCGTTAAAGCTACGATGATATAGATTTTCAACTTGATTATACTAAACCAAGAACCCTTTTTCTTGTTCTCTTTGCTTTTTTCTTCCATAATGGAAATTATTGTTCATCGTCTTCGGCAATGCCTTTTTGCCTATTAACGCATACACATTATTTATATATACTCTGCTTTCATTCAATGCAAGTTCATTACACCTTATTATATATAGGGCTTGTCTGAGGTATTGACACGCATTTATCTGAACGTTATTCTATTCTCATGTCAATCAATGCAGGCAGGTCTTCAGATGTAAACGTCTTGCGGAAAGTCACTGTAATGTTCTCTTCCTTATAGCCAAGTTGCATTATCATAGGCACAAGGGCATGTGCTGCGCCTTCTCTTGCCATTTCTATTATGCCGAGGCTCGGTATGCTGTTGAGTATAGCTGCACGCCCCTGCTTCTCATAGTCAGCCAGTTCGGAGTCGGAAAAGTCTGACCTCATGAAAGCAACGTGCCTCTTTATCTCGTTGTGGTCTATCTTGCTTGATGTCAATTCTACCTTCGGGTCAGGAAGAATTATCTCTATTCTTTCGCCGTTCTGTATCACATTCTTTTCAGAAAAGCCGCTGAAATCGATATAGGCTTTAAGCGTTGCGTCTATCGGAATGGCTATCTTGCGTGAACTAAGTGGCATGGTCAGATTGAATTTCCTCTGTAAAAAGGAACCTTTCAGCTTGACTTGGTCGTCGTGAGTCACGATCTTGTGAACCTTATACTCTGCAGTATACAGCTTTGCACATTTCTTTATCTGCATCACCATGACGGGTATTGTGTCCACAGGCTTAGCCTCTTCTCCCTCTGCCTTTCTGCCTTTGCATGCCGAAAACATGATTGCAAAAAGCACAAAATATATTGCCAATCGTTTCATAATTGCGGCAAAGTTAACAAAAAAATGTCATTTTGAGTGTATGATGATGCATATTTTCAAAGAAAAAAGTATGTTACGCATTTTTGCGACATAATATTTACGTTTTTCGTTGATATGTTTTCTGCTTTACAAAGCTATGCTTTACGCTTAATAAAGCTATGCTTTCTGTCTTATAAATATATGTTTTGTGTTCTACAACTGCTTGTGTCTTTATCGCTATACATCATTGTTCGCGGTTGTTTTGCTGGTGTTTTACGTTAAAATATAATAAATCAAAGGTTTACTTTTCAAAAGTTTATAACTTTGTGATGTAATGTTTATATCTTTGCACGTTATTATTAGAAAATCAAAAACAGCGATATTTAATGAAACAATTTAGATTAGTGGACAATATATTTGGTTGGCTCGCATTCGTGATAGCCGCTTTTGTATATTGTAGCACGATTGAACCGACAGCCAGTTTCTGGGACTGTCCTGAGTTTATTCTTACTGGATATAAGCTTGAAATAGGCCATCCGCCTGGAGCTCCGTTCTTTATGCTTACGGCAAACCTGTTTACTCATTTTGCCAGCGACCCTACTCAGGTGGCTCGAATGGTAAATACAATGAGTGCATTGCTTAGTGCTACATGTATATTGTTCCTATTCTGGACCATTACACACCTTGTCCGTAAGCTTATTCTTAAGGACTGGAGCGAGCTGAATCTTAATAAGATGATAGCAATAGAAGCCAGTGGTTTGGTAGGTGCGTTGATTTATACTTTCAGCGATACGTTCTGGTTCAGTGCCGTTGAAGGTGAGGTTTACGCTTATTCCTCTGCCTTTACCGCAGTAGTATTCTGGCTTATCCTTAAATGGGAAGATCATGCAGACGAACCTCATAGTGACCGTTGGCTTGTGCTGATTATGTACATGACGGGCTTGAGTATAGGTGTCCATCTGCTGAACTTGCTGTGTGTGCCTGCTATAGTTTTGGTATTCTATTATAAGAAATTCCCTAACGCAGACCTTAAGGGCTCCCTTATAGCTCTTGTCATTTCGTTTGTGCTTGTTGCAGCTATACTTTACGGTGTGGTTCCTGGCATCATTCGTGTTGGTGGATGGTTTGAGTTGTTCTTTGTAAATACACTTGGATGTCCGTTCAATACGGGAGAAATCATATACATATTCCTATTGGTAGGCATAGTTATATGGGCTATTTACGAGAGTTATGTGGACAAGAGCCTGAAACGCACGAATATTTCTTTCCTGCTCTCAATAGCGATGCTTGGCATTCCATTCTATGGTTATGGCTTCTCTTCTGTAGTAATAGGCATTGTAGTACTTGCAATTCTATGGTTTGTAGTCAATAGGAAAGTCAATAAGAAACTGCTTGTTAGTGCAAGAATAAAGAATACTGCTTTGCTTTGCATGCTTATGCTTATGATTGGCTATTCAAGCTATGCGCTGATAGTAATCCGTTCTTCGGCAAACACTCCAATGGACCAGAACTCTCCTGAAGACATATTCACTCTTGGTAGTTATCTTAGCCGTGACCAGTATGGAGACAGCCCTCTTTTCTATGGTGAAGCATATACTTCTCAAGTGCAGTTCGACCGTGACGGAGAATATTGCAGGCCAAGATTGAATCAGGGAGCGCCTATTTACCAGCGTAAGGAAAAGGCTTCTCCTGATGAGAAAGACTCATATTTCATTGTCCGTCATAAGTCTAATTACGTTTATGCACAGAACATGTTGTTCCCAAGAATGTGGGATGCGGCACATGCAGATGCATACGAGAGTTGGATGGGAGGCGTAGACGGCACGCAAGTTCCTTATGATCGTTGTGGCGAAACCGTTATGGTAAAGAAACCAACGCAGTTTGAGAACATACGTTTCTTCCTCTCTTACCAGTGTAATTTCATGTATTGGCGCTACTTTATGTGGAACTTTGCTGGTCGTCAGAACGATATTCAGGGCAATGGAGAACTGGAACACGGCAACTGGATTACAGGTATTCCGTTCTTGGATAACATGCGTTTGGGCGACCAAAGCAAGCTGCCTGATGACTTGAAGAACAATAAAGGACATAATGTGTTCTATTGTCTGCCTCTGATCCTTGGTCTTATCGGACTATTCTGGCAGGCTTATCGTGGACAGCGCGGCATACGCCAGTTCTGGGTTGTGTTCTTCCTCTTCTTCATGACAGGACTTGCGATTGTCATTTATCTTAATCAGACACCTATGCAACCGCGTGAGCGAGACTATGCTTATGCAGGTTCTTTCTATGCATTTGCTATATGGTGCGGTATCGGTGTTGCTGCAATCATAGATCTGTTGAAGAAGTGTAAGATAAGCGGAACTGCCGTTTCAGTAGCTGTTTCTGTACTCTGTCTGCTTGTACCGGTACAGATGGCAAGTCAGACATGGGATGATCATGACCGCAGCAATCGTTATACTTGCCGTGACTTCGGACAGAACTATCTGATGTCTTTGCAGGATGAAGGCAATCCTATTATATTTACTAATGGTGACAACGATACTTTCCCTTTGTGGTATAATCAGGAAGTAGAAGGCGTAAGAACAGATGCTAGAGTCTGCAATCTTAGCTATCTTGCTACGGATTGGTATATAGACCAGATGTGTCGCCCTGCTTACGATTCACCTTCTGTGCCTATTACATGGCCGCGTCTTGACTATTGTTCTGGCACAAACGAGTATGTAGAAATCAATCCGGATGTGAAATATCAGATACTTGAGTATTACAAGTCTGATCCAGAAGCTGCTAAAGCTGCATTCGGAGAACAGCCGTTTGAACTGAAGAACATACTTAAGTATTGGGTTCGCAACAGAGATGGCGAGAACCATTTCATACCGACAGATACTTTGTATGTCACTATTGACAAGGATGCTGTTAGAAAGAGCGGCATGATGATGGCTTCAGATTCTATTCCAGACCGCATGGTTATATCTTTGAAAGGCAAGAATGCCCTTTATAAGAATGATTTGATGATGCTTGAGATGATAGCACAGTGCAACTGGACACGTCCGCTTTACGTAGCTATGACCGTAGGTTCAGAGAATTATATGAATCTTGGTGATAACTTTGTTCAGGAAGGTTTGGTTAACCGTATCACACCGTTTACTACTAATACTGGTGGTGCAAGCAACTTTGATACAGAACGTATGTATAAGAATCTTATGACAAGATTTAAGTTCGGCGGTCTGCAGACAAAGGGTCTTTATATTGACGAAACTGTAATGCGTATGTGCTACACTCACAGAAGACTGTTTGCACAGTTGGCTCTAAAACTTATACAGGAAGACAAACTTGACAAGGCAGCAAAGGTACTTGCATACGCAGATAAAGTCATACCGTCATACAATGTTCCTCATAGTTACATGAGCGGTAGTACTGATTTGGCTAAAGCTTACGTTATTATAGGCAACAATGCTAAGGCGAAACAGATTATCAAAGATGTGTTCAACAATTCACATCAGTATATGATATGGTATAATTCTCTCAGTGGTTCACGCTTCATGCAGTCACAACAGGATTGTATGCTGCACCTATATATAATGAACGCGTGTCTTGAAACCGCTGAAATGATTGACGGCAAGTGGGCGAATACTCTTGTTAAGATAATGGATTCAGATGCCATGACATATCAGAACAAGGGTGGACAACCATTGCAATAGAAATCAACTGTATTTATAAACATTATAGTCAAAGCATCGGCAGGGCGAAAGCCCACCGATGGCTTTGGCGTTTACGAAGCATAAAGGAATCATGATTATAGAGCAGCCTGCCAAATGGTTACGCTGGCTTTACCCCAGGGCAACATGGAGAATGGACAAACATGAAAAGTCGGTTTATCTGACTTTTGATGACGGTCCTATACCTGAGTCTACTCCTTTTATACTTAAGACATTGGCAGATTATGGAGTGCATGCTACTTTCTTTATGGTAGGGGATAATGTAAGTAAATACCCGGAACTGTATAAGCAGATTGTTGATGCTGGTCATCAAGTCGGTAACCATACGTTCAATCATTGGGGAGGTTTCAAGCATAGCACCAGGGCATATAGCGCAAATGCAGAGAAGGCTAACCAACTGATAAAGTCACATCTATTTCGCCCTCCTCATGGATGGATGCGTTGGGAACAGTATTTCTGGTTAGGACGCAAGTATAGAATAGTGATGTGGGATCTTGTAACGCGTGATTATAGTAAGTGGCTTACTGCCGAGGATGTTCTTAGAAACGTTAAGCTATATACACGCAATGGTTCTATAATAACGTTTCACGATTCATTGAAAAGCATAGATAAACTTAGATATGCTCTGCCAGAAGCTTTGAAATGGCTAAAAGATCAGGGATATGAGTTTAAGACTTTCGAGTAGATATATAAAGACCGAGGCTTCTGCCCTCGGCTTTTTTGCCTGTGGAGTAGCCAAAGCAGATGCAATCAGTAATGATGAAGCTGTCAGATTGCGCCTTTGGCTTGACCGGAAGAACTATGCCGATATGTCTTACATGGCGAATCACACTGACAAACGCCTTGATCCACGATTGCTAATGGACGGGCTTAAGAGCATTGTTTGTGTGGCTTTGAACTATTCGCCAGCACGAAGAATACCTGAAAACGAATTGCAATTCGCTGCTTATGCACTAGGACAAGACTATCATGACATAGTAAAAGCAAAGCTTCATGCATTGGCTGCAAAGATTGGCATAGAGCATTATCGTGTCTTTTGCGATAGTGCGCCAGTATTGGAACGCTATTGGGCGGTACAGGCAGGACTAGGATGGGTAGGCAAAAACCACCAGTTAATCATTCCTAATGCTGGCAGTATGTTCTTTTTAGGAGAATTGTTTCTTGACGTAGAATTGGAATATGACAGTCCTGTAAAGTCTCGTTGCGGCTCATGTCATGCATGTATTGATGCTTGTCCCACTGGTGCGTTGTGTCTAAACAGCAATGAAGAAACTGCAAATGAATTTAATGCGACATTGTGTCTTTCGTATCAGACTATTGAAAACCGTAATGATATACCTGTTGAGCTTGCTTCAAAAATGGGTAATACCATATATGGTTGTGACAGATGCCAGGTTGCATGCCCTTGGAACAGGTTTGCAAAACCTACAACAGAACAGCTTTTGCAGCCGCGTGAGGAACTTTTGCAAATGACACGCGAACGCTGGAACAATCTAACTATTGACGAATATCGTCGTTTGTTCAAGGGAAGCGCTGTAAAAAGAGCTAAGTATGAAGGACTAATGCGTAATATCCGAGCTATAAACGGTAATAAAGACATGATTGATAATGACAACGAAAATAATAATTTAAATAAGATAGATGGAGAAAATAAATAAAGACTTGGTGTTGGCTGCTATAGTGAGAACTTTCTTCCAATATTTTGTAGTAGGTATAGTGGAGTCTCAATCTGACTGTACAGAGGAAGAGCGTTTTGAACCTAAGAATATAAAGAGTGTAATGATAGACAATTTCGAAAGTATATCAGAAGTTTTCAATCGTGAAGCATTCTATTCAATAGCAAGAATGAACTACAGTCAAGAAGAAATGGAACGGTTTTTGAAAGATTTCGTTACGGGAACAACCACTTATATGGATCTTGTGCGTTTCGCATGTCGTACAGATGATTTTTATTCTGCAATGGTAACTGAATACAAACGTAATTTCGAACAGTTGCTATGCGGGCGAATACTAAGTCAAGATGAACTTGCACAATCTTATGCACGTTGTCCTGAGATAGGGGAGATGGAGTATGCATTGGCAGAAAATATAATCAATAATATGGCAGCAACAGCTTATCAACAAGGCAAACAATTGACGGCAAGAAAGCATTAATAGCGGCTTTAAAACATGTCCTTAATAGTGCAAAAACAAAAATTATCCAATAAAAACATATATTTATTTGGTTATATCACAAAAAAGTAGTACCTTTGCACACGCAAATCAGAAATGAGATGCTAAATAACATAAATGGAACATCGCGGAGTGGAGCAGTTGGTAGCTCGCCAGGCTCATAACCTGGAGGTCACACGTTCGAGTCGTGTCTCCGCAACTAATGACGGATAATCAGTAAATACGCTGGTTGTCCGTTTCTTTTTTAATATGTGATTATTACGTATGTAATGACTATTGTTATGGTACATATAAATAAGAAAGTATAAATATATGCTCTGTTTCATGCCGGTAAATATAAAAAACATTCCTTTTTTATTTTGTACTTCGCTCAACTTGCACTATCTTTGTCGCCAAATTGGATAATAATAAACATTTGATAATGAAAACATGGAAACAATGGCTGCCTGATGTTCTGGCAGTATTAATGTTTGCGATAATTTCTTTCGCTTATTTCTTCCCTGCAGATATAGAAGGAAAGATACTTTTTCGTCACGATTCTGCAGCAAGCAAGGGATTAGGACAGGAAATATCTGAATATAGAGAAAGAACAGGAGAGAATACTAGATGGACGAACTCTTTGTTCTGCGGTATGCCTACTTATCAGATAGCGCCAGCATACGATAGTCTTAGTGCTATGGATACAGTGGTTGACACCTATCATCTGTTCTTGCCAGAGAACGTATGGTATGTGTTTGCCTATCTGTTAGGCTTCTATATCTTGTTGAGAGCATTTGACTTCCGGCAGTCGTTGGCAGCATTAGGATCTATTATTTGGGCGTTCTCAAGCTATTTCTTTATAATCATTGCTGCAGGACATATATGGAAAGTAATGGCACTTGCATATCTCCCGCCATTGATAGCGGGCATTGTGCTTGCATATAGAGGGAAGTATATGTGGGGATTGCTTGTTACTGCTTTGTTCACTGCATTTGAAGTCTATGCCAACCACGTGCAGATGACATATTATTTCCTGTTTGTCATCTTGTTTATGGTTATAGCTTATCTTGTTGAGGCTATTCGCGACAAACGCATTATGCATTTCTTTAAGGCATCAGGAGTATGTCTTGCCGGTGCTGTTATTGGTATATGTCTTAACTTAAGCAATCTTTATCATACATGGGAATACGGTCAAGAGACTATGAGAGGAAAGAGTGAACTTGTAAAAAAGAACTCTTCCAACCAGACAAATAGCGGTCTTGACCGTGACTACATAACTCAATGGAGTTATGGAATTGGTGAAACTTGGACATTGCTTGTACCAAATACCAAGGGTGGAGCATCTGTTTCTTTGGCGCAGAACAAAACAGCAATGAGCAAGGCTGATAGCCAATTTATGGAAATATATCAGCAAATGGGGCAATATTGGGGTGAACAGCCTGGTACAAGTGGCCCTGTTTATGTCGGTGCATTTGTGTTTATGCTTTTTATTCTAGGATTGTTTATAGTAAAAGGACCTATGAAATGGGCTTTGCTTGCGGCGACAATCTTGTCAATATTGCTGTCTTGGGGAAAGAATTTCATGCCGTTTACCAATTTCTTCCTTGACTATATCCCGATGTATGCTAAGTTCAGGACAGTTGCTTCTATTCTAGTAATAGCAGAATTTACTATCCCTTTGTTGGCGATGTTGGCAATGAAAAAGATTGTAGATGAGCCGGAAATATTGACAAAGAAGATAAAATTCGTATATGTAAGCTTTGCATTGACAGGAGGAATCGCGCTATTGTTTGCGCTTATGCCTACGCTTTTCTTCTCTGATTTCATATCATCAAGTGAAATGCGTGCCTTGGGAAGCATTCCTTCCGAGTATCTTAATCCGTTGATAGCAAATCTTCGCGAGATGCGTCAGGCTATGTTTACTGCTGACTGCTGGCGTTCCTTCTTTATTATATTGGTAGGTTCGTTTATTCTATTGCTATACAAAGCGAAGAAGCTTCGTACTGAATATATGGTAGGAGCTATAATCGTGCTTTGTCTAATAGATATGTGGCAGGTAAACAAACGTTATCTTAACAATAGCATGTTCGTGAACAAGAGTGAGCGTGAGATGCCTATAGAGATGACAAAAACCGATGAAATGATTCTTCAGGACAAGTCTGATTGTGGAGACTACCGTGTGTTGAATCTAGCATCAAATACATTTAACGAGAACGAAACATCATATTACCATAAGAGTATAGGTGGATATCATGCTGCAAAGCTTCGTCGTTATCAGGAAATGATAGATGCTTACATAGCTCCAGAGATGCAGAAACTTATGTCTGCAGTAGTACAGGCAGGTGGTGATATGGCTAAGGTAAACGGAGACAGTATATATCCTGTGCTTAATATGCTTAATGCGCGATACTTCATAATGCCGCTTCAAGACGGACAGACTATGCCTATTCAGAATCCTTATGCATACGGTACAGCATGGTTTGTAGATAAGATAACGTATGTAAACAATGCCAATCAGGAAATAGACGCTATAGGTAAAATTGACTTGAGGCATGAAGCAGTTGCTGACAGCAAGTTCAAAACAGTTCTGAAAGATGCTGTTAAGCAAGGCAATACGTCTGTTGTGAAGATTACTTCATACGATTCAAACCATCTTACTTATGAAGTAAACTCAGATAAAGGCGGTATTGTTGTGTTCTCTGAGATATTCTATCCGGAATGGACAGCGACTATTGACGGCAAGCCTGCAGAACTGGGACGTGTAAACTATGTACTTAGAGCATTAAATGTTGCGCCTGGCAAGCATAAGGTGGAACTGATGTTCTATCCAAAGTCTGTGGATATTACAGAGACAATAGCTTATGTTGCCTATGCTTTATTAATCTTGATAGTTGCATTGATAGCATTTCTTGAATATAAGAAGAAGAAAGCAAAAGCGGAAAACAAGTAGTCAGTACTTTTATAAGGCTACTTAAATAACAAGAGGTGTAAAAGACAATGTGATAGACGGAATATGCTTATTGGCATAAATCCGCATATCCATTGTCTTTTATATATCTACGTATATCACATTGTCTTTTACTTTCTTTTGTGGTATTGAGATATCATTTTTATTTCCCTATATACATGTATTTCAATACATAATTTTGTAATATAATACAAGTGAAACATTTTCTTGTGTTCATAAATTGCTTTTGTTCTGATTGTTTTTTATTTTTGCAAAAGTAAAATAGCGCTGTGCTAATGGGCGAGAGCTATTAATTTAAACACAGTTTGTGCTGTCATTGCTATTGAAAAACAATCCTTAATTAAATATGAAAAGAGTAATATCAATATTGTTGGTCCTGATGTCAATGGCCCATCTCTACGGTGCCGATAATCAACGTAGCGTTAAGTTACAAGAGTTGAACGTTTTAGAAGACACTCATGGATATGGTGCGGATAGTCAACGTACCGTTACGAGTCTGAATTTCGGATGGCGCTTTCATGCCGGTGATATAGCTGGAGCAGAAGCATTAGGCTTTGATGACAGCGGTTGGCAAACTATAAACGTGCCGCATGATTTCCAAATATCACAGCCGTGGATACCGCCATCGAAAGACGAGAAAGCGGACAATAGCGATGCCGCAAGCAATGTAAAAAGCCGATTGAGCTCACGTGGATTCAAGGAAATGGGTATAGGATGGTATAGGAAAACCATAAATCCTGATGCATCATGGAAAGATAAAAGAGTGATTATCGACTTCGAAGGCATAATGCTTGTAGGAGATGTTTATCTAAACGGTGAAAGAATCGGTGGAACGGATTATGGCTACATCGGTTTTGACATTGATATAAGCAAGCTACTTAAATACGGACAAGATAATGTTATTGCTGTAAAGGCAAATACGCAAAAGCCTGAAAACTCTCGTTGGTATACTGGTGGAGGACTGTTCCGTGATGTAAATCTTATAATTACTGACGCTCAACAGTATTTTACCCGCAATCCTCTCTATATAACAACGCCTGTGGCAAATGAAACTAAAGCCGTAATTATGGTACAGGCAGAGATGGCTTGCTATGAGAAAGTAGAGAATCTTAATGTCAATACAAAGATTATTGATGCTGCGGGCAATGTTGTTTATGATAAAACAAACCAATTGCCTTATAACAGAGGACAGAAAATCAATGAATATAAAGTAGATAGCATTGTAATCGATAACCCTAATCTTTGGAGTTGTGAAACGCCATACTTGTATGAAGCAAAACTGACATTGCTTCGACAGGATGGAACCGTTGCAGACCAAGTGAACGAGAAGTTCGGTGTAAGGACAATAGAATACTCTCCTTCATTCGGATTCAAGCTAAATGGAAAGAAGGTAATACTAAAAGGTATAGCCAATCACCACACTCTCGGTGCTCTCGGTGCTGCGGCTTATCCGCGTGCTATGGAGAAGCGAATACAGATGCTTAAGGAATTTGGCTTCAACCATGTACGTACTTCACACAATCCATATAGCAAATCGTTTCTCGATTTATGTGATAAATATGGAATGCTTGTTGTAGACGAACTATACGATAAATGGCTTACTAAATTTGCCGGGGGAAGAATAGAGTGGGAGAATCTATGGCAACACGACATACCTGAATTTATACGTAGAGACCGTAACCATCCTTCTGTCGTAATGTGGAGTCTTGGCAACGAACTACAGACTTACTGGAATATACCGTATGCAGATTGGGGCGTTACACCATACCGTATGCAAAAGGTATTGCTTAACCGTTATGACACAACAAGGCCTGTAACTGTTGCAATGCACCCGCGTGGCAGAAACCTACAGACAGATTCACTGCCTGCTCCGTTAGTACATGAAACCGATATAGCGGCATATAACTACCGTTACATGTATTTTCCTGGCGATAGCAAACGTTTTCCTAATATGATTTTCTATCAAAGCGAGGCTAATACAGCCATGATGGGACCGAATTATTATGAGATGAATCTTGACAAGGTAGTAGGTCTTGCGTATTGGGGAATGATTGATTACCTTGGAGAATCCAACGGATGGCCGGCAAAGGGCTGGGCGCACGGCGTGTTCGACATATCTCTTGAACCTAAACCTATGGCTTATTTCCTTAGAAGTATATTCAAGGAAGAAGAGCCGTTGGTACACATTGGAATCATTGACAGCGACGACAACACCGTGTGGAATGACGTTAAGGTAGGTACAGAAAGTATCTCTGAGCATTGGAACCGCAAGGCAGGAAGCACATTGTCATTATATACCTACACGAATGCAGACGAAGTTGAACTGTTTGTAAACGGGAAAAGCATAGGCAAGAAGGTTAACGATAAGGACAATCCAAAGCAGCGTAACCGTATAAAATGGGATAATGTGAAGTATGAGGCAGGCAAAATAGAGGCTGTAGCATATAACAATGGTTCTGTTGTAGCGCGTCATAAAATAGAAACCACAGGCGATGCTGTTGCTTTGAAAGCAGAGGCAGACAATCAAAACTGGTCTGCCGACGGTATGGATCTGCAACATGTCCGTATTGTTGCAGTAGACAAAAAGGGCAGACGCGATTATGGCGCACGACAAAAGCTTACCTTTAGTGTAAGTGGACCAGCGGAGATTGTCGGTGTAATAAACGGTGATATCACAAGCGATGAACTTAGCGTAGGCAATACACGATGCTTGTACAACGGAACGGCAACCGTAATCTTGCGTTCAAAGCAAGAGCCGGGCAAAGTCGTACTCACTACTTCTACTGACGGAATGAAGGCTGTAAAGACGCAGCTAACGGTAAAATAGCAGTTAATTTTATTATTAAAGAGTGGAACGGAATATTGTTTTTCTGTTCCACTCTTTTTTTATTTACGCATGTTGCATGGCATTGAAACAATCTTGTATCTTGCTCGCATTGAAAAGAACAACTTGTGTCTTGCAGGCATTGAAACAATATTTTTTCGTAATATATGCTAAATATAAATTCCATATTTATTAATGTAGTATTTCGGTAGTATTACGTAGCCGAAATGTAATACATCTGTATACATTTCACATTATCGTGCCATTACTTTTGCATCACAAATTAGAGTGAGATATGAAAATAAAGGTTAATGGTCTTTTAGCATTGTTATTGCTTTTGACTTCATGCGCAAAAGCGAGTAAGGATATTACGATGATGGTTGTTTCTGATACGCATTTAATGAGTCCTGAATTATTGAAGAATGACGGAAAAGCATTCACTGATTATGTGTCGAGAGACAGGAAGATGCTTAAGGAAAGCCCTATGTTGATGGAAAAAGTGACGGAAAACATTCTGAAACAGCATCCGCAATATCTGTTGATAACCGGTGATTTGACGAAAGACGGTGAGACCGTCTCACATAAGATGCTATGTGACAAATATCTTAAAAGGATAAAGTCGGCTGGAATACAGGTGTTTGTCATTCCCGGCAATCACGATGTTGACAATCCGCATGCCGTAGAATTCGACGGGAATGTTACCCGACGCGTGCCTACGCCAAAGGCAGATGAGTTTGCAAAGATATACAACGATTACGGTTACGGTCAAGCCATTGCGCGTGACACTAGCTCTTTGAGTTATGTGGTTCAGCTTAGCGAAGATGTGCGATTGCTTTGTCTTGATGCCTGCGAATACGAGAACAACAGTTACCAGAAGAATATCTGTGTGACGGCGGGCAGGCTGAAAAAGGAAACCGTAAGCTTTATAAAGGAGCAGGCAAAGGATGCACGCAAGAAAGGAATGCGTATGTTGGCAATGATGCATCACGGTATTGTGCAGCACTGGACATGGCAAGAAAAAGCGATGAGGGAATATCTCGTTGACAAGTGGCGCAAGCATGCTGACATGCTGTCACGTCTTGGCATAAAGATAGTGTTTACGGGACACTTCCATTCACAGGATATATCAAAGAGAGGGTCGCTGTATGACATAGAAACAGGCTCGTTGGTTTCTTATCCTTCGCCCTATAGAACGGTTACGCTAAGCGGTAACAAACTGATAATAAAGACAAAACACCTGACGGGAACTGGCATGGGCATCTCCGGAGGAAAGAGTTTCGGCGAATATGCAAAGGACTACGCGCGGACCGGTATATATAATATTGTAGGCGGAATGCTACCTAAGACAATTCCTGACAGTATTAGAAAGGAAGCCTGCGACATAATTTCCGACGCATATCTGGCACACTTGGGCGGTGACGAGAAGATGCCTTCAGGCAAACAGCAGCTGATTAACGCTACCGCAGCAAAGATAAAGAAGTATTCATGGAAATATGCGTATATTTTCAAGCATATATCAAAATATCTCTGGACAGACCTCACTCCGGAAGACAACAATATCGTAATTAATCTATAGAATATACTGCATGAACAGATTCTGCCCGATTGATAAAGTAAAGAAATAAGTCTATCTGATCGGGTGTATTATATCCAATAAACTATATAAAGTATAATATTCAACTATATAAGTAAGACTAATCAACTATATAAAGTATAATTAAAAAGGTAATGAAAAAGAAGTATTATGCAGCCAGTGCACTTTGTCTGTCTGCACTGATGTCAACAATGACCGCCAACGCTGGGGTCAACGACGGGAACAATGTAGACGCTTCCGTCAAAGAAATGCACGTCAATGACAGTGCAAGCGTACAAGAGAAAATCAATGAACTGGCACTTGGCGAAGTAGTCGTTACAACACAGAAACGCCATCAGAGTACGGTGGAGATTCCTACATCGGTCAGCGCCGTTACAGGTTCACTGCTTAGCGTTCTTAACCTTAATCAGATGGACCAGGTGTCTGCGCTTATTCCAGGTATACAGATACAGCAGCAAAGTCCGAACAACTCTAGCTACGCTGTGCGCGGAGTAACCAGCGACGACGGTTCTGCCACTTCACAGCCGCGTGTATCGGTGTTCCTCGACGGTGTTCCTAACTTCCGTACACAGAGTTCACAGGTAGAATTGTTTGATATGGACCGCGTTGAAGTGACAAAAGGCCCACAGGGAACGCTCTTCGGACGTGGCGCTGAAATCGGAGCAATAGACCTTATCCGCAAGAAACCTACCAACAAACTGAGCGGAGAATTCAGCATTAACTACGGCACACGTAATCAGTTCGGTGTTTCGGGAGTATTGAACACACCGATTATCAGCAATAAACTATTGAATCGCTTTGCCGTTAGCTATGACCGTCACGACGGATACATCAAGAACGAGGCAGGCGGACGTCTCAACGGAAAGAGTTCTTTGGCGTTGAGAAACTCTACACGCTATTATTTGGGAGACAACACAAAGCTCGACCTTGTGCTTGATTACCAGTATGACAATTATCCAGGCACATCTTTCAAGAGCAAGCTGTTCGCTCCGGAAAACGGCTATGCGTCTACCGAAGGCATATTCGACGCCAATTCTACAGCCAATCTTGAAGAAGGAGAATGGCTAGGCATAAAGCGCCATATCGGCGGCGGACTGATTAATCTAAGCACCCGACTGAGCGATTCTTGGACTCTTACGTCTTTGACGGGTGTGCGCGGATACAGCAGCAAAGAGAATTTTGACGCTGACGGTACATATCTCCCGTTGCTGAAATGTACCGAAGAAGCTAGCGGAATACAGGCTAGCGAAGAGATACGCTTTAACTTTGACAATCGCGGACCGCTAAAGGCTTTTGTCGGTGCAAGCTACTTCTACGAGAGCGTAAAGCAGGAAGTAGACCTCAACTCCAATCTGCAATATCTCTATCCTGCATACATACAGAGCCAGTTGGCTAGCCAGTTCTCTTCATATCTTAACTCGGAGACATATCAGTCATTGGTTGATTATATCAGCAACTACGACTTTTCTTCTATTCCTACCTATGGCGCTTTCCTCAATCTATACAAGAGCCAGATTGTACAGCTTATCGCAAGCAAGGAGAGCGACATGCTGGCTATGGCAAACAACTGGTTCAGCTACAGCGCAGGCGACAAGGCTACGAATGTTCCTGACATATACGGCGACCTCGACGCAGCAATCAAAGAACTTACAGGACAGCTAAACATGTCTCTTGGTCTTGACGATTTGCTCTCTCTCTTAGGCATCGACACAAGCTCTTCTGCCGGTCAGCTGATTTCACAAATCAAGTCTCTTTCAGGCGCATCTTTAACTGACAACTACAGCGAAAACGCCGGAAACTATGCACAGAACCATTCTGTAGACATCTTTGCCGACGGTTCTTGGACTATAGCAAAGGGACTTACTGCAACGCTCGGACTGCGCGGAACATACGAGCATCAGCGTTCCGGCTACGCTTCAAGCACAGACACAAGCCTTAGCCCATTCGGTGCACTGCTCTATTATCCTAGCGTAAACGGCGAGAAAGTGTGGGTTCAGAAAGACTATCTGTCTTGGGTAGGCCGTTTCGCCCTGAACTACATGTTCAAGCGCAACAACATTTACGCTTCAGTTTCGCGCGGCCGCCGTCCTGGAGTGATAGCTTTCAGCAACAATCCTGACGAAGTTTCACGTCTTAAACCAGAGATTATCTGGAACTACGAGGCAGGTATCAAGGGCTATGCAACGCGCAATCTCTATTACGACATCTGCGTTTACTACTATGACTGGTACCATTTCCAGTCTACGTCACTGGTTAATCAGGAGGGAAGCGTGGCTAAAGTGTCAAAGGCAATAGACGCAGGACGTGCCCATTCTCTAGGCTTTGAAGGAACACTACGCTATGCTCCATGCGACATGTTCAATGTTTTCGCTACCTACGCATACAACGACGCGAAGTTCAACGATACTGACGAGAACGGCGACGCACAGGAATACGCCGGCAACCGCTTCCGTCTGACACCTAAGAACACATTCGCATTAGGATGCAACCTTACGGTACCTACATCAAACACCGCATTCCTGTATTTCTCTCCAACCTACACTTGGAAGTCAAAGATATACTTCGATGACGACAATGACGAGTCTCTCACACAAGACGCCTACGGTCTTCTCAACTTTACGCTCGGCTACCACTTCTCACCGGGCAAGGTTTCTTACGACATAAGCCTGTTCGGCAGAAACGCGCTTGACGAGAAGTACATCGTTGACGCAGGCAACAGTGGCCGCAACATAGGCTTCCCTACATACGTAGGAGGCTCTCGCAGCGTGTTCGGTGCAATGTTTAAAGTCGCTTTCTAAGCACGATATCTATAAAATACTCTATTAATAATGACACCGGTTGGAGCGATTGTCATATTCATGGCAATTGCTCCAACTTATTTCGTTTTTACCCATTTCAACACTTGTTTTTACTCATTTGAAC
>JAUNIZ010000287.1 GCA_030523165.1 Prevotellaceae bacterium
TGCCTCATTTACAACACTACCAAGTTTTATGTCCAACTTTTTGGGTGCACTTCACAGACATAAGGTTAAGCCAACTGTCACCATAGAAAGTCTCTTGATTAACAGGTGACTGATTCCAGTTTCTTACAATAAAAGAACTTGTATTCTTGTTTGCAACCACCCAAGATGTTATTTCAAATGGCAATGTTTTATCGCCTACAGGCAGAGTAGTATTAGAACTACTATTTTGTGTAAGTTCAATCTTTGCAACACCTCTTTCTACAATAATGTCAGCAGCTGTATTCGCTAAAGCTTGTGCTTCTGTCTTGTAAATATTGTCTGTTACTTCTTTGAGGATAGTAACTTCACCGCCATACACTGTTCCTGCAGTGCTTACGACAGGAGCATTTGCCATATATATGCCGTTAGTAGTCATAGCTTCTGCAGAAGAAACTGTCAGCGCTGTGAATTGCGCAAAAGTACCACTAAATGCAGTTGGCGACGTACCTATATTAATTGTATTATCAGCATTAATAGTGAAAATGTTATTATGATTCAATACGACAAGCGCATAGATTTTAGATGCAGATAAAGAGTTAATCTCTTTTACCTTACTTACCTGTGTTGTTATCTGGTCATCGTCTTTATCTGTAGGTGTTGTCTGTGTAATATCAAGATCATAAGCTGCTTTGAATTCAGCACTAGCCTCAGTGCCGCTTGCACTTCCAGTAAAGAGAAGAAGTGTAGCATTCTTGATTTCATATTCGCTAGCTTTACCGTCACTAGTCTGGTCATTTTCATTAGTACGAGTGCTTGATGCGCTACGAGTAGGCAAATTGATTGTTACTGCTACATAACCTTTGCCGTTTTCAGCGAATCCCTTGCCATCGTTGCTGTCTACAATAGCGTCTTCGCTGGAACATGCTCCAAGCGCCAGCGCTGCCAACGCGAAGGAGAACAATTTCAATTTTTTGTTCATGTCTGTTAAATTTTAATTGGTAAATGAATTTTGTCTATTATGTATTTCTGTATTTCACTAATACGTATCTACGTCTTTATGAGTGCCTTCACTAAAGATCCATGTTCTGAAGGTTCTCTTCAGCTGCCTTAAGGCCTGCGTCTTTCGCTGACTTGAAGTATGACCTCGCCGCGCTCTCGTTGCCCTTCAGCTGTTCGTAGATTCCTCTTGCGTTGTCTGCCTCCGCGCTGTTGCCTGCCTTGTCGAGATATGGCTTTGCTGCATCGGCATTGCCGGCGTTAAGACGGGTGCAGGCGGCGTTAAGGTTGGCGGTCTCGTCATCAGGGAACATACGTACCGCTATTTCCATTACCTCGTTGAACTCCGTAGAGCCTGGCTCATAGGTCTGCGCTACCAAGAACATCTCCTGCTGTGACAGCTGCTGAGGCTTGGTCTTTATAAGTGCCTTTGCCTCCTCGACGTCGAACGGCTTCACCTTATATGTAATATGGTAGTCGGAATGACGAAGTGCCGGATACCATGTGGCAAGCATGAACTTGTACTCTTCAGGGTAGTTCATCTTTATGCGCCATTCGCGTGCGTCAGGATCTATCGTCTCGTCCTCGGCAATGGCAAGTATCTCTGACTTGTGTTCTATGTTGCTCTCACGGAGATAGCGGCGAAGGCCGTCCCAGTCCTCAGTGGTGTGTGACACGCTGAACAATGCGTCGTCGAGCTTCACCAGCTGGCGCACATAGTCTTTCAGTGTCTGCGCACGGGTGCGTGCCAGATAGTCGTTGTGCTCGTAAGGGCTTTCAGGTGAAGCGTAACCGTGGATGTTGATGCCGCTTACGGTAAGGTTGCGGTCGTTCTTCACCATGTTTATAGTGTTTATAATGCTGTCAAGCTCTGCCGGGTTACGACGGTATTCAGGATAAAGCTCGGTCTTGTCTACAGGGAAGTCGATGTAGGCGCGCTTGTCTATATGACGCACCTTAACGGCTTCAGCTGCAGGCTTCACGAAGGCAGCCACTGGCTGGCGGCGACGCTTGAGAGCGTAGTCGTTGCCGTCGAGGCTGTCACCACATCCGCAGAGATCCTCATGTATCATCACGTCGTAGTTGAGCAGGCTGGATGTGAACGGTACGGAAGCCACATAGTCTACCTGCTGGCTCTTGCCGTTCTCACGCTTCACGATTGTAGCGTCGGTGCCGTAGGCTCCTGCGTCAACGCCTCGGTTGTACATTATCTGCTGCTTCCTGCCGTTTATCACTATCTTCGGCATGCTTACCGTGCCGTCGTTTGTCTTTACGTAAGGGGTATAGACAAGGCGGTTGTTAGACGGCAGGTCGAGAGAGTCGAGGTTTATTCCGAGGCTCAGCGTCATGTAGCCGCCGCTCTGGGACACGTCGATGCCGTTTACGCTGATGCCGCCGCCGGCAAAGCTGCGGCAGGTGCTGACGCCGTCAGCATGACTAAGCGACGGTACGGACAGCGCCGTGGAGAGAACGAGGGTTCTGATTATATGTTTCTTCATTTTCGTTTCTTTTTATGTTTGGCGGATGTTGTTTGCGTCAGAATATGTAGAGTACCGACAGGGCGAGTTTCGTAGGGCCGAAATAGTTGGTGTGAGAGGACTTTATCTTCTCGCCGCAGGTGCCGCACTTGAACTTGTCGTACTTGATGTAGTCGTAGCCAACGCCCATTGACGCCTCCACGTTCCAGTGCTTGGACAGTACCCACTGGTAGCCTGCGGTCAGACCGCCGCCTGCGTACCAGCCTTCATAGCGGTGGTCCTCAAGTTCGGGGAACAGTCCGAAAGGCAGCTCCACGGTGCCGGCGTTGAACTCGCCGCCCATCAGGTGGGCGCCGACGAACCAGCCGTTGAAGCTCTGGCAGAACCAGTAGCGGTACTCTGGCATTATCAGCCAGTGGCGAAGGCTGGAGCCGTCACCCCCTGACTGCTTCCACGGGTTCAGACCGTAGAACAGCTGGACTGTGTGCTTCTTTCCCAACGATGCTTCTACACCCAAATTGGCTGTCGTTGTCGCCCAATATAACGTATTTGTCTTTAACGCTACATTCTGCGCATGTACGGCATCACCTGCCGGCAATAGAAGCAATGCGATAATCAGTAGTTTCTTCAGCATACTTCTTAGGTATTTTCTTGTTTAATATTTTCCTAATTACCAAACAACTCAGAAAAGCAAATATCACGTCTAGTCTATGATTCTACCCTTAGAATCATATTGGCATAGCTGAGCATAATCCAAGTCTTATTATTATCAATTGCAGGGAAACTTAACTTTTTGCTAATTTATAGTTTTTTTTGGTCCCTTATATTATATAATTTTTTTGGTTTGG
>JAUNIZ010000288.1 GCA_030523165.1 Prevotellaceae bacterium
TCATCTTCTTCCGTTTCTTCAACTACAGCAGCTTCGTCTTTCGTCTTTTCATTTACAGCAACAACCACTTGCTCTGTTTCATCAGCTTCTTCCTGCGGCTTGTCATCAGCAACAACCTCTTGTTCTTCCGATTCTTCTACTATATCCGAAGGTGTTTCTTCTGAATTTTCTATACTTTCGGTGATAGGTTCTGACGGTATGTTTTCTGTTTCGTCAGCATCAATTTCTTCTTCAACGCTTTCTTCAGCTACAGGCGTTAAAGCATTGTTTTCCACCTTCTTATTGAAAATAGTAAACTCGCTTGTTTGCTCCGTTTCTTCTACGGTTTCCTGTTCATCTTCAACGTCTTGGCTTTCTTCAATCTCAGATGCTCCAATCTTGTTTAGTTCATCAACAGACAGACCGTCATTAAGTATAACGGTTTCAAACTTTGCGAAAGGTTTGTTTACCAAGTCGCGAAGTATTGGGTCAGGAGTATAAGTAATCTTTCCATGACTTTCTATCGTCACACGTTCACCTGTATTCACGTTGACGCTTTCTCTTTCTCTTACGTCAATTACCTTGAACGTGCCAATGCCTTTCACCTTAACGGCCTTGTCTGCATGAAGCCCGTTATTGATAACGTCAAACATTGCCGACACAAAGTCTTCGGCATCTGTCTGGGTCAATCCATGTTTTGCGGAAATCGCCTTTGCAAGCTCTTGAACTGATATCTTAGCCATTAGCCTGTCCTCCGTTCTTTATCTTCTCCTTCAACGATGCTATCGGCTTGAAATTAAGAACAAGCTTCGGCGGAACGAGCATGCGCTGCTTAGTGCCAGGGTTAACTACAACACGCTCAAGACGCTTCTTCACCTCAAACGTTCCGAAGTTCGGAAGTGTCACACTATCGCCTTGCTGAAAAGCGTGTGTAAAGGTATCTGTCAACGTGTTGACCATCTTCTGGGTATCGTCTTGGGTATAGCCCAACCGCTGTGAAAGCTCTGTTATAAAACTCTTGTTATTCATTTGTCTGCAAAACTAATCATTTGCAAAGTTACAAAAATAGATGGGAATAACGAAGGATATGATGAAAAAGTAAATATTTGGTTGCATCATTGCTCTGGGTCAAGAAATAGCGTGAGCCAGTTTTTGACTCACACTATTTTTTAGATATACCCCTCAGAAAATAACTGTTCCAACTGTCCCAACTGTCCCCTTTACTTAACCGTTATCCACATGGCTTCGCCTTCTTCTCGTTCTGTCATTCTCTTTATTAGCCTTTGCAGAGTAGCGCGTGAGTCAATGACCTTGCCTTTCTCCTTGTTCTCTCCCACTAATATGCAGCCCTGTGTGTCAGCAGCCGTATTGCCTGCATGTATGCGTATTCCGCTGAACATCGGAACGTTCAAGAGCAACGGAAGCCACTTGCCGAACTTTGGCGACTTGGTTATTACTACAGGGTAGCGACCTTCGGGGATAGCGGTTTTGCCCGCTATCTTTTCCCCAGGTTTTCCTTCTCCTATGTTGCGCCATGTAGGTTCCAGCGTGTCGCAGAAATACTCTCCGTCTATCGTTAGCCTGCCTATCGTGTAGGCGCTGCGCTTGGCTATGCGGTTAAGTTCAATTTCCATAGACATTGTTGTATTTTAGTTTACGATAAGTGTCTGTGCCTGTGCGCTCTATGTAATTTCTGCGTCTCCATTGCTTTAGCATATCATACACACCTTTCTCTTTCTTGCCTTGTTCAAGTCTGATTCTTACCGCATCTTCGCGTGTGAACTCGTCGGGCAACAGTTCAAGCATGTTGCGAGGCCCCTTGCGCTGGCTGTTCATTGCGATTTCCATTTCAGCTGTCTCTATTGCGCTGCCGAAAAACTGCATCTTGCACCAAAGGTCGTAGTTGAGGCTCCAGCGAATGAACTCGTCAAACGATTTGTCCCACTTCTCGCCGTTGGCAACATACAGCACGCAAGCCTTCAGCCACGCTATAACCAACGCTCTAAACGAAAGATTCTCATAAACTCGGCTCTGCGACAGGCGTGAGAATTCGGCACATTCTTCTTTTAGACGTTTTGCAAGACTAAAGGCTTCATTGCATACCACTCTTCCGCTTGCCTTGCAGAGATTGTCGATATATGGCTTAAGCTGTTTTTCAAACCTAGTGTCATACTCGCCGTAGATTGGCATGTCGGCTCCGATTTCCCTTTCGGGAATAGTGCAGAAGTTTATTCGGCTTATAGGTCCGTCGGTCAGCACACGCGAGAAATATTTCTTTCCCTTCATGATAGTTGTCGAAGCGTTCCAGTTGAAGCGTATCTGCACTTTCTCCGTTACCGACTGCGTTCCCACACGCGTCTGACCGTAGCGGTTGCGAGGGTCAAACGCAAGACACATTATCTGGAACTGCTGTTTGCCGTTTCCGTTGCCTTTCAGCGAATCAAACTGGTCTATCTCGTTCATCTTCGTGTAGAGGAAATGACCGTCAGCTTCTGCCGTTCTCATCACGAAAGCCGGGTTAGTCATGTCGGGGTCAATCTCCTGTATAATCAGCCCTTCCGGTCGCTGGCGCTTGTCCTTGTTGGAGCCTTTCGAGTTTACCTCGTTCTTCCATTCACGCTCACGCCTTAGATTCTCCTCGTCACGTCGGCGAATGTCTGCCATGATATAGTCAATAGGCTCGGTTATGCAGTCCTTGCCGGCTCCTGTGCCAGCCATTAGCACGTTCATCAGCGTGGCTTCGTGTTCCTTGTTGTCGATATAGCGGAATCTCACTCTGTGCAGATGGGTTGCCAATGAAGGAAACACAGCGTGGGCAACGGCAGGCTTGTAGACATCGGGCGTTCTCGACACAAGCAGCTTGATCAGCGGTGGCAGCGTCTTCGGCATTTCGGGTGGCATGGAAACGTCTTCTTCCTGAACGTTCTCTTCTCCGATTGCCTTTGCTATAGCCTTCTTCATTTCCTTTGGAGTTGAGTAGAACTTCGATGTGCAAGCCGAGTGTATCAGGCTCTTCATCTCCGCTTTGTCAAGCCCATAGCGTGGCATCACTCTGAGCATCGTTGCCTCGTCATTGTCGGTGATGTAACGCAAGTGAGAAGCAAGTTTGTGCAGCTTTGTGTTGCGCTCTCCCTTTTCTGGCTCACCTCCTGTTACCTCAAACCATGCCTTGATAATGTCGCAGTAAGGTATGCCCTTGAAACACTCGTCATTCTCGCTTGCGGTTTCGCTTTTTTCTGCAAGACCATTGTTTCGGTGGATTTGTAATCAATAGCGGTCGAAAGATTATTTTGTCCATATTTCCTCTACTCT
>JAUNIZ010000038.1 GCA_030523165.1 Prevotellaceae bacterium
GTTGCTCAGGCACTTATAAATAATGTTAAACTATAGTGTTGCGGAATTAAGGATTCAAATAATTTACCTTTGTAATAACAACCTGCGCATATATTATGTATTGTTGCATATCAGCGGCAAGCAGGTCATGGCAAGCAATAAAAGTGAAAATTAAATTAAAGACTATTTGTAATGAGTGTTGCATCATTTCTCGCTTCAGAGCATCCTACTGCTTTCTCTTTTGAAATACTTCCTCCACTGAGAGGCAAGAGTATAGAACAGGTATTCAAGTCTATTGACAGACTGATGCCGTTCAATCCTGCTTATATAAACATCACGACACACAGGACAGAGGTTGTGTATCGTGAAATATCAAACGGAGTGTTCCAACGGTTTACAGAACGTAAGCGCCCGGGTACAACGGCAATAGCAGCTGCAATAAAAGTAAAATACGGAATACCTACCGTGCCTCATGTTATATGCAGCGACTTCTCACGCTCAGACCTGGAGAACGAACTTATCGATTTGTCATATCTTGGCATTACCGATATTTTAGTGCTTCGTGGTGACCGTGCGCGAGGAGAAAACCGTTTTGTTGCAGCAGAAAACGGCTATGAGAACGCAATAGACCTATGTCGTCAGGTGAACGATTTCAACAACGGCATAATGATAGACGGCTCGGAAACAACTCCGCTTTCGGAAGTATTTACTTATGGTGTAGCCGGTTATCCCGAGAAGCATGAAGAGGCAATGAATATGGATACCGACATGGAATATCTGAAAGCCAAGGTTGAAGAAGGTGCAAAATATATCGTTACGCAGATGTTCTTCGACAACAGCAAGTATTTTGATTTCGTGGAAAGATGCCGCAACAACAATATCACCGTGCCAATCATTCCTGGACTGAAGCCGCTAACGTCGCTTACCCAGAAGTCGCTTCTGCCAAAGACATTCCGCATTGACTATCCAGAAGAACTTGCAAAGGAATTTCAGAAGTGTCGCAACAACGACGAGGTGAAGGCTCTAGGCGTGGAATGGGGCGCTGCACAGGCGCGCGAACTCATGGCTGCAAACGTGCCGAGCATACACTTCTACTCAATGAATGCTGCTGCAAGCGTTGAGGAAATAGCACGCAGGGTATATTAGCGTTCATCATTTGCGGAAACGGAAATCTTGGATTTCATCCTACCTTTTCTCGCCATGGCAATGATTGAGCAAGCTCATCATTGCTCATTAGGCTTAACGAAAACGTTCAATAACGAAAATTGAAACCAATGGCAACCAAAGATATATTAGAGCAGATTCTCAACAAGCGTATAATGATTCTCGACGGTGCGATGGGCACAATGATACAGTCGTTGCAGCTCACGGAAGAAGAGTTTCGTGGCACTATGCTTGCTGACCATCCCGTTCGTCAGAAAGGCAACAACGACATACTCTCGATTACGCGCCCCGACGCAATCGCTAAAATACACCGAGCATATCTTGAAGCAGGGTCGGACATAATAGAGACAAATACATTCAGTGCGCAGCGTGTGTCGCAGTCGGAATACGGAACGCATGACTATGTGCGTGAGATAAACATTTCTGCTGCAAAGATTGCACGCAACGAGGCTGACCGCATGACACGACTGACACCAGACAAACCACGCTTTGTGGCTGGTTCCGTTGGCCCAACAGGTAAGACCGCGTCAATGTCTCCCGATGTGGAAAACCCAGCTGCACGAGCCGTAACCTTCGACGAACTTTGCGCTGCATACACCGAGCAGATAGCTGCGCTTATTGACGGTGGCGTAGACATTCTGCTTATCGAGACAATATTCGACACGCTTAATGCTAAAGCTGCATTGGAGGCTGCTCGCATCGCTTTTGAAAATACGGGTAAATCGCTGCCGATAATGCTTTCCGTAACGGTTGCCGATGCTGCCGGGAGAACGCTTTCAGGACAGACGCTCGAAGCTTTTGTCACGTCTACTGCACATGCAGGAGTCTTTTCCGTCGGTCTTAATTGCTCATTCGGAGCAGCCCAGATGTTGCCGTTCCTACGCCAGCTGTCTTCCTTGTCGTCTTGCTACACAAGTGCATATCCTAATGCAGGAATACCCGACGCAATGGGAAAATATGACGAGACACCCGCAACCATGTCTCAAAGCATCGCCCGTTTTGCCGACGAACATCTTGTGAACTTCGTTGGTGGTTGCTGTGGCTCTACTCCTGAACATATACGTGCAATAGCGGAAGCGGTCAGCAGACATACTGATGTGCGCAAACATAAAAGCGTAACGCTGCCTTGGCTTGCTGGGCTTGAAGGCTTTAACGCAAACGGAGCGTTCATCAATGTTGGCGAGAGATGCAACGTAGCTGGTAGCCGCAAGTTTCTTCGACTTATAAACGAGAAGTCTTACGACGATGCCCTTGCAATCGCCCGCAAGCAAGTGCGCGACGGAGCGATGATACTTGACGTTAATATGGATGATGGAATGCTCGACTCAAAGACGGAAATGGTAAACTTCCTCAACCTTATGGCGTCTGACCCAGAGATAGCGCGACTTCCGTGGATGATTGATTCGTCTCGTTTCGATGTTATAGAAGCTGCTCTCAAATGCGTTCAAGGCAAGGCTATAGTCAACTCGGTTTCGCTTAAGGAAGGCGAAGAAATATTTATCGAACATGCACGACGCGTGAAACAGCTTGGTGCTGCGCTTGTTGTCATGGCGTTCGATGAAGAAGGTCAGGCTACTACCTATGAAAGAAAGATTTCCGTATGCCAGCGCGCTTATAGCCTGCTGACAGAAAAAATAGGATTCAACCCACAAGATATAATCTTTGACCCGAATGTATTGACGATAGCGACGGGCATGAAAGAGCACGATGCCTATGCGCTCGACTTTATCCGTGCTACCGAATGGATACACAACAACCTTCCTGGAGCGAAAGTCAGCGGTGGTGTGAGCAATCTTTCGTTTGCATTCAGAGGCAACAACTACCTGCGCGAAGCAATGCACGCCGTATTCCTTTATCATGCGATAAAGGCAGGTTTGGACATGGCGATAGTCAATCCTTCAACAAAGGTTATGTATTCAGACATACCAAAAGACTTGCTTGATGCGCTTGAAGATGCTGTGCTTTACCGACGTGAAGACGCAACGGAACGGCTTGTTGACATCGCTGCAAAATACAAGGACAAGCAGGCAGCACAGCAGCAGGAAACAGTTGCTGACCGTAGTCTGATGCCATTGGAAGACCGTCTTACAACAGCATTGAAACAAGGTGATAGCGAATATCTTGAGCAAGACATAGCCGAGGCGCTACGGGTATATGCTTCGGCACAGGAAATCATCGAGGGACCGTTGATGAAAGGCATGTCAATAGTCGGTGATTTGTTCGGAGCAGGCAAGATGTTCCTTCCACAGGTGGTCAAGACAGCACGCACAATGAAACAGGCTGTGAACATACTTTTGCCCCATATCAGCGATGACCAGAAATCGAAAGCTACAACAGACAATGCCGAAAGCGGAAAGAACAACAATTACTTGTTGGCTACCGTTAAGGGCGATGTGCACGATATAGGCAAGAACATAGCAGCCGTAGTGCTTGCATGCAATAACTTCAACGTTACTGACCTTGGCGTAATGGTAACAGCCGAACAGATAGTAAAAGCCGCTATTGAAACGAAAGCCGACTTCATAGGGCTTAGTGGACTGATTACGCCTTCGCTCGACGAGATGTGCAACATTGCTTCTGAACTGCGTAAGGCAGGTATCAGTGTTCCGTTGTTCATAGGTGGCGCAACCACATCTGCTCTACACACAGCCGTTAAGATAGCACCTCTATACGATGGCCCTGTCTTTCACGTAAAGGATGCAGCACAGAATCCTGTGCTGGCTATGCAGCTAAACGGAAGCGAGCGTGCCCATACCATAGCTTGTCTTAAGTTTGAACAGGAACAGCTGAGGCAGACGATGGAGCGCAAGGAAACTACATCTCTTACCGAACAGCAGGCATTGGCAATGCGCCACGCTATCGACTGGAAAAACGAAACGATTGTAGCACCGACATATAAGGGTCTTAAGCTGATGGACAATATAAAATTGTCTGATGTCAGACCATATATCAACTGGATTCATTTCTTTAACCTGTGGGGCGTGCGTCGTGGCTCGTCAGAAGCAGAAAGCATAAAGAACGAAGCCGAAGCGTTGCTCGACACGATAATGAATACCCACTACATGCGTGCCGAAGTCGCTTTCTATGACGCATACGGAACAGAGAACGGAATCGTTGCAAGACGTGTAGCCGATAAAGACAAAATCAATATCTGCAATAACTGCGAGATTGTTGCAGACAAAGGAAAGTTTGAAGACATATTCATTCCTACACCTCGTCAGCGCAAGCCCGGAGCTTCAGGTCATTGTGCAGCGTTGTGCGATTACGTTGCTCCAGAAGGTTTCCACGACCATATCGGAGTCTTTGCAATTACCGTATCCGAATCATTCATAAACCATCTCGAACAACTTAAGCAATCGGGCGACCAATACCAATCATTGCTATTGCAAAGCCTTGGTGACCGATTGGCAGAGGCAACCAGCGAATGGCTTCATGCCGAAGTTCGCCGAAACCTATGGGCTTACTCACCAAACGAGCAACTTAACATCAAGCAGATGTATAAGGCTGCATATCAAGGCATACGCCCTGCAGTCGGCTACCCTTCGTTGCCCGATCAGAAAACAATCTTCACCGTTTGCCGTCTGCTCGACTTCCCTCGTCTGGGCATACGTCTTACAGAAAACGGCGCGATGTACCCGCAGGCATCAGTGTGTGGCATTTACATTTCAAACCGTCACGCCGATTATTTTATGGTGTAATAGAAAATGCGTTGTGCCATATATCAAATGTGACCGTATAGCATTTCTCATTTTGAAAATGGCATTCAATTAAGTAATATATAATCATGTATGCAGAAGTATAAGGATGAAATAATACCGAGCCGTTATGCAGTTTGTCAATTTACAGATTGTCCAATGGCAAAAAGCTGTCTCCGTCAGATAGCCTATCAGCTATTGCTTGATAATGAAGACGAAAACTGTCTTCTTCTGTTGAAGCCACGTTTTTGTAGTAAAGATGGTAACTGCAGTTATTATCGTGATTGTAATCCTGTATTGTTTGCCAAGGGATTTACCAATTTCCAAAAGAAGATGTACCCATCGCAATATCAGTTGTTCATGATGCGACTGAAGGGTAAGTTCGGCAGAAATTCTTATTTTATGCGGAGAAGAGGCGAGAGTCTGCTTTCTCCAGAAGAGCAAAAGTTTATTCTAGACACGCTTAAACAAGTTGGAGTAACCGAAGATATGACCTTTGATGCGTATGTAGAAAAGATCTACTGGTAGATTTCCATCAGTACTCCTACGCTAGTACTGCAGTACTCTCACGCTAGTACTGTAGTACTTCCGCGTTAGTACTGCGGTACTCTGCTAGTAGTACTCACATGATTAGCTATAGACAAGAATTAAGGATATATATGCATTGTGTCTCGTGCTGATATAGGTAGACAAAGAATCCGATGATTGAAATTATTTCAATTTTGGTTTCAACTCGTCGGGAATATGTTCTTTAGGCTTTGCTTCAAGGCAAATCTTGCCAGTTATGCCGTTCCAGTTGCCTTGTGTCTGGTCAGACACACTATGCGAATCCTGGCCGACGCACACATTCTCTATGCCGTTATATATCCTTATGTCAATCTTGTTGCTCTTGCCAGCCATGACAAACGGCGTTATGTCAAATTCATGGGGCACGCTCAACGACGAGTCTCTACCTGCTTCTTTGCCGTTGACATATACCGTAGTTTCTATATGAGGGCGTTCAAGATGAAGAATAATACGACGCTTGCGCCACGCTTTAGGTATGTCTACAGATTTCCCATACCATGCTACGCCAACATAATGACGCGAAGGAGTGAGGAAAAACGGAAACTTCATGTTGCCTTCTACACGATACTTCGCCATATAAGGATTAAAATAGAAGGAAGAGTCGTAAAGGCTTCCTGTCCATTTAGTATCGACTGATACGGCATTTCCTTTCCCGTTTGTAAGCATAGATCCCGGCAACTTGATACGATCATTGTATTCGGGCTTGTCGCCTATAGTAAAATTCCATTCTCCTGACAAGTCGATAGTCTGTGATATGGCTATTGCAGGAAGGAAAGCGAATATCAGAAGTATTAGTTTTTTCATCTTGCATTATGGTTTATGTTTCATGTTTCAGTCATGTTCAGACGCACAAATATACGTATAAATTTCCAAAGTTCGCAACATAGGTTTCGCTTTTTGTCTTTCTCGGTCACACTATTGTAAATGTCAGATTAGGCCAAGACTAAGCAACGTGCGAAGCGCCTGCACACCCTGATGGTTTATGTCCATGTTTTCTGCTTCATCGAGATAGCGTAAGGCGTGTCTGAGGTCTCCCAGACCAAGATAACCCAATGCCAGCATGTAGCAGCAATGCAGACGGTTACGGCTATCGAGCGAATCTTCCCAGATAAGCAAATCGGGCAAAGACACTGCGAAATAGTCCATTACCTGCTTTTCAAACAGATGGTTCTTGCCGTAGTTCACAAGCTTGTGGAAACGGCCGTTAGCCTCGTCGCGTCTGCCTAACTTTATCAAAGCAAGTCCTTGATAGAATATCTTGTCAGACTTAGCGTCGTTATAGTATATGGCTGCAGCTGGTTCCTGAGGCCCTTCCGTTGCCATTGTCCAATAGCTTTTGGCTGAATGTTCATCGCCCATTGCCTCATAAGCGCAACCGAGCAAATAGTTGAAGTCGTTTTCTTGTGCGCCGTAGAGTTTTCCTTCTCCCAAGTGGTGAGGATATTCAAGACATTGCTTAAGCTGTTCTATAGCGGTGTTATAGTCGCCTGTTGCCAATGCCTTTTTTGCAAGTTCCGTGCGGCATATCTGATATTGTGCCGACACTTTGCCTTCGCCACCTTCCCAGGGATGGAACACATGACCGTCAATAAGCTGTAGCGCATCTTCATAATGCCCAGTCTGGTTGAGTAGGGTGGCTTCCTCAAGCACAAGGTCATCACGACGTGAAACCAGTTCCGGATATTTGCGAAGATTGTCAAGACGCATGACATGAGGCTTTTGCAGTCGTCGGTAGAGCTGGTCTAGTTCCATAAACACGCGTGAGTCTGACGTGTCAAGACTGAAAGCGCGTTCCATGTATTCAAGTGCTGTAGTGTTCTCTCCGCGTTTGTTGAACAAAGCCAACGCAAGGTTGCGCCATACGGTAGGGAACTTTGTGTCAAGCTGTGCAGAGGTATGCCACAAGGCGATAGCTTCATCATACTGACGCTTGTCGTAATAAAGGCAGCCTAAATAATAAGGGGCACGGGCGTCTTCAGGGCGTGCAGCTATTGCTGCTTTTAATGCAAGCACAGCCGACAAGCTATTAGGGAAACAATAGTCAGGACATGCTTGTTCTGCTTTCACATACGCTTCATCGCCATAGCCACACCATGCCATGTAATAATAGGTCATTGGTGTAACGGCACCTTCTCCGATAGCCGTTTCCCATACGGCTATTGCTTCTTCTCTGCGCCCTTCATGAGCATAATCGAGAGCCAGCTCATCATAGTTGTTAGGCATTCCGTGCATCAGCAGCTTTATCTCGTCAAGCTCTGCCTCAGAACCTGTGAGCAGATATTTTTCATAACGGCAACCGTAGTTGAATAGGTCGAGTTTCAGCGACTCGTCGCACAACGCCAACGCTTCTTCCTTGCGGCCAAGACAACGCAGAACGGTAGCCTTCAGCGCACGTGCCTTGTGGTTGTGCCAGTTGTTTATAAGGCATCGGTCAGTTTCCTCAAGCGCGTCTTCAAGCCGTTTGTCTGCAAGCGACAGACGTGCTGCAGAGTAATAGCCGGCATCTGCCCATGCCTTGTTCCATGTAGATTTCCAGTAAAGTTCGTAGGCTTCAGCCGAGCGCCCCATAAACTCCAATGCAAGCGCAAGGTTGTATATCGGTTCTCCGTCGTATGGATTCGGGTTGCGTCGTGTTATAACACTTACCGCTACACGAATATATTTCTCTGCCAAGTCAAAGCGCCCTTTGCGTATATACCATAATCCGAGAGCATTGTTGCATCTGTAGTCAAGCGGGTCTCTGCGCAGAGCCTCTTCGTAATAGTCAACAGGGCTATACGTGGCATGACGGTATTGCTCAAGATGCAGACCAGTGAGATATAGCTGTTCACATGTCTTTACTTCTGCAGGCAAGAGTGCCGCTTCAGCTGCGTCAGGTATAGGCCGTATCTCGTCAGGCTCGGCATGCCATGTAAGATTCAGCTTTCGTCTGTTTCCTTCAGTTGAATACAATTCAAGAGTCAGTTCGTCAAACCTTGCGCTGCCCACGTTTATGGTTTCGCTAAAGACATCTTCTGGGCTTAGCGTCACGTCTTTCTCCATGTAGATGTCGCCGTTGTCAGTTCGCAAGACTATGCTTACTTGCATACGATGTGTGGCAAATACTTTCAGATTTACTCCGTCAACAACGCTCTCAATGTTCATTATAAGGTCGCGCGATGCGTTTTTCACTACACCAAGTTCACGGTAAGGCATGAAATATTGCGTGAAATGTTTCTCTTCGTAAGGCATAAGCCATGTGAAATCTGGCTGGTTTTCAGTGTAGACTCCAGCCATAAG
Source organism: Prevotellaceae bacterium (assembly GCA_030523165.1). Classification (GTDB taxonomy): domain Bacteria; phylum Bacteroidota; class Bacteroidia; order Bacteroidales; family Bacteroidaceae; genus Prevotella. The sequence goes on from JAUNIZ010000038.1 coordinate 8,685, forward strand.
TTCTATATAAGGGCCGTCAGAGTCAGTCAGATTGCGGTCCCATGCCTGTCCGAAATCTCCGTTTCCCCATGTCCATTGCTTCTTTCCTGGTGAAAGATGGTGGCTTGCCACATGTAGCATACCTCCATGAGAGTCGTTCTCATAACCGCCTTCAAAGTCATATTTTGAGTTGACAGCCATGTATGATGTCGGCACTTTTATGTTTTTGTAGTTTGAAATGTCCACACCTGCAGAGTAATCCATCTTGTAGTATGTGCCTGTTGCTATAGGGAAGCTCGACACGGCGCGCTTGCCATGGTCGAACACGGCGTTTATGTCAGGCGGGAACACGCTCTGATAGTGGTCGTTTACAGCTACGGCAGGGTTTGCCCACCATAGGAATGTCTGCGGAATGCAGGTAGGATTATACAATACTCCCTTTATTTCAAGGAAAGCGCAGCCAGGGCGAAGAGTGAAACCTGCCATTCCCTTTTGGTGGAACATTCGTTCATGTTCGTTCACCCACACCGTCACCGAGCCGTCGGCGTTTTCCTCTATCGTCGTGTCTACGGGTAAGAATGTTGACGGGCGATGGTGTTGAGGCCAGTTGAATTCTATTCCACCAGATATCCACGGCCCTGTCAGACCGACGAGAGCAGGCTTTATCACATGGTTGTAGTAAACGAAATGGCGTTCTTTAATCTTGTCGTATGCCATTTGTACCCTTCCTCCCAGTTCTGGAAGAATCATTACCTTGATATATTCATTCTCCAGCCATACTGCCTGATACTCCTTGTCGGTTTTCTCGTCGGCTATTGATTCAATGACGGGATAAGGGTAAACCACTCCGCTGGAACCTTGATAAACTCTTTTCTCTAGGAAAATAGGATTCTTCTCTGGTCGCCCCACTTCGTATGTAGGTATTATGACCGTTTCTTTCCATGCTTTTGCCATATATGTAGGTTGTTGTTTTTTTGTTATTCAAGATTATTTGTATTCACGCTTTGCAGTTATTTGTCGTTGCCAAGACTCTCCAATTCTTCGAGCGACTTGCCCTTTGTCTCAGGCAATAACCTGTAGAAGAAAAGGAAACCTCCAGCGCAAACGGCAGAATATATCCAGAACGTGCCGTAGCTGCCAAGTGACGTGTTGAGCAACGGGAAGGTGAACGTCAGCGTTGACGAACCTACCCATAACGCGAAGGTGCATGTTGCTACTGCCACGGCTCTCACCTTGTTAGGGAACAGTTCTGAAATCAGCACCCATGTGCAGGGACCAAGAGTCATGGCATAGCATGCAATGGCTGCCACCACCAGCACAATCATGAAGAAACCCGTAACAGAGAAATAGTAGCATACGCCCAGCGTGAGATATATGGCGCACAAACCTCCTGCGCCTATAAGCATAAGCATGCGTCTTCCTAGACGATCTACGGTGTAGATAGCAATGATAGTGAATACTACGTTGGCTATTCCTGTAACAACGATATTGAACAGCACATCGCCAATCTCGTAGCCTGCAGACTGGAATATCTCTTGAGCGTAATTGAATATTACGTTAGTGCCGCACCACTGCTGGAATACGGCTATAAACACGCCAAGAACAAGAATCTTGTTGAACTTACCGCTAAAAAGTAACCCTATACCTCCACGAGCTGCGTATGCGTCATTGGCTGTCTTAACAGACGCTAGCTCTCGCCGTGCATATTCCTCGCCACCTATGTTTGTAAGCGTTTTCATTGCCTCTTGGTCTTTTCCTCTCAATGCCAGCCAGCGTGGGCTTTCAGGAATAAAGAACGCGAGCAACAGAAAGAATACAGAAGGCACAGCTGCAGCCCAGAACATCCATCGCCATGACATCTGCCCGTTCCATGACGCAAGTATATCGTCAGGCGATGCGCCAGTAGCTATTGGGTCGGCAATGAGCCAGTTGGTTACCTGTGCGCCTAATATGCCAAACACAATAGTCATCTGGTTCAATGATACCAGACGGCCTCTGATGGCAGACGGCGACACCTCAGCAATATACATAGGTGAAAGCCCTGATGCCACACCGATGCCAATGCCACCGAAAAAGCGCGCTACAAGAAACGGTGTAAACGAATTGAAAGCGCCTGTAGCAATTGCCGACACAAGGAATATAAGTGCCGATACAATCAGCAGCTTGCGCCTTCCTATCCGGTCAGCAAGCGAACCGCAAAGCATAGCGCCTATCATGCAGCCTATCAAGGCTATTGTCATTGCCAGACCCTGTGCAGATGGCGAGTCGGCAATGCCGAAATACAGTTCATAAAACGGTTTGGCTCCACCTATTACAACCCAGTCGTAGCCGAAAAGCAGACCGCCCATAGCAGAGACGAAGCATATAAAATACACGAATCTTTTGTTAATGTTGTCCATATTCTTTAGGTTAGTATTTTTTTGCAAAGATAATGCAAATCGAGAGCAGAGTCATCAAGCTTGCTTGGATGCTATGCCGAGATGCAGCTTATTTTCTGCAAAGATATTGACTATCTAGACGATAACAAATAGACAAATAAAAAGAAAAGATGGATAATCTTATTATTGTTTGCGAAAAGATAATGATGCAAAACGTCAAAAAAAGTCATATAGATTTCAGTAAATACCATAAAATCACTATCTTTGCGGTGTTTCCTAAACAATCTTTGAAAATCACAATACAGCACTATAGAAATGAAACAGAAAGATGGATTCAGCGGTGAACGCTCGATAGTGATGCCGCAAATGGTCATAGATATGGAGAAAGGCGACCCACTGGCGTCAAGTCTTTATATAACGGATATAGGCTATTATCCTAAGGCTGAGCATCATTACCGTGAAAGAAAAGAAGCCATAGAGCAACATGTGCTGATATTCTGTATGGAAGGAACAGGCTGGTATCGTGTAGACGGAAAGGAATATCATGTTGAGGCAAACCAGTTTTTCATTCTTCCCGCAGGCAAGCCACATGTCTACGCCTCAGACACACAGCACCCATGGACTATATATTGGGTACATTTCAGTGGCGAACATGCAGGAATATATGCTGATGGAGCATTGGCTCCACAAAGTGTGAAGCCCAATATTCATTCACGGATATGTGACCGTATAAACATTTTTGAAGAGATATTTACAACGCTTGCCAGCGGCTGCGATCGTGAAAGCCTGCGTTATGCCTCGTCTCTATTGCATTACTATTTGGCTTCTGTGCGTTATGTCAGGCAATTCCGCAATGCAGGCGAAAAGATTAACGATACAAACGTCGTAGCTGCAGCCATACACTACATGAAAGAAAACATAGAGAAGAAACTTACGCTTAAGGATTTAGCCGACTACACAGGCTATTCGTCAAGCCACTTTTCGTCTTTATTCAAAGAGCAGACAGGCCATAGCCCTCTCAACTATCTTACGATAATAAAGATTCAGCAAGCCTGTGCAATGCTCGACAATACAAACATGAAGATTAACCAGATATGTTTTAAAGTCGGAATAGAAGATTGTTATTATTTCTCCCGTGTATTCAGTAAACAAATGGGTATGTCTCCCAAGCAATACAGAGAAGCCAAGAAAGGGTAGACTATAGTTATAATAATGTATTAGGCAATTAAGTAAATGACTATTGTTATTAATTTGTGGAATATATCAGCATTTATGTTTTAAAAACTTCAGTTTTGTGTCTTATAATAATTATTTTTTTAGTATTTTTGCGGTCATATAACGGCAACAAATACATTGTCGGTTGTAAATCAGACATTTAGCGAAAACATTAGATTAAATAATAGTAAGATGAAGAAATATGTTTCCGACCTTAAAGTTGCTTCCGTTGAGCATATCAACAGCAAATATGTGCTCATAAAGCTGACGCAGGATGAACCGTTGCCTGACATGATTCCAGGACAGTTCGTTGAAGTGAGGGTCGATGATTCACCTTCCACGTTCCTCAGACGCCCTATATCGATAAACTTCGTTGACCGTCAGAAGAACGAGATGTGGCTCCTTGTTGCCGCTGTAGGCGACGGTACAAGACGATTGGCACGTCTGAATGCAGGCGATACACTCAACTGTCTTTACCCTTTGGGCAATGGTTTCACGATGCCTGAAAACGTTACGGACAAGATGCTTCTTGTCGGTGGTGGTGTAGGAGTAGCTCCGATGCTATATCTAGGCAAGGAACTGAAGGAAATGGGGAACGAGCCGATATTCCTTCTCGGTGCGCGTTCAGCTAAAGACCTTCTGCTGCTTGACGAGTTTAATAAGTACGGGCGCGTATGCATTACTACAGAAGACGGCACAATGGGCGAACGCGGCTTTGTTACAAATCATTCCGTTTTGGGAGAGATAAGTTTCGACCGTATAGCTACTTGCGGACCTAAGCCGATGATGGCAGCTGTTGCAGGTTATGCTACTAAACACAACATTGAGTGCGAGGTGTCTTTGGAGAACAAGATGGCTTGCGGACTGGGCGCATGTCTGTGCTGCGTTGAGAAGACTACTAACGGAAACGTATGCGTTTGCAAGGAAGGACCTGTTATCAATATAAAGCAACTATTATGGCAGATTTAAGAGTAGAGATAAACAAACTGCGTATGAAGAACCCCGTAATGACGGCTTCGGGAACTTTCGGCTACGGCATAGAGTTCGCTGACTTCGTGCCGCTGGAAGAGATAGGTGGAATAATAGTCAAAGGCACTACGCTAAAGTCTCGCGAGGGCAATGACTATCCGCGCATGTTTGAAACGGCATCTGGCATGCTCAACTGCGTTGGGTTGCAGAACAAGGGCGTAGACTATTTTTGCAAGAACATATATCCACAGATAAAGGACATTGACACGAATATGATTGTCAATGTCAGCGGTTCTTCTCCCGACGACTATGCAGAGTGTGCAGCGCGCATAAACGAACTGGAGAACATACCAGCCATAGAGCTGAACATCTCTTGCCCTAACGTGAAGCAAGGCGGTATGGCGTTTGGCGTGACGTGCGCAGGCGCTGCAAGTGTTGTCAAGGCGGTTAGAGCGAGATACGATAAGACAATGATAGTGAAGCTGTCGCCAAACGTAACCAACGTGGCAGACATAGCAAGAGCTGTAGAGGCAGAAGGCGCAGACAGCGTTTCGCTTATCAATACGCTTATGGGCATGGCTATAGACATAGAAAAGCGCAAACCTATGCTAAGCATAAGCACTGGAGGACTCAGCGGACCTGCTGTAAAGCCTGTAGCGTTGCGCATGGTGTGGCAAGTGGCGAAGGCTGTAAACATACCCGTTGTAGGTCTTGGCGGCATCTGTACGGCTAATGATGCCATAGAGTTCCTTATGGCAGGTGCTACGGCAATAGAGATAGGCACAGCAAACTTCCTTGACCCGACGGTTACGATGAAGGTGCGCGACGGCATAAACGATTGGCTTGACAAGCATGGCTGCAAGTCGGTGAAAGACATTATCGGTGTGCTTGATTAGGCAATACAGGTATTGTTTATCTTTTAAATCTAATTTCCGTTAGGTTTAATGTGCAATACAACAGATTAGATACCGATTCATTAAAGGAAACAATGGAGCCTTGAATGTAATTCATTTACACTCAAGGCTCTTTTTTATGGTTAATAATTTTATTGTCAGACGAATATAAAGGAAATTATTGTTATTTTTGCATCGGTAATGACAACAGTCATTGGCAATGATTTTACATAAGATTATGAATGCAAAGAATATAATAACAGTCAAGCTATACGAATCGCCTTGCGGTACTCTGCTGCTCGGCTCTTACGATGGAAAGCTTTGTCTGTGCGACTGGCAGACGGAAAAGCATCGTGGCATTGTGGACAGACGACTGAAACGAATGTTGAAAGCGGAATTTCGTGAAGGCACAGACTATGTTATAGACAAGGCTACGGCTGAGCTTGACGAATATTTTGAGGGCAAGCGGAAGACATTCTGCGTGGATATTCTTTTCGTAGGAACCGATTTCCAAAAGAAAGTGTGGAACGCTCTGCTCACTATACCTTATGGCACTACCGTTTCTTATAGCAAGATAGCCGAATGCATAGGCATGCCTAAAGCTGTCAGAGCCGTAGCCAACGCAAACGGAGCAAACGCAATGTCTATATTCGTGCCATGTCATAGGGTGATAGGCAGTGACAATACGCTTGTTGGCTATGGTGGTGGTTTGGCTTCCAAGCAGACGTTGCTGAAGCTGGAAGGCAATCATGATTATATCAGACAAGACGATTTCTTTGGTAATATATAAGGTAACAAGAGCGAAAACACATAAAAAAGAAATGGAAAAGAAAACGATAGCGGTAATAGGAATGGCATGTGCTGGGTGTGCAGCCAACGTTGAGCGCAGGCTAAAGCAACTCGATGGGGTAGGCAATGCTGGCGTTAACTATGCATCGCGCACGGCATTGATAGACTATGACCCTGACAAGATAACGCTTCAGACGATGAAGCAGGAAATAGAGAAAATAGGTTACGACCTCGTTATCGATGACGACAAGGCTGTAGTGGAAATAGAACGCACAGCCTACAGACGTTTGCTTAAGCGTGTTCTGTTGTCGTGGGTGTTCGCCATTGCGGTAATGAGCATATCAATGGGCTGGATAAATATCGGCAGTACAGATATTGCAAACCAGACAATGCTGATAATAGCTCTTGCAAATCTTGCATATTGCGGTCAGCAGTTCTACGTCAGCGCATGCCGACAGCTTATGCACGGAATGGCAAACATGGACACTCTCGTGGCTATGAGCACGCTTATATCGTTTCTGTTCAGCGTGTTCAACACCTTCTGGGGCGACAGTTTCTGGGGAGCGAGAGGCATAGATAACCACACTTACTATGACGCGTCGGTAATGATTATAACATTCGTTCTTACGGGCAGAATGCTTGAAGAGAAGGCAAAGACGAGCACTGCCTCGGCTATCAGGGCATTGATGGGGCTTGCTCCGAAGACTGCACGCGTGGTAAGCGGAAACGATGTAAACGAGGTGCCTATATCTACATTGGAGAAAGGCGACATAATAGAGGTGAGACAAGGCGAGAAGATGCCCGTTGACGGAACTGTTGTTTCTGGCGATGGCTATATCGACGAGAGCATGATAACAGGCGAACCGACACCAGCAGCAAAAGGTGAAGGCGACAAGGTTTTTGCTGGAACAATACTTAAGCAAGGGCAGTTGCGCTTCCGTGCCGAGGAAGTAGGCTCAAAGACAATGCTTGCGCAAATCATAGAAATGGTGCGTCAGGCACAAGACAGCAAGGCTCCCGTTCAGCGTGTAACCGACCGTATAGCCTTGGTTTTCGTGCCAGTGGTGCTTGGGCTTGCCTTGTTGACTTTCATATTATGGTTTGCTATCGGTGGCGAAAGCTATCTTCCACGAGCCATTCTGTCTGCCGTTTCTGTGCTTGTAATTGCTTGCCCCTGCGCATTGGGCTTGGCTACGCCTACTGCATTGATGGTTGGAATAGGCAAGGCTGCTAAGAAAAACATATTGATTAAAGACGCTACGGCGCTTGAACACATTCGTCGTGTTAACGCTCTTGTGATAGACAAGACAGGAACGCTGACCGTTCCACGCAAGGATGTAGACTTTACCAAGGCAGATGACCTTACGTTAGACGAGCGTGAAACGCTGAAACCTTATGCGCGTGAGGCTATGGCTGAGATTCAGAGCGAAGGAATAGAAGTGTATATGATGAGTGGCGACAAGGATGAAGCCGCCAGATACTGGGCAGAGAAAGCCGGAATAAAGCATTATCGCAGCAAGGTTATGCCACAGGACAAGGAAGATATGGTAAGAACACTGCAAGCGGAAGGGAAGACGGTGGCTATGGTTGGCGATGGAATAAACGACACTCAGGCACTTGCTGCAGCCGATGTAAGCATCGCTATGGGCAAAGGCACCGACATTGCTATGGATGTTGCGCAAGTTACGCTTATGGGCACTGACCTAAGACGAATACCCGATGCTATAAGACTGTCGAGGAGAACGGTAGGAATGATAAGGCAAAACCTTTTCTGGGCGTTTATATACAACTTGGTTTGCCTACCTTTGGCAGCAGGCTTGCCCTATGTTTTCGGTCTGCAATGGCAGATAACACCGATGTGGGCAAGTGCGCTAATGGCTTTTTCGAGCATCAGCGTGGTATTGAATAGTCTACGTCTGAAAATGATGGCTGATTGACTTTACCTGCCGATACAGACACCTGTATGCTCATGCTTGGATTGATATTGTATTTCACAGCCGCGCCTATGCGGTCACCCATATTGCCCATGTCGTAAAGCGGCATGGGTATTCTTTTGTTCATCAGTGACTTCTGAACGAAGACATAACCTTCCCAACGCTCGTCAAACTTGTAGCCAAGCACAGCGTTAAAACCTGCATCTTGATATGCATCACGCGACCAGTAGACGTTGTTGTAATAGCCTCCAATAGCCAAAGACAGCTTGTTGGTTAGCGGAACGGCATACATTGCCGATATGCTCTGTGCAAAGCCTGCACCTCCTTTGGCGTGTTTGCCGAAAGAAGCGAATACCGAAGCCCCGATGTTCATGTTCAATCCCTCGTGCAGTTCCCAGTTGTAAAGCCCGAACCAGTCGAGTGGATACATGCTTATAGGCATCTGGCCGTATTGGTTTAGCGTAGGCAAATGGAGCGAATCAGCATGTTCTTGCTGTAAAGTGTCATACATGCCGAATGTGGTTTCGCTGCTGTTGGTAGTGCTTGAATACATGTCGTCAGTATTTATTCCGCTTTCCACATCGTTTATTCCGATTGTCTTGTTAGGAATATAACCCTTTGCCATGACAGGAATAGTGTCTGTGTCGGCATTTCTCTTAATGCTGACATTCTCCTGGGCGTTTGCGCAAGCGCAAGCCAAGGCTATGGAAAACAACTGGGAAGATATTCTTTTCATAATCGTATGCTCCAGATTTCAATATATATTGTATAGCGCAAAGTTAATGGCAAAGTGCATAAAAGCAAAATAATTGTCCGTCTTTTTCATTTTAATTATCCTTTCTGCCCAGCTATTAAGATAAATTTCATATCTTTGCAGATGTTAAGCGAAAAGTTGGCAATTAGCCATGATATGTAAAACATGTAAACAAATAACCAAGATATGAATTTCTTTAAAGCATTGTTCGGCGGCAAGGAAGAGAAGCCGGAAGACAAGAAAAAGGCAGAAGAGGAGAAAAACTTTGACGTTCTCAAGTATGACGGAGTTAAGGCAATGCGTGCCCATCAGATAGCTTATGCTATAAAATGCTTCAACCATGCGTTGCAGATGAAAGAAGATCTTGAGATTAACGACTATCTCTCGCAAGCCTATATGATGGCAGACCAGATGCCACAGGCGTATGAACATCTGCAGAAACTTAACGAGGCGCAGCCCGACAATATGGGTATTCTTATTCGTATGGCTAACGTTGCCTATATGATGGAAGACTATTCTGCAATGTCTGGCGCATGCGAGAAAGCGTTGCTCATAGACGGTAGCCTGCCAGAAGTGCATTATCTTTATGCAAAGGCATGCATCGGACAGGAAGATTCTGTAAATGCAGTAGCCATGCTGACAAAGGCAATATCACTAAAAGCCGATTATTATGACGCCTATCTGCTTAGAGGAGAAACGTTACTGCAGAGCAACGAACTGGCAGAAGCTGATGAAGACGCTGCCTATCTGCTTGATGCAGTCAGCGACAACGAAGATATTCTTATCTTGAAAGCGCGTATAGAAAAGGCAAAAGACAATTATGAAGAGTCATTGTCTTACTATGAGAAAGTGATTGAAGTAAACCCGTTCCGTGTCGAGGCATATCGTGAGCGTGGAATGATGAAGCAGGAAAAAGGCGATGAGGCAGGTGCTAAAGACGATTTGGCTAAAGTAGCTGAACTTTCTGCGCAGCAGGGAACTGAGGGCGGTAACGAAGGAATAGAGAAGTCTGTCAATGACAATTACAAGAACAACGACCCGTTCAAGGTATTCTGATAGTCATATATCCAAAACGGATATATGACTAATGCGTTAGAATCCCGCTTCAGCAGCAGCCTTGCGGATTTTCTTAAGAGTAGTTTCAAATCTTTTGTCTGCCATAGCCATTTGCAGGTTATATGCAGCTTGCAGTTCAACCCAGACATAAGCCTTGATGTTAGTTGCAGCTTCCAGTCTTAGGGCAAGTTTGGCGTGTATAGGTCTTCTGCTGTTTATCAATTCGTTCATAGCAGAAGAAGACAAGCCAAGAATGCTTGCAAACGTCTTTTGGGTTATACCGCGCGCATCAAGCTCGTTTTTAAGTATTTCACCAGGATGAATCGGGTTTGAAGGCATAAGCTCATGAGGAGCCAAAGTGTTATCTATATCCATTTTGTTTTTCTATTTTATAATTACAGCAGATATCCAGCAGTCTGCATACTGGCAATTCTGATTCTTCAATATTGCGAACCGTAAATTCCAGGCGATATTTCGGGTTAATTCTAACAGACAATATGCCCTCTTTGTCGCCTGTCAATTCTTCATAGCCGAGAGAATAATACGAAATGACATCTTCAATCTGCATTACAGACTTTAGGATATTCACCGCTATCTGATATTTTTTTATCACTATAGGGCGGTAAATATGCTTTTTATCCGAAGTCTTGCCTTTTTCGTATAAATCACTTAGATACTCTTTGTCAAATTCTATGTACATATTATTTAAATTCCAAATGCAAATATAGTGATATTATTTGATAATTGCAATAAGTCTGATAAAATTGTTTTTCTCTCTAAAATTATTTAACCGATAAAGGCAGTTTTATAGGGTAGGGCATGAATAGTTGTTGTTCTACGCTTAAATTCATTTTTGTTTCTATTCTTAATCACATTTCTTTCTAAGCTTAACCTCTTCTCTATGAATGCATATAAATGATGTTTCGTTATTGTATATTTATGCGTTTTTATGCATAAATATACAGAAGCGTTTTTCTGAAATCATGACAAAGAAAAATCGCGAAATAGAAAAACAAGTGCGTGAAAATAGGGTTGTTTTTGATAACCTATGCTGTAATTTCAGATAAATGCATAGGTAATTGGCAAAAACCTATGCTATTTGCTGCTCCTCAAAAAGTAGACACGGAAGGACAGAAAAATAAATAGAAATAGT
>JAUNIZ010000289.1 GCA_030523165.1 Prevotellaceae bacterium
TGCAGCGGCATCTGCTGTACTATGCTCACTCAGTGTAGCCCGCTACACTTTCGTTCTCATAGCTTGCTGCTACTCACTGCAAAGCGAAAAGCTATCCGAAATCTAATGAACGATTTGGGTTTAATGCAAAATAATCATAACAAAAAGACGCTTTATAAAATATAATTCGTATCTTCGCAGATAAGAAAACATATATTTTCAGAAAGGTTTATATATACTTATGCCTATATAAACAATTCGGAATCGCAATACTATAAAAGATTACAATTATGGCAAAAGGAAAGAAAGGTGGTAAAAAAAGGCTGACTAAAAAGATTGTTGGCGAGATGCTGCAAAACCTGTTTATGCAACATCCTAATGAAACACTCAGCTTCAAACAGATATTCAAGATTCTTCGTCTGGATACTCACCCGGCAAAGATGCTGGCTGTAGACACTATGGAAGACATGGCTTGGGACGACTTCCTCAGCAAGGTAAGTGACAACTCCTACAAGCTGAACATGAAAGGTCAGGTGCAGGAGGGCAAGTTCATAAGAAAGGCTAACGGTAAGAACAGCTTTATTCCTGACGACGGCGGCAAGCCAGTGTTCGTGGCAGAAAGAAACTCTCTGTTTGCACTTACAGGCGACAAGGTGAGAGTGTCGTTCATGGCACGCAGACAGAACCATATCAAAGAAGCTATGGTGACGGAGATTCTTGAACGTGCAAGAGATACGTTTGTCGGAAAGCTGAGAGTAGAGAAAGACTTGGCGTTTCTGGTTTCTAACAGCGATATCTTCGCTCACGATGTCATTATTCCTAAGAACAAGCTGAAGGGCGGCAAGACCGGCGACAAGGCTGTTGTGAAGGTTACGAAATGGGCATCAGAAGACAACAAGAACATAATCGGCGAGGTTATTGACGTGCTTGGACAGGAAGGAGACAATGACGTTGAAATGAATTCTATCCTTGCCCAATACGGTCTGCCGTATAAGTATCCTAAGAAGGTAGAAGAGGCAGCGGAGAAAATAACCGGCGAGATAACGGAACAGGACTATAAGGAGCGTGAGGACTTCCGCGACGTAACGACATTTACCATTGACCCGCACGACGCGAAAGACTTTGACGACGCTCTGTCTATCCGCACTCTCGGAAAGAACCTTTGGGAAATAGGCGTGCATATAGCAGATGTTTCACATTATGTTACCGAAGGGTCTATCATTGACAAAGAGGCGCAGAAACGTGCGACAAGCGTATATCTCGTTGACCGTACCATACCTATGCTGCCGGAAAGGCTATGCAACTTTATCTGCTCGCTTCGCCCTAATGAGGAAAAGCTGGCTTATAGCGCTGTGTTCAACATGGATGCCGAGGCGAATGTCATATCATGGAGACTTGTCCACACCGTCATCAAGAGTAACCGCAGGTTTGTTTACGAGGAAGTACAGAAGATTCTTGAGGACAACGGTGTAGTAGACGGTACAGGCGAACCTGCTCCAGCACCGGGCAAGGACGGATATAAAGGCGAGTATGCGGATGAGTTAGTCACTCTCGACCGCATGGCAAAGAAGCTCCGTGCCGCAAGGTTCAAGAACGGAGCCGTGAAGTTTGACCGTGAAGAACTTCATTTCGACATTGACGAGAAAGGCAAGCCTACACGCTGCTACTTCAAGAAATCAATAGACGCCAATAAGCTGATTGAGGAGTTTATGCTCTTGGCAAACAGAAGCGTTGCGGAGAGCATCGGCAAGGTAAAGAAAGGGCAAAAGGCAAAGACGCTACCATACCGTATACACGACTCTCCAGACCCGGCAAAGCTTGAAACGCTAAAGGAATTTATAGTAAAGTTCGGATACCGTCTGAAGACTGCCGGCACAAAAGGGGAAATATCACGAAGCCTTAACAAGCTGATGGACGACTGCAACGGCAAGCGTGAGCAGAACGTTATAGAGAGTGTTGCGCTGCGGGCTATGATGAAAGCCAAATACAGCGTTCACAATATAGGCCACTACGGACTGGCATTCCAGTATTATACCCACTTCACAAGTCCTATCCGCCGTTATCCCGACACTATGGTTCACCGTCTGCTCACCCGTTATCAGAACGGAGGACGAAGCGGCAACAAAGAGTATTATGAGGAGCAGTGCGAACATTCGAGCGATATGGAACAGATTGCACAGAATGCGGAACGTGACTCCATAAAGTACAAAATGGTGGAATTTATGGCAGACAAGATAGGTAACGAGTATGATGCTCATATCAGCGGAATAACGTCTTACGGAATCTACTGCGAAATAGACGAAAACCATTGCGAAGGCATGGTACCTATGCATGACCTTGATGACGACTATTACGATTTCGATGAGCGCAACTATTGTCTGAAAGGCAGACGCAATCACCATAAGTATCAGCTGGGAGACCCTATAAGAATAAAAGTCGCACGTGCAAATGTGGAAAAGAAACAGCTTGATTTCACTTTGGCTGAAGACTGATGGCGATACGTTACACTAAAAAGGAAGAAACACTGAACACCTGGTCGCACGCCGCCGGCGTGCTGCTGGGTGTTGTCATTGGTATAGTATTCCTTATTATCTGCTTCAAAGGCAATGACAACTGGGCACGGACAGGAGTAATACTCTATCTTGTAGGCATGTTAGGCTCTTATATTTCTTCTACCGCCTATCATGCTATGCCCAAGCGTTACAGAAAGACAAAAGAGCGTCTGCGCCGTTGGGACCATGCGGCCATCTATTGGCATATTGCCGGAAGCTACTCCCCTATTACACTGATAGCATTAAGAGAAAACGGATTGTGGGGATGGGGATTGTTCACATTCATCTGGATGTGCGCTATCGCCGGCACCGTAATGAGCTTCATAAGACTGAAAGAACACAGCAATATCGAGACTACCTGCTTTGTCGCAATGGGACTTTCCGTACTTGTAGCCTTCAAGCCATTGATTGAAAGTGTAAGCACGGCTGCCGTTATATGGATCATTGCAGAAGGCGTATGTTACATCACAGGTGCCGTATTCTACAGTATCAACAAGAAGAAATACATGCACAGCGTATTCCATTTCTTTGTTCTCGCCGGCTCTGTATGCCATATCATTGCGGTATGGGATATACTTATGATACTCAGAAATCCTTTATAGCTATCTGCCTAACATAAGTCCCTGAAATGGGCGGAAGATAGTATGCCGTCTTATCCGCAAGCCACGCTTCGCTTGCATGCGGTTATAGAGGTTCGCCCCTTTCAGGGACGGTAAAGAGTAGACTGTCATAGATTCC
>JAUNIZ010000290.1 GCA_030523165.1 Prevotellaceae bacterium
TAAATATATATTATTAAGTTTTGGTCCAAGACGCGAATTCAACAAGCAAGTGCAAAATTACGAAATGTTTTTGTAAAAGCACTCCTTTGGTGTTGAGAAATTCAATTTCTTTCTTGGTCTCTCATTAATTTTTGCCGTAAACTTTGTTATTTTCTGCTGACTGAAGTTTGAAAACGCAGCAGACTTAGGAATGTACTGCCTAACGAGTCCGTTTGCATTCTCAATAGCACCCTTTTGCCATGAGGAATACGGATCAGCAAAGTACACTGGTACACCCAGAGATTTGCTGATTATCTCATGTGCAGCAAATTCCATCCCATTGTCTGTTGTTATGGACTTTATTTTTCCCTTGAATGGCATAAGTATCTTCTTTACAGTCTCAGCCAATTTCTTAGCATTCTTTCCGTGCTTCAACTTTCTCATAAACAGCATATTTGTTTGCTTTTCAACCAATGTAACAATTGCTCCACAATTACCCTTTCCAACGATTGTATCCATCTCAAAATCACCAAATCGCACTCCATCAACCTCCTTGGGTCTTTCGCTGATACTCACACGATTAGGTATGACAATGCGTTTGCCACCTACAGGTCTTGCACGATGTTTCAATCTGTGACGGCAATTTTTATACAAAGAACCTCCCTCTTTTTTGTCTTTCCTGATTATGCGATAGATACTCTCCGTAGAGATGCGCTTGCCTTCCTTGGCAAGGTAGCCAGATATCTGTTCCGGGGACCATTGCTTCTCTTTTAAAAGGCGTAGAGCCTCTTCCCTTACTTCCTGGGAGATGCGACGATTGCCTGGAGTTCTGCGCTTTTTGCGGCGGGCATTGGCTTCTGCTGTTTCCCAGTTGTAATGGTTATGACTGCCACTATTTCGCTTTAATTCGCGATAAATGGTGGATAAATCTACATTTATTGCCTTGGCAATATCTTTTTTACTCATTTTCTTTTGAAGTAACACATTTATTGTGTACCTTTGCTCCGAAATAATTTGTTTGTACATAGCAATGCAAATATAATTATTTCTGGGGAGACAGCGGTCTCCCCATTTTATTTTTTTGCATTGCTCATTGAATTTCTTGACATAGCTCAATACATGGGGGCTACTCGCCCCCAAACCCCTCGGTGTTTTCAGGTATAGATTATAAAGCCTGAAACCCCTCAAATTTTTGCACTTCTATTGAGAACTTGCCAGATTTATCTAAAGAAGAAGAAGTTTAAAACTGTAACTGAAACTGTAACCGCTTCTGCACTAACTATTCACTATAAACTATCCACTAAGTTGCTTGCAGCTACCTCTCCCATTGTCCATGCTGCCTGCAGGTTGAAGCCTCCTGTAACGGCATCGACATCGAGCACCTCGCCTGCAAAATAAAGGCCTGGGCAGGCTTTTGCCTCGAGTGTTGACTGACTGACGCTGCGCAACGAGACGCCTCCACACGTGACAAACTCTTCCTTGAAACGGTTTTTGCCGTCTACATGATAAATGTCGTTGGTCATAGTGGCAACCATTTTGTTACGGCTCTTGCTGCCTAGCTCTGCCCATCGCTGCTCTGGGCGCAAACCGCAACGTTGCAGCAGATGTTGCCACAGACGGCTATTAAAGCGGTTTGGATATACAGACGACAGCTGTTTCTGAAGATTGGCTGACGACAGACGGGCTAGCTGCTCAGCGACTTCCGACTCGCTCGACTCGCCAAACCAGTTTACGGCAATGTCTGCCTTGTATTCGCTTTCGGCAAGAAAACGCGCGCCATAGGAAGAAAGGCGCAATATGGCAGGCCCGCTCATGCCCCAATGGGTAATGAGAAGAGGACCTTCGGCACGCAGCTTTGTGCCCCGTATGCTAACGGAAACATCGTTTACCACGGTTCCCGTCATTTCCGTTATCGCCTGATTGGGCAGGCATAAGCCGAAGAGAGAGGGCACTGGCGAAACAATCTCCAAGCCAATGCCGTCGAGAAAAGAGAAGCCTTTGAGCTTTGGTATGCCACCCATAGCCACAAGCACCTTGTCGGCATGTCGGCAATAGTCGCCGTTTTCGCTGAAGACAAGCTTAAAATTGCCCTCGCTGCCAACGCTCCCGTTGCCTTCGTCTGCCCGGACAAGCCGGCGAAGCCTATGCCCCGTCTTTACGCAAACGCCCAGCCCGCGCATGAGCGAAACGAGCGTGTCGACTATCTCCATAGCGTTCTGCGACTTCGGAAACACGCAGCAGTCTTCCTGAACGACAAGCCTTACGCCTTCGCTCTCAAACCATCGGAACGTGTCTTCGTGGCTGAACTGCATCAGCAATCGCTTCATAAGCCTTGCGCCACGAGGATAGACAGACTCGATGCTCTTGACCTTGGCGAAAGAATTGGTAAGATTGCATCTGCCACCACCTGTTACGGCAACCTTCGACAGCAGCTTTTCATCGCTTTCGTAAACGGTGACCTCTGCCTCCGGGCAACGCCTCTTCACGCTGATAGCGGCAAAGCAGCCTGCAGCGCCACCACCTATTATGGCAACTCTCATAATCGTCAATGCTTTTTAGATAATAACGCACGACTCTCTGAATTATTATCTGCCAATGCTGAAGCGCCACGACAGCACACGCAAAGCATAGCTTTCCTATGCAGAAAACTATGCTTTACGATGAGGAAACATACGCTTTGCCGTATAGAAAACATCAAGCGCATTATTGTGAGGTAAAGATGCAGCATAGATTTCTCACGAGATTCTAAAGCGCAATGAGCGGGTATAGAAAAGCAAAAATATATGAAAATACGGAACGCATATACTAAATGAAAATTTTTTACGTTATTATCGTGAAGTGTTTATTCGGATTGTGTGTTTATCCATATATGTGTTTGATTTAATTTATGCAAAGTATCTGTTTATGAAGAATCTCGTTAAGGTCGTTATTCCATTCTACAAGAACAATCTTACAAGCTTTGAATTTGCTGCAATCAGCAACACTATCAACGTCTTGTCATGCTATCATATAGTGTTGCTTGTGCCTGAGGATATAGATGAAGACGACCTTATTCTCACCTACCCCATTCTTGAGATAATCAAGGTTCCGACTGAATGGCTGGGTAAAGGAAATGGAATAAACGGATATAGACGCATGATTATGTCAAAGAACTTCTATGAATTGTTCAACGATACGGAATATATCTTGATTTGTCATATCAACACATGGGTTTTCAAAGACCATCTATACGAATGGTGCCAAAAAGGCTATGACTTCATTGCTGCGCCA
>JAUNIZ010000039.1 GCA_030523165.1 Prevotellaceae bacterium
AAGCCTTGATTTATAATTATGATAAGTTTGGAAGATATTTGTCGTATAAGGGTAAAGTTCAGTGAAATAGACTCGATGGCACGGGTTTGGCACGGCTCTTACGTTACATATTTTGAGGATGGACGTGAGTCTTTTGGACGACGTTATCCTGGTATTGGTTATGAAGATATGCAACGTATAGGTATTTATGCGCCTATTTATGAACTGAAGATAGAATATCACGCTCCTCTTATACTTAATGATATAATTCTGATTTATACAGACTATGTTTATAAACCTGGTGCACGACTTGATTATACATATAGGATATATCGTGAATCAGATGATAAGTTGTGTGCTTCTGGACATACTGTCCAGTTGTTTATAGACAATCAGGGTCAACTGATGGTAGATAAACCTGATTATTATCAGAAGTGGCAAGATAAATATTTAAAGTATGCGAAAGCGTCTGAATAACATATTCTTTGTATTCGGAGTCGTAGTCGTGATAGTGATGTTTCTTACTTTTGACGTGAGCTTCGTTCAACTGTGGGCATACATCAGAAAGGCGAGTTATTGGCTTGGAGCGATATTGGCTTTGTGGTTATTGCTTTATATAATGAATGCATTGGCATGGCGTATCATTATAAAAGGAAGCGGTACTTGTGATGTCGGCTTTGGTACATTGTGCAAGTTGACAATTGCAGGATTTGCCCTTAATTATGTAGCTCCAATGGGAATGATTGGTGGAGACGCTTATCGTATTATGGAACTTTCAAGATATATAGGTGTACATAGGGCCACTTCTTCCGTTATACTATTTAATATGATGCATATATTCAGTCATTTTTGGTTTTGGATAACCGGTGTCGCAATGTATCTTATATTGGCAGGTATTAACGATCTTCAGCTAAATGTAGGTATTGTAGTGGTTCTTTTGTTTGTTATAGCATTTTGTTATGGAGGTATTTATCTTTTTGTAAAAGGCTATAAAAACGGAATGTTGGTAAAGTTGGTACGTATTATAGGTAATATTCCTGGCTTGCGTGCATGGGGTAAACGTTTTGCCGACAAACATAAAGAAGATTTGGAGAAGATAGACAAGCAGATAGCTGAATTACAATGTCAGAACAGGAAATCGTTTATGTATAGTTTATTATTGGAATATATAGGAAGGGTGTTCCAATGTATTGAGATATTCTTTATGTTGCTCCTTTTTGATATTGATGGTGGTGGAGGTTTTTGGGGATATATGTTGACTTTCTTTCATAGTTTCCTTATATTGGCTTTTACTTCATTATTTGCCAACTTGCTTGGTTTTCTTCCACTTCAGTTGGGAGGAAGAGAAGGCGGGTTTGCTATGTCTGTAACACAAATGGGTATGAATGATGATATCAGTATGTTTGTAAGCATAATATGCCGTGCACGTGAATTGTTCTGGACATCCATTGGTATATTGCTTATGAAGATAGGTTTGCTTTTTCCTGATGACAAAAAATATGAATGATAAAATAAATATAATATTTAGATAATATGAAAAAGATACAATCCACATATAAATCAAATGATACAGAGGAATGGCTTGATATAGTATGGACACGTCCTATAGGATACTGCTGGGCTCTATTCTTCAAACGTCTGGGCATACATCCCAATGTCGTGACGGTATTGTCTATGATTATAGGTGCCAGTTCGGCTTATTTCTTTGCTCATGGCTCTTATCGTACGGAAGGTATTGATGGTTTATGGTTTAACGTCATAGCCATATTGCTATTGGCATGGGCTAATTTCTATGATAGTGCTGATGGGCAATTGGCTCGTATGACAGGAAAAAAGACACGTCTTGGACGTATTCTTGACGGAGCGGCAAGCGAAGTTTGGTTTATTCCAATCTATTTGGGGCTTGTTTACCGTTTCTATATTCATCATAGCATTGAATTTAATTGGTTGGGTATCGAAGATACATCACATAACGCATTGTTGGCTACAGGTATCTTTCTCGTATTTGTTCTCTATTCTGGTTTTGGTTGTCATAGTCGTCAATGTGGGCTTGCAGATTATTATCGACAGATACATCTTTTTTTCTTGAAAGGAGAGAAAGGTAGTGAATTGGATAATTCCGTTGGTCAACAGAAATTGTATGATGAAACGCCTTGGAAAGGAAACTTTCTTTGGAAAGCCTTCTTGAAGACGTATGTTAATTATACACGGACACAAGAGAAACAGACTCCTTGTTTTCAGAAACTGATAAGTTCCATAAACGAAAAGTATCGTTCTTCTGAAAATATTCCTATCTCTTTCCGTAATAAATTCCGTTCGCTTTCATTGCCATTGATGAAATGGACAAACATTCTCACGTTCAATACACGTGCAATAGTGCTTTATTTAACTTGCCTGATAGATATGCCGTGGCTATATTTCTTTTTCGAGATAGTTATTATGAGTGCTATTTGCAGTTGGATGCGTTCAAGGCATGAACGATTTTGCAAAGATTTATTGATTGAGGTATAGTAAAAGTATTAGTAAAAAGAAGATAGCTTTCGTAATAGTATTGCTATATCAATACGAGAGTTCGGGATATGAGAATCATAGAAACCATTTGAAGTTTTCCGTTTCGGCACCAATTTCAAAGTGGTATTTGGCTATGCCTAAGTCCATCTGTGTGTAACCCACGATAGAAAATTTTCTTTTGGCTATCACGCTTGCCAGGTTGCCGTCTTTTGCAGGTATGTATTCAAAGAAGAATTTCTGTTGATTTACTGCAGTTGGAGCCAGCAGAGCCGCTTCTACACCGCTAATAAACCAGTCAGGAGTATGCTCGTCTGCGTTGCTGACTTGCTCTATTGTTTTTATTTTGTGCGAAGTTCCTTGCGTAACTCCGTATCCAATGGCAATATAAGCCTTTATTGTTTCACCTTCTTCAAGCGTGTATGTTCCAGGTATTTTTGAATAGCTAAGACCAACCCAGCATGTGTTTAGCCCTAATGTCTGAGCCAAAAGAACAAGCTGTTCGCCATAATAACCTATGCGCTCGTCAAGGTCGTCGGCTTTCTTTCCTGCCATTACGATATAGTTTGTAACATCGCTGAACTTTCCATACTTTGCGAGCCAGTTTTGGAAAGCTTTCGGTTCGTTCAAAATAAGCTGTAGATGTAAATCGCCCTCTTTGTTGACGGCATCTATTTTCTCGTTTAGAACTTTCACGGCATCTTCGCTTATAGGCTTGTTTGTGTAAGCCCTAACGCTATGCCGCATTCGTATTGCTTTTTCTAGTGTCATGTTTTTTATTTTGGAACAAAGGTAATGTAAATAGAATGATATACAAAATAATATAGGTGATATTTGTATATTTATGCAGAAATATGAGTGTTCCAAAAACAAAAATCATACAGTTAACGCACTGAGAAGGGCAGTTTTTTGAAATAAAAATGTCGTGGACGCAAATAACGCCTAAAAATGTGTGCAAAATTAAAATGCTTATATATTGCTACTTACGACTGTTTGAACCTCTTGTGTGCATAAATTAATCGTATAAAACAGGCCATAACAGGCTATAAGTGGCATGTTTTTGAGGCGTAAACGGCATGTTTACGACTAAAAATATGGGCGTTTTTCACTGAAAATAGCATAGGTTTTTGCCAATTACCTATGCAGTTATCTGAAATTACCGCATTGGTTATCAAAAATAACCCTATTTTCACGCACTTGTTTTTCTATTTTGCGATTTTCTTTTGTCCTGATTTCAGAAAAACAAGAACTGCATATTTATTCATATTAATGCATAATTATGCAATATTGGAATGCTCGGTGATGAAGATTATGTTTCCCTTTAGTGTTGTAATACTCTATGTTTTTGCTTCATAATCTGCTGACTTCAGAATCCATACGTGCAAGTTTAAAGGGGATTACTTATGCAAAAACGGAGACTCTTGATAATCAAGAATCTCCGTTTTGGGTGGGTGGTGGGGCTCGAACCCACGACATTCAGAACCACAATCTGACGCTCTAACCAACTGAACTACATCCACCATGTTGGTTGCTTTGTTTTCTAAAGCGAGTGCAAAGGTACGGGATTTATTTGAAACATCCAAATAAATCCCGTAGTTTTTTCAGTTACACTTTAATTTTGAGGTGTTTTAGGTGCTTCAACTGGCTTAGCTTCCTTAGAAGGAGTAGCCTGTTTAGCATCGCCGGCAGACTTTGCGTTAGTAGCAGGAGCTGCCTCTTTTGTCTGACTAGCACCGAAACCAGGCAGGTTATTAGGGTTAGTCTGCGGCTGTTCTGTTGCTGCTTTTTCAATTACGCTTTCAGAATCTGTTGCCTTTGGAGCAACGTAAGCGCAGATAACACTGAGAACTACCATAGCGATAGCAAGTCCCCATGTAGCCTTTTCGATGAAGTCTGTAGTCTTGCGAACGCCCATAATCTGGTTAGACGATGAGAAGTTGGAAGCAAGACCTCCACCTTTTGATTCCTGAATCAGCACAATGCCAATCATAAGCAGTGCTGCCAGTACGATTAGAATTACAAATAATGTGTACATTTTCGTTTATTTATATTTATTATTTATTATCAGTTTTTCCAAAAAACGGATTTGGTCTGCAAAGTAAGCATTTTTTTTTGGATAATTCAAATTTAAACGCTTAATTATTTCCAAAGCCTTAGAATATCGCCCTTGCTTTATGTAAATTTGGGCTAAAGTCTCAGTAAAATAGCTTTCTTCTGTGTCTTTTTTGTCATTTTCTTCTAAATCGGGAACATAGACAGGATTCTCTTGAAGGCTTATTCTTCCACTATCATTGTTTATGAAATTGTCTATCAGGTCTTGTCCCTTCATTATAGGGCTGTTTAGAGCTTCCTGTTCATCATCTTCTTCCTCTGTTTCCAGAAGATATGATACATAGTCTACTGCTGCGTCTGCAGGCGTAGGCTTACGCTTCTTTTTCTTTTCCTTGTTTTCTTCCTCTGCTTTGTCGGCTGGAATAGAATCAAGAAATTGCTCTATCAGCGATATTGTCCTGCTTCCGTTTTCCTTTGTTTCCGCTTTTTCTTCTACGTTCTTGTTCTCCTTTGCCATTGTGCGCAGCTTGTAGTGCGCAGCTTCGACAAGATTGAAAGCAACTTTTCTGTCGGTTATATATACAGCCGACCGTCTTAGTTCCTCGTCAAACGAAGGGTCATGAAGCAGGTAAAGGTTCTGAAGAAGCAATAACCTTGCTGTCTGGAAGTATGGATATAGGGCAAGAAGGGAACGCAAGTCATAAAGCGTTTCCTTATCCATTAGTTCAGGATGTTTAATCAGTTGCTCTAAATCCATATCTAAGTTTATCGATATCTATGTTATTGTTAGGATATCCTATTGTTTCAGACGTTTTTAATATGCCCGGAAATTGTTTTTAATGGTTATTATGTATATGTTATTACCAGTTAGCCACAGTAGCATTGAAGATTTGTTCCGTCAGGTCTTCTATCATTTCCGTCACGAGATCTTCCTGTACAGAGCTAAGCGTCTG
Source organism: Prevotellaceae bacterium (assembly GCA_030523165.1). GTDB lineage: Bacteria > Bacteroidota > Bacteroidia > Bacteroidales > Bacteroidaceae > Prevotella. The sequence goes on from JAUNIZ010000039.1 coordinate 5,493, forward strand.
CGTAGTTTCAAACGTCGAAGTTGCTGTAAACTGCTGTTCAAAATCCTCGTTATGGTTTGCATTGTTAGTAAATCTGACGTTTACAGTCATTGTAAGTTCCGCTTGTGCAGAATATCCGTCAGCGGTAACAGACTTGTTCCTTTGAGAATATTGCGTTATTTCTCCCTCTATTTTCAAGTCGCCGTTTCTCTTTACCTGCGTTAGCTTGGTGTGATTGGCAAATATTTCCTTGAGTTCATTATTGAACATGTTTGCCATAGGTCCCCACACATAGCTCGCACGGTTAGGAAAATCGGCTATTTGTATGGTCTTTGTCTTCGTGTAGTCGATACTTGCTCCATTGAACTTGTATGAAACACTGCATGACACAAGCACTATGAACAGGCAAATCAGAGCAGAAACTGCCATAAAACGAGGTTTCCTTATGTTCGCTTTCGCACGCATTTTATTTCCAAGGCAATGCTCTAACGCTTGCTTGCATCGCTCATTTGGCTTGACGAAAACGTTCCAAAGAAATCCTTTTATATTTGTCTTGTTATTATTCGAGTCCATATTGCTTTATTCTTCTGTAAAGAGTGCGGTCAGAAATGCCAAGTTCCTTAGCAGCTTTCTTTCTGTTTCCGCTATTGCATTCAAGGGCTTTCTCTATCATTTGCCTACCTAAATCTTCAAGATTTAGGCTTTCCGGCTCAGATATTTCCTCTGCAACGGCATCTTGAACCGTTGGTGTTGTTGTGCGCGGAGTATTTATTACTGGTGTATGTTCAGATATTATAGACGGCAAGTTTGTCGTTTCCTCTATATGTGAACCGCTATGCGCTGCATCCAGCTGTTTGCGTAAGCTGTTCATATCACGACGCAAATCACTTACATTTCCACGCAATTCATATAATATCTTATATAATATCTCACGCTCACTTTCGTAGGAATGGTTGCCCGATACAGTCATTGTCGCAAGTTGAGTGCTTTCTGCGTCTTCAGGAATGAACTTGTGTATAGCGTTTCCCGTTATTTCTCTCTCCTCGCTAAGCACAGACATCTGTTCCGTTATGTTCTTTAGCTGTCTGACATTCCCTGGCCATTTGTATTTCAACATAATATGTTTTGCCTCGTCAGACAATGTTATCTTAGGCAAACGGTATTTCTCTGCCATCTGCATAGCGAACAGACGGAACAGCAGAATAATGTCTTCGCCACGGTCACGCAATGGAGGTATTTGTATAGGAATAGTGTTAAGACGATAATAAAGGTCCTCGCGGAATCTGCCTTCACTTACTGCTTTACGCATGTTTACGTTGGTTGCGGCAACGATTCTCACGTCGGTTTTCATTATCTTCTGTCCTCCTACACGGATATATTCTCCTGTTTCAAGCACACGAAGCAGCCTTGCCTGTGTCGCAAGCGGAAGCTCTCCAACCTCGTCAAGGAATATTGTTCCCTTGTTTGCCACACCGAAATAACCTTCGCTTTCACCTATTGCGCCTGTAAATGAGCCCTTTTCATGACCGAAAAGCTCGCTGTCTATCGTGCCTTCAGGTATAGAACCACAGTTGATGGCGAAATATTTCTCTCTCTTTCGCGGAGAGTTGTCATGGATAATGCGTGGTATGATTTCCTTTCCGACACCGCTTTCGCCGATTATAAGCACAGACAAGTCAGTAGGTGCCACCTGTAAAGCGACATCAATAGCACGATTCAACGCATCGCAGTTGCCCACGATGTTGTATCTCTGTTTTATTTTCTGCAGTTCGGTAGTGTTCATTTATACTCAAAAGATAATGCAAACGGAAGCCATTTGTTTACTGGTATTATGATAGCAGAACATGATGGCATGATTTCCTGACGCTGGTTATCTAATGCAAAATTACGTAATTTATTTCAATTATGTGCACTTAGTACACTAAAAATGAGATTTTTTATATTCTGTAATCTATTATTGTTTCTTTTTCTTCTCCAATTTTATCAGCAGCAATCCTATGGCTGTCCATATAAGTTCGCGTATTCGCACAATAAGCGCAACAAAGATACCTGTGCTGGCAGACATTGCAAGACTGGCTGTAGACATAAGGAATCCTCCTTCTCTACCGCCTAGCTGAAGCGGAATAAAGAATAGAAGATTGGCAAACAGACTGGTGAACGCCAGTATCAATACGCATGGAATAAAGCTGACGTCTGAATTGAGCACCAATAGCACAAACATTATTTCGAATGCCGAAAGAAAACGGCATGCCAGTTCCAGAAATACCGCTACGCCGAAGGTACGCTTGTTCTGCTTGTGCAAAGCGGCTATCTGCTTGTCTATGGTGTCAAGCTGTTCTTTATGCTTCTCTATAAAACCTTTTGCCCATCTCTTTATTCCGGGAATCTTTCCAAGAAACTTCATAAGCCTTACTGCCATTCCTTTCTGGTAGCCTTTCATGAAGAACCATATGCCAAGAAGGCAGAATGCGCCTATTAAAGTAAGGAGCAAGCCCATGAACATATTTACTGGCTCTGTCAATATATATAGGAATATAGACAGGAACCAGAACCAGAAATGGGTGAAGATATGCGTCATTGCATATAGTATAACTGATGATGACGCACGCTCAGTGCCTATTTTAGGCGACAGTTCCATTATCTTATATGGCTCGCCTCCCATAAGCCCGCCAGGTGTTGCATAGTTGAGAGCGAAGCCAGAAACCGTGACTTTGTATAGCCACATGAAGTTGATATTCGTCTTCTCTTTCGAGCCGCTTTTTATTATAATATACCATGTAGTGGTATTTATAACATAGAGCAGCCCCCACAAAGCGACAACGGCAAAGAACCAATAGCCTGCATGCTTCAATCCTTCCCACACTTCTTTAAAGTTGAGTTGCGTGATCATTATGACCAAGACTATAACTCCAAAGATAAAGAAGGCGTTCTGATATTTCTTTTTCATTATATCTTTGTTTATGCCTTTGGCTTAGGTGTAGCGAATCTAACCTTTTCGCTATCGTCACGTTTCTCGTGATATAGTTTCTTCAACGGGTCACCAAACGGCTCGTCATAGTTGTTTCTGTTGCGGAATACGTCTATCGCAAGATATACCGCATGACGGAAAGACGATTCGTCGGCAATGCCTTTGCCTGCTATTTCATATGCTGTGCCATGGTCAGGAGAAGTGCGTATTATAGGAAGACCTGCCGTGAAGTTGACGCCATCGCCTGTGTCAAGACATTTGAAAGGAGCCAATCCCTGGTCATGATACATGGCTAGAATACCGTCGAAAGCCTCGTATGTGCCATGTCCGAAGAATCCGTCTGCAGCGTAAGGGCCGAATGCTATTATTCCGTTGTCAGACAGTTTCTTTATGGCAGGAATGATTATCTCCTCTTCTTCCTTGCCTATAACGCCTCCGTCGCCAGAGTGCGGGTTAAGCGAAAGAATAGCTATCCTTGGTTTAGATATACGGAAATCGCGCTTCAAAGTCTTGTGGAATATAGTGGCTTTCTCTATTATCTTCTCTTCAGTGATATTCTGCGCAATGTCTTTAATAGACAGATGTGTAGTGACAAGAGCCACGCGCATGGTGTTGTTAAGAAGAATCATCAGCGCTTTGTTGCCTTCGCCTGCACGCTCTTCTATATATTCTGTATGCCCGCAGAAGTTGAAAGAGTCGCTATGAATATTGTTTTTGTTGATAGGTGCTGTAACAAGAACGTCAAAAAGCCCTTTCTTGTAGTCTTCCATTGCCCTTTCCAACGCTTTCAGAGATGCCAATCCCGCTTCTTTAGAGGGGTTCCCAAGCTCTACTTTTACTTCGTTGTCGAATGTCGTAAGCAGGTTTATCTTGCCTTCATGAGCGTCTTCGGCATTACTTATAATAGTAAAGTTAGCTTGTATTCCTAATGCGTTGCGGTGATATGCCGCTACTTTTGGAGAGCCGTAGATTATCGGAGTGCACAGTTCGAGCATAGCCGGTTCGGCAAAAGTCTTGAATATGACCTCATAACCAATGCCGTTTGTGTCTCCGTGAGTAATTGCTACTCGCAGTTTTCTTTCTTCCATCGCTATTCTGTTTATATTTTATAAGCCCTTTATCGTCATTGTCTTTTCGGCATTTCCGATAGTCAGACTTGATTGTTATCTATATGACATTATATATAATAAGGTATAGGCACAGCCTTGTCTCTATTTATTGCTGTTGCCTTCATTGTCTTATTTGCTTGCCTTCGTTTCGGTCAGCGTGTAAAGCGCAGCTTCTATTTGTCTTGTCAGATTGCGCTTCTTCATTTCTGGCGCATAGACAAAAGCCTCGGCAACGATAATTCTGTTGTTGGCAGAATCTACCATTGAATGTGAAACGAATGGTCCTCCCATAGCGTCGTTGCGCATTTCCCACAAGCCGCGTGTAACCATTATCGTTTTCCCGTGTTCACGTTCAAAGCCGCTGTTCACGCATTCGTGGGCGGTAGTCATATACATGCCCTTTTCTTCTCCTGGTATGTTTATTCGCATAACGCTGTCTCTCGCTGCCATAGCGCGGCTTGCGTCAAGGCTATTGCCTGGGTATGTGTAGATGCAGATGCTTTGCATTCCGCTTTTAGCGTTGTTGGAAAACCACAGAAAGCCGTTCCCCTTTTTGCTCGACTTCATGTCTGTAGGTATGCGCATGTCCATGCCTGTAAGCCGTTTCACCATGCTGTCTGCCTTTGGATTACGGCTTGACGCAAGGCTACTGATGGCATTGTTTATTTCAGCGCGTGTCAACAGGCTTGCCAATTTGTTGCCTAACTTGCCCATATCTGTCTCAAGACGACTCGCAGAAGGCGTGTTTATATATACGATAATCTGCGGTTTTGCCCACACGTTCTTTTCATATCTTATTCTTGTCTGCGTGAACTGTTGCGCGTCAATCGTTACTATAACGATGCTTCTTGCAAGTCTTGCAGAGTTCGTGAACTGAGATTCGTTTGCCTTAGATATGTCGAAACATGGCTCGCTTTGAGGTAACCCTGCAACATCTTGCGACAAAACGCTGTCTATCATCTCTCTTACGCTCTCGTTTTCCGATACTACCAGCACTTCGTAAGGTCTGCCCCCGCTCTTTGGAAGCAACGATTGTTGCCCGTCAGAGCATGACAGAAGCGTGACAGACGCTATCAATGTCAGCAATAAAGCCTTCATAATCTGTCAGTTGCCTCCTTCTTGGCAGTGCTTAACAATCCACATGCAGCATAGATGTCTTGTCCTCGGCTTGCCCTTATTGTAGTGAAAATGCCATGCTTGGTGAGATAGTCGCGCAGGCTTTCCATCTTTTTCTCGTCGGCTCCATGCAGTTCTACGCCAGGTATCTGGTGGAAACGGATAAGGTTTATACGGCAGTCAAGCCCGTTGAGAAGCCTTATTATCTCGCGTGCATGGCTCGTTGAGTCGTTGACACCTCCAAATACGATATATTCAAACGATAGTCTTCGCTGGTGGCTGAAGTCATAGTTGCGCAGCAGTTCCACTATTTCCTCTATCGCCATACCCTTTTCCGCAGGCATTAGCATTGCCCTTTGCTCATGGATAGGAGAGTGGAGGCTTATCGCTACATGGCACTCGCTTTCCTCTATAAACCGTTTCAGCTTGTTCTTAACGCCTACACTGCTTACGGTTATGCGCTTCGGGCTCCATGCGTAAGCATAGTCTGCCGTAAGAATCTCTGTAGCTTTCAGCACATTGTCGAGATTGTCCATTGGCTCGCCCTGACCCATAAACACTATGTTGGTAAGCCTTTCTCGCTCTGGCAAAGAATATATCTGATTGAGAATATCCTTAGCCGTAAGGCTTCCTTCAAAGCCCTGTTTGCCTGTCTGACAGAACAGGCAGTTCATCTTGCAGCCTACTTGCGACGAAACGCAAAGCGTGGCTCGGTCATTGTCGGGAATGTAGACCGTCTCCACAAACTTGCCGTTGTCCGTAGGGAACAGATATTTTATAGTTCCGTCAACAGATTTCTGGCAGTCGGCAGGTGGCATACATCCTATATAGTATTCCTCTTTAAGTTTTTCCCTGTTCGCCTTGGATATGTTAGTCATGTCGTCTATTTCCCTGACGTGCTGCGTATAAAGCCATTTCGCCATTTGCCCTCCTGTAAAAGCTGGCATGCCCAGTGACTTTGCAACTTCCTTAAGTTCGTAGAGCGACAAACCTAATAGCGGCTTCTTGTTTGCTTCCATTCAAGAACACTTAATTATCGGTTTGCAAAGGTAGTGAAAAAAAGTGAGATAACGGGGAATTTGTATTAATTATTCATTAAATATAAGATGTATTGACGCTATTCCTGTTCCGAAAATTATGTTGTGCGTGGCTTGTAGGGCATAAACCTATCGTTTCCGAGTGACAAAGCTATGCTTTCCGTGTGCTAAAGCTATGCTTTCCTATAGCCAAACGATATGTTTGCAAAAACTCTTTTCGTGATAAATTTCATGATTCTTTTCATAATGTCGTGAATAAGTATTATCTTTGTAGTTAAATTACAGAAACATGGCAAATAAGAAAACAAATAAAGGAAAAGCCCAGCAAGCTTTTCTTTCACCTGAAAATTATATAAAGCAGAAGGCGAGAACACTTTCTATAGGGCAGTGTTACATGTCTGACTCTATCGAGATGTATGGTGAAGGCTATGTTATAGTGCCGAGATTGCATACTGGGGGCAATGTTACGGTAGGCTTATATCTGGTAGATACCTATTGCTTAGGTGTGAAAGACACATTCTATAGGTTCAGATGTGATGAAAAGGAATATTTAATGTTGCTTCAAAGTATAAGGCACAATATGGGATTGAAAGAGGTTTCCTATGAAGAAGCGCACAATATGCTGTATGGGGCTATAGAGTTTGCCGAAGAAGCGGGCATCAAACCCCATAAAGATTTTGCAATTACACGTTATATTCTTGATGAAGATACAGATGAGATTCCGTTGATTGAATATGATTATGGCAAAGACGGGAAACACTTTCTTGTAGCTCACAGCAATATGGAACTAAGCAAATATCTTCCGTTATTGAAGAAGAACCTTGGCGATAAGTTTGATTATGTTCTTGAAGACGGCAACGATGACGAAGATGATTATTATGGCGGTGATGACGAAAATGAAAATGCCGAAAATGAAAAAACAGAATACACGTATAAACACCCTGAATATCCGTCAGAGCTGAAGATAGAGAACCCTATCGTAACTGAAATATTGGATAATCCAGATAATGCTGATTATCTGAACGTTGAGCTTACCGACAAGCTTCTTGCATTGCCTTGCGAGAGTCTGCGTCGTGACCTTGAGAACGTGATTCTCTATAATATAGGTCTTACATGTGATATTAAACCCGATGAAATGGAAGAAGGTGAGTTTATCGGGAACATAGGTTTGGCTATCGTGCTTCTTGCAGAAGTGGGAAATGAAGACAGTAGTATAGATGTCGTATTGGAAGTATTGCGTCAATCAGAAAATTTCTTAGAGTATCATATCTGTGATTTCGGAACAGAGATTATTTCAATGACATTATACAAACTTGCACATAATCGTCTGGATAAACTGATTGCTTTTATCAAGGAAGAAGGTCTTGTCTGTAGAAAAAAATTCTATGCTATTCATGCTATGAGATTTATTTTCATGAACTATCCTGAAAAGAGAGACGAGATAATCGATATTTATCGTGAAATTATAAATTATTTTGTTGATAATCATAAGAGATTAAAGATAACAAACAACACGCTAAACTCTCTGATTGTTTGCGAACTTGTCGATATAAGGGCAAAGGAATTGTTGCCAGAGATAAAGGCTTTGTACAAAAACAATATGGTATATATTTTCGTTTGTGAAGGTTATTCAGATGTGGAAAAAGACATTAATAACCCTGAAGAAGATAACTATGTGATGCCGAAAGATGAGATACATGAGCGTTTCGCTGAAATAAAGAGAAAAATAGGATGATCTTATTGATAAAGGAAATCCGATTGAAAAGTAGAATAAAGACATGAGAGGAACTATAGATTGCTTCCTGCCTTGTAGCGATTTGTCGCTGACAGAGAAAGCGTTAAGACAGCTTCGGGGCAGCAGAATAATACGTCATATAAACCTGATGGTTACAGAAGACTTTGCGGTAAACAATGCCGTGCCTGACAACTGCTCGTTTGTTGTTGTCGACGGATTGTTGTCTTCATCGTCGATACGCAGCATTGAAGAGAACTGCACAGCAGACTATGTGATGCTTTTCCTTAAGCCTGTGTCAGTAACGATAGGGCAATACGCTGTGCCAAGAATGATTCGCGCAGCTGCAGAAACAGATGCCGCTATGGTTTATGCCGACCGTTATTCGGTGGAAAACGGTGTAACCGTGCCACACCCGGTAATAGATTATCAGACGGGAAGCGTGCGCGACGACTTCGATTTCGGCAGTATAGTGCTCGTAAAGTCGCAGCTTCTGCACGATTTCGTAAGCGATACCGAAGAGAGCGGATATAAGTATGCTGGCTGGTATGAGCTTCGCTTATATCTTAGTAGGCATGGTCAGCTGTTTCATCTCAATGAATTCCTTTACACGGAAGAAGAGAATGACACACGCGCAAGCGGTGTAAAGCAGTTTGATTACGTAAATCCAGCTAACCGAGAGGTGCAGATTGAAATGGAGAAAGCTGTTACTCAGCATCTGAAAGCGGTCAACGCGCTGATAGACACGGCATATTATCGTGAGCCTGACTTCGATGAACAAGACTTCAAGGTAGAGGCTTCCGTGGTGATACCTGTGCGTAATCGTGAGAAGACAATATGCGATGCCGTAGACAGCGCATTGGCGCAAAAGACAACATTCAGCTTCAATGTGATAGTGGTAGACAATCATTCTACCGACCAGACAACGGCTTTGCTCAATAAATATAGCGAAAGAAAAGATGCAGAAGGCAAGCTGATTCACATCATTCCACGTCGTAAAGACTTGGGTATAGGTGGCTGCTGGAACGTAGCGGTAGACGATGACCGATGCGGAAGATTTGCAGTTCAGCTTGATAGCGACGACCTTTATTCGTCGGAAAACACGCTTCAGGCTATCGTAGACGCATTCTATGAGCAGCGTGCAGCTATGATTATAGGCAGCTACAGAATGTGCGACTTCGACCTGAACACGCTTCCTCCAGGGCTGATTAGCCATGCCGAGTGGACAGAAGACAACGGCTGCAACAATGCGTTGCGTATAAACGGTTTAGGCGCTCCACGCGCTTTCTTCACGCCACTGCTTCGCCAGATTCGCTTTCCGAATACAAGCTATGGCGAAGACTATGCCCTTGGGCTTGCGTTTAGCCGTCATTATCGCATAGGAAGAATATTCGATGAACTATACCTTTGCCGCAGATGGGCAGGCAATAGCGATGCTGCTTTGAGCGTAGACAAGGTGAATGCAAACAACCTTTATAAAGATCGCTTGCGCACAATGGAACTTCTTGCGCGTCAACAGCTTACAGCTGGCAAGGCAGACGCTATAGTTGACGATTCGCTTCACCGCTTCTTCAATAGGCAGATAGAGCGTTGGAGCCTTGCGAGACATAATTTCCGTGACCTGCAAAACGTGATGACACGCGACTTGAACGTTGGAGACATGTCTGTTACCGTGCAGTTTAACCCTGCGCGAATCGTGTCAACAGGCGCGAAGATAGACAAAGCAACCATAAGCCAACGCCCGTGTTTCCTGTGTAAAGACAACAGACCAAAGGAACAGCTCGTCAAGCGTTTCGACGACAAACTCGACATATTGGTTAACCCTTATCCGATATTGCCGATACACTACACTATTCTTTCGCGCAGCCATAAGCCGCAGAGCATATTGGAAAGCTATTCCGAAATGCATCGCATATTGGTGCAATATCCTGACCTTATGGTGTTCTACAATGGTCCTAAGTGTGGGGCTTCTGCACCCGACCATCTGCATTTTCAGGCAGGAACAAACGGCATATTGCCGTTGCAAGGCGTGTGGCAGCGTCTGCAACGCGACCTTACCGTTATCTTCTCGCTTAACGATGACGAGAATATCTCCGTCATTGACAACTGGCTTTGCCCGGCTTTGCTCGTTACAAGCCGTAACATGGAGAACGACAAGGAAATGTTCCGTCGCGTTTATAACGCCCTTCCGCTTAAAGAAGGCGAAAGCGAACCGATGATGAACATTATCAGCTGGCATGTAGAAGGGCGTTGGTTTACGGTAGTAATACCGCGTAGCAAGCATCGCCCTGATTGCTATACGGCAGAAGGAGAGGGCAAGATGCTTGTAAGCCCAGGCGCTTTGGATATGGCAGGGCTTATCATCACTCCACGAAAGGAAGACTTTGAGCGCATCACTCCACAGCAGGCATCAGACATCTTGCGTGAAGTAGCGTTGCAGAAAGATGATTTCGACGAGGTGATAGGCAAGATAAAGGCATCGGAAACATTGTCGATGACTTCCAGTTTGCTTGTTTCTGACAATGGCGAACCAGATGTTCAGGTAGGCATAGTAAGTGCCGAAAAGATACAGTTCTCGCTCAATAGCGAATACATAGCCAAGGGCGAGGTGATAAAAGGCAGCCAGGAAGTAGAGTTTTCTGAAGGCGGAATACTGTGGAACGGCAACCAATATCGTGAACTTACCTTTGCCCCTTATGGCGAAAACGCATCGTTCTCGCTGCATAACGTTACGATTGGCGTCAACTTTCATTGGGAACGCAAGGAAACACAGACGTTCCAGGGAACGCTGAAACTTGTAGTTGAGGCAGACAAGATATGCGCTATCAACTGCCTGTCGGTGGAAAACTATCTTATGAGCGTCATTTCCAGCGAGATGAAAGCTACGTCATCGTTGGAGTTTCTGAAAGCTCATGCCGTTATTTCCCGTAGTTGGCTGCTTGCCCAGATAGAGAAACGCAAGCGTCAGAATAGCGGTGGCAACGGCTTCTTCTCGTTCATTAAGAAAGACGATGAACTTATTCGCTGGTATGATAGAGACGACCACACCATATTCGACGTGTGTGCCGATGATCATTGCCAACGCTATCAAGGCATAACAAAGGCTAATAACGTGCATGTGGAACAAGCCGTAAAGGAGACAAAAGGGCAGATTCTGATGTCAGGAAAAGATATTTGCGATGCGCGTTTCAGCAAGTGTTGTGGTGGCGTAACAGAAGAGTTCCAGTATTGTTGGGAAGACAATCCACAGCCTTATCTTATAGCCTTGCGTGACGTTAAAGACAAGAACGCACACATAAATGACCTTACCGACGAGGCGCAAGCCGACAAGTGGATACGCTCTGACGAGGAATCTTTCTGCAATACGCATGACCAGAAGATACTCTCGCAGGTGCTTAACGACTATGACCAGGAAACTTCCGACTTCTATAGATGGCATGTTGAATATACCCAAGAGCAGCTTTCCGCATTGGTAAACGACAAGCTGAAGCTTGATTTTGGCGATATCGTTGACCTTCAACCTATTGCACGAGGCAAGAGCGGGCGTATATGGAAACTGAGAATCGTAGGCACAAAGCGCTCGTTTACGATAGGAAAAGAGCTGGAAATACGTCGTGCGCTCAGTTCTACACATCTTTATAGCAGTGCCTTTGTGGTAGACAAGCTTGACGAGAAAGATGGTGTTCCGCAGCGTTTCGTGCTAACTGGCGCAGGCTGGGGGCATGGTGTAGGCTTATGTCAGATAGGCGCGGCAGTAATGGGAGAGCAAGGTTACACTTACGACCAGATACTTCTGCACTATTATCGTGGCGCTGAAATAAAGAAGATATACGGCTAACAGAAAGAATAACTGCAAGAGAAAGAAAACGAAACAATAAAGAATCAGATAATTTCCATAAAAGACTATGTCGCTGAAAAACAAGATAAAGAACAATCCTTGGGGCTGGGTTCCTACGCTATATTTTGCTGAAGGCTTGCCTTACGTTGCGGTAATGACCATATCGCTTATTCTCTATAAGCAGCTTGGGCTTACCAACGCAGAGATTACCTTCTATACATCGTGGCTTTATCTGCCGTGGGTAATAAAGCCGTTGTGGAGCCCTTTTGTTGACATTATACGCACTAAGAGGTGGTGGATAGTTACTATGCAGCTTCTTATAGGCGCTGCTTTCGGTGGTGTGGCATTCACTATTCCTACAGATTTCTGGTTTCAGGGCACGTTGTTCTTCTTCTGGATAATGGCATTCAGCAGCGCTACGCATGACATAGCTGCCGACGGCTTCTACATGCTAGGCTTGAACCAGCATGAACAGGCATGGTTTGTGGGAATAAGAAGCACATTCTACCGCATAGCGACGATATTCGGACAGGGCGTTTTGGTTATGATTGCAGGCAATCTGCAAGTGGTTTTCCGCAACAGCATCAAGTATTCTTGGAGCCTTATGTTCTATGGCGTGACCGGCTTGTTCATCGCCTTGTGGCTATGGCACAGCTATATATTGCCTCGCCCTTCAGCAGACAAAGGTCTTGAAAAGGCGAGTTTTAACGAGATATGGGTAAAGCTATGCCATTCCATAAAGACATTCTTCACGAAATATCCGGCAAGAGAAGCTACAATAGCCTTTCTTTTCATGCTTCTTTACCGCATGCCTGAAGGCTTGTTGGCAAAGGTTTCCGCTTTGTTTCTTGTAGACAGCGGTTCCAACGGAGGCCTTGGACTTTCTCCGCAGGAATACGGTTTCGTGCAGGGAACGGTAGGTATAGTAGGTCTTACTCTTGGTGGCATATTAGGCGGAATGGCAGCTGGTCGCGACGGTTTGAAGAAGTGGCTATGGGTAATGGTATGCGCTATAACCCTTCCTGACCTTGTATATGTATATATGAGCTATGTAATGCCGTCAAGTTTCGCGATAATAAACCTTTGCGTATTTATAGAACAGTTCGGCTATGGCTTTGGTTTCACTGCATACATGCTATACCTTATATATTATAGTCAGGGCGAATACAAGACGTCTCACTATGCTATATGCACGGCATTTATGGCACTCTCAATGATGATACCTGGTCTGTTTGCTGGCTATCTGCAAGAGGCAGTAGGCTATTTCTGGTTCTTTGTCATAGTCGTGATATTGTGTATAATGACGTTCCTTGTGTCAGCTTTCATCAAGATAGACGAGAATTTCGGCAAGAAAGAAAGCGTTTGATAGATAGGCGACAAATATATACTGTATAAAGGATATAAATATATTCATACAATATTCTGATTCACTACTTTTTTGCAGATGAACTTAAGTAAAATGTTTTAATATTTGTTTTTTTAGAGGAAACATATTAATTTTGCAAATGGATTGAGAAAATCTCTTTCTAGACATATTGCTCAATAGCTTCACAATCACCACAACAAGTTAAGAGCAACAACTAATATTGGGACTGCCCCGGATATGGGCGCAGAATTCCCATATTTAGTTGTGGTTTGTGGTGAACCGTGAAGCGTATGGCGAATGTCTGCGCTTTTTTATTTAAACAAGAAAACCATGAAGAAAATCGGTTCATCAGATGTTTTATGTAATATGAGACTTTTCGTATTACTGTTGGTAATAGTATTTTCAAATGCTATGGCATTTGCTCAAGACACAGAGATTGAGAAAACAAGTCCTTTAACAGATATGGAGATTGTGCGTCAGGTTAAAGCTTTTAATATAGAGGGGAGATCTTATTTTGATGTTATGATTTCATTAAAATCACTATCACCGAGTTATTGGGGATCAGATAAATATAGAGTAAAAGTTAATATTGTAGATAAATATGGAAACTCAATTTATAAGAAAACATTTAAAAACTCATTTCTGTATTTATTTTCAGATGGACAGATACAGGTAGGTAAAAAGAATTTTACTCAAATACTTATTCTTAGAAATGATTCTTTAGATGAAAGTATTGGGGTAATCAGAGAAAAGGAAGGTATTTTTTACTGATATGTTTTGTTATGAAGTATACTCATAAACATCAACATTTTGCTCTTGATATAAATAACAATATCGTAGACATAAGGAACACAAGTTTTGTAGAAGAACAAAACTTTTTCTGTCCTTATTGCCATAAAGAGATGATAACTAAACGAGGTAACATTC
>JAUNIZ010000291.1 GCA_030523165.1 Prevotellaceae bacterium
TGCCTCATTTACAACACTACCAAGTTTTATGTCCAACTTTTTGGGTGCACTTCATGGCGTGACATCATGCCTGTAGACGACAATCAAGTTTTTGATAATGTGATGTAAAAATATATAACAAAAAAAGCGGATAGAGTAACTGAAATTACTTATCCGCTTTCGTTTTTTAGTTAGTTTATTTTATCTGTATGTATTAGGCAAATGGAACTGACAAACACGGTCGAATACGTCTTTCACCTTGTTGATTTCAAGGAATGTGGTGCCACCGCCTTCACCGAAGCTGCCGCTAAGGTATGCTATCTTGTCTTCCATCTTGATATAGCCCTTCTGGCGAAGCATGCGGAGAGCTGCCAGGAACTGCTGCTGAGGACCTATCTGCTCGTGCTGGGCTACAGGAATAACACCGTAGCTTAACGCCAAGAGGCGCTGGGTCTTGTCTTTAAGACAGATGGCGAGCACAGGGTTTGGACCGCGGAAGGCTGCAAGGTTGCGGGCAGTTCTGCCTGTCTTGCTGTCGGTGATGATTCCCTTAACGCCAAGACGCTCTGTCGATTCGATTGCGTTGCGTGCGAGGAACTCGGTGATGTCGCAGTTCTCGCTTAACGGGAAGTCGTATTCGCCTGCGTATGTCTTGTCTTGCTCTGCCTGCTCGGCTATGGCAGCCATTGTCTTTACGGCTTCCACAGGATACTTGCCCGAAGCTGTCTCGCCGCTGAGCATGAGGGCGTCGGTACGATAGTAGATAGCGTTGGCTATGTCGGTAACCTCTGCGCGTGTAGGGCGAGGATTGTTTATCATTGTGTGGAGCATCTGTGTAGCCACGATAACAGGCTTCTTGGCAAGAATACACTTGCGGATAATCATGCGCTGGATGCCCGGTATCTTCTCGATAGGCACTTCGATACCCAAGTCGCCACGGGCAATCATGATGCCGTAAGAGGCTTCGATAATCTCGTCGATGTTGTCGACACCTTCCTGGTTCTCAATCTTTGAGATAATCTTTATGTCGCTATTGTGCTCGTCAAGGATTTTCTGCACAGCCATTACGTCTTCCTTGCTTCTTACGAATGAATGGGCTATGAAGTCGATGTCTTCTTCTATGGCAAGGAGAATGTTCTTGTGGTCTTTCTCGGTGAGCGCTGGCAGGTCGATGTGAACGCCTGGCACGTTGACGCTCTTGTGAGAGCCGAGCACACCGTCATTCTGCACCTGGGCTACTACTGCAGGGCCATTGATGCCGATAACCTTCATAGCCAAAGCGCCGTCGTCAAAGAGAATGTCGTCGCCGATATGTATGTCGTTTGAGAAATTCTCATACGAGAGGTTGACGATATCGTGTGCAGTATCCATTTCCGGCCTTCCGAAAATCTTTACTACATCGCCGACTTTATATTCTATAGGATTGTCGCATCCAGTTGTGCGAATCTCCGGACCTTTAGTGTCAATAAGAATACCTATGTGATGACTTACGGCACGAGCATTTCGTATGATGGTCTTGATACCTTCGGGTGTGGCATGTGCCGTATTCATTCTAACTACGTTCATTCCGGCATCGAACAGCTCACGGATAAACTCTTGGTCACACCTGCGGTCGCTAATGGAAGCAACAATTTTCGTTTGTTTCATACTAAAATGTAATAAGTTCAGTTTGTTATCTCAAATATCTGTCTGCAAAATTACAAAACATATTTCAGAAATGCAAGACATTAGTATTAAATTCATTCCCAATCTTTAAACTCAAGCGTTCCTTCTACCCATTCGCTTGCCTTGAAGTATTCATAAGGATTGGAGACGGAGACGCCAAGCAGTCTGATTGGCTTGGAGCGATAGTCGCTCTGATAGAGCAGCTGCTTTGCCAACGGGAGTATGTCTTCCTTTGTCGTGAGTACCTTAGCCGACGTGTAGCTGCGTGTGATTTGGTTGAAGTCGCTGAACTTTATCTTCAGGGTTAGCGTGTTGCCACGGAAACCGCTTTTCTCGATTCGCTCTATGAGTTCGACTACTATGTGGTAGAGCTGGATTATTATAGACGATGTCTTGCTGATGTCTTCAAGGAATGTCTGTTCGCAACCTACCGACTTTCGCTCTCTCTCGGTCTCTACAGTTCGCAAGTCAATGCCTCTGGCGAAGTCATAGAAGAGTTTGCCGTTCTTGCCGAATACTTCTACAAGATGGTCTAACGAGCAGCTGCGAAGGTGGATGCCCGCAAATATGCCCATCTTGTGCATCTTCTCTGCAGTCTTTGGACCAACGCCCCAGAATCTTTCTATAGGCAGCGTGGCGATGAAGTCGAGCGCTTCTTCGGGAGTGATGACAAACATTCCGTCGGGCTTGTTGTAGTCAGACGCTATCTTGGCGAGAAACTTGTTGTATGACACGCCTGCTGACGCTGTAAGATGGAGTTCGGAACGTATGGCTGCCCTTATCTCCTCGGCTATGTCTTTTGCCGACGACATGTTCTTCTTGTTGACGGTAACGTCAAGAAACGCTTCATCAATGGACAAAGGCTCAATAATGTCGGTATAGCGCGAGAAGATTTCATGAATCTGGCTTGACACCTCTTTATAGTGTTCATGGTCGGAAGAAACGATAATGAGTTCTGGGCAGAGCCGCTTTGCCTGGGCTATTGACATGGCAGAATGGACACCGAACTTGCGCGCTTCGTAGCTTGCCGTAGAAACAACACCGCGAGCGCCGTCGAAGCCTACCGCAATGGCTTTGCCGCGAAGTTCAGGGTGGTCTCTCTGCTCAACTGCAGCAAAGAACGCATCCATGTCGATGTGTATAATCTTGCGCTCTGTGTGCATGGCAGGGTTATTTCCAGCGCCAATGTTTTATCAGCACATGACCGAGATGACCTATGACAGACGTGATGTTGTTTACCGACAATGCCTTTCCTGTAATTATCAGAATGACAGCGGAAAGTATGAAGAGTATTCCTACTGCCAGGCGAAGAGTGAACGACTCGCCAAAGAGAAGCACGCCAAGCACGACTGCTGTAATAGGCTCTAGGGCTCCCATAACGGCTGTTGGCGTAGAACCTATCTCATGGATAGCGACAACCATCAGCAGCAACGAAACAACGGTAGGGAACAACGCTAGAATGGAAGCATGGAGCCACATGCTGCCCGTGGTAAGCATCTGTATGCTCTCGCCGCTGATGAAGGAGTTTGCTATG
>JAUNIZ010000040.1 GCA_030523165.1 Prevotellaceae bacterium
AAACATTTATTATACATTACAAAACATATATTTTTACGCATTATTATAAAAATCTGTTTTATAAAGATATATTTTAAGACATTGCTAACCGTTGCCTTATTATGGGAAAGCGTAGATTTTTCGTGCTTTAGATAATAGCTATTGTTCTATATATATAAAAAAGGTATGCCAGAAAGGCATACCTTTTCCATTATTTGAATTATTGAAACTCTTTTACTGATGCTGCTCACGAAGGAGGTCATTTACAGTCTTTACAGGATTGAATGTTGAGAGAGGAACTTCAACGAAGACTGTGTTCCAGTCACTCATTGCTCCATTCCACAATCCTGGCAACTCAAGAGCCTTGAGGTCTTTGCCGTTCTTGCTCTTGCTGCTTATGAAGCCTGTAGACTTGTCTACATAGTCAGGAAGATTGAACGGCTCGCCTTTGTAGTTCTTGATAGCGCATACAAGGTCAACAGGATTGAAGTGAGTACCTTCTGTAAACATCTTCATATATTCTGTATTGCTCTTGTCAATCTGGCTGCTTTCAAGAATCTGCAAGCTAACAGTACCGTCCTGATTATAAGTAAGGAACGGACCGCCACCAGGTTCACCAACGTTCTTGACAACACCACATACACGCATTGGGCGATTAAGCTTGTTACGGAGATAGATTACCAGCTCTGCGTCTTCAAGTTCCTTGATGTCTGACTTGCGGCAACAAAGGTCACGCTGCACAAAGCGTATGATTTCTTCAAGCTGCTCATGAGTATAGCTGCCTGTATCAAGGATATTGAGATATTCAAATGCCTTCTTCTGAAGCGTTACAAGGATTCCAGCTATAAGCTGCTTATATGTAACGGTATCGCCTTTCAAACGGTCAGGAACAACATTGTCGATGTTCTTTATGAACACAACATCAGCATCAATGTCGTTAAGATTCTGAATCAAAGCGCCATGTCCTCCTGGACGGAACAGCAACGAACCGTCAGAGTTGCGGAACGGAGTATTGTCAGGATTTGCAGCTATTGTATCTGTGCTTGGCTTCTGCTCAGAGAAAGAAATGTTATACTTAATGCCGTATTTGTCAACATAAAGGTTCTTCTTCTCCTCAACTTTTTTCTCGAACAGTTCAATATGCTCATGGCTTACCGTAAAATGAACATTAGCTTCACCGTTGCTTGATGCATAGAGCGCGCCTTCAACGAGATGCTCTTCCATAGGAGTGCGTGAACCTTCCGGATATTTGTGGAAAAGAAGCAATCCTTTTGGCAACTGGCCATAGTTCATTCCCTTGCTTTCAAGCATATTGGCAACGACTGCCTTATAGTTTCCTGCAGAGATAAGGTCAGCAATGCCTTTTCCTTCGTTCTTCTTGCATACTTCGTCAAGAGCATCATAGAATGCGAACTTGGTAATATTGTCGAAAAACTTCTTTTCAAAATCTGTAGTAGGTTCAGAATAGTCAGCGTTCAAGAAAGCGAACACGTCTTTGAACATACGGCTTGCGGCACCGCTTGCAGGCACAAACTTTACGACCTTCTTGCCTTCTGCCTTGTATGCGTTCCAGCTGTCAATATACTTGGCCTGTTCATCGGCATCTGGCGCAACGACACCATGTCCTATTCCTGCCGCAGCTTCAAGGCGAAGGAACGGGAAACCATTCTTGAACTCTTCTAACTGATTAGTGACTTGCTCTTCGGAAATACCTTTTCCGGCTATCTGCTTTAAATCTTCCTGTGATAACATAAGTATTGTTTTTTATAAGGTTTCTGTAAATCACTACAAATATAGATGTTTTTTATTAAAAACAATAACTTTTGGCATTAAAAAGTTATTACTTAACGTAAGAAAACTTACAATAACCATTTTATTCAACTATATAAACGCTGTTTTCAGAAAAAATGTGTATGTTTGCATAAGTTTTAAATCTTCAGCATCATGAATGACAGACTTATTTTTACAAAAGAAGAGAAGACAGAGGCATTAGGCATCATACGCAAACTACGCAATAGCATAGGAAACTTGCTGAATAAGGATGACGAGGCAATGGTGTTTGACCATATAAAGGAAGCACTGGAGAATAACCGCATCCAACGTGACGTGTTTGGAATGAACCCTATCTTACTCAGTTTGCAGACAGCAGCCATTGCAGTTGAAGAAATAGGACTTAAACGTGACGGTGCAATTGCTATTCTCCTTTATGCAAGCGCAACAGACAACAATGACTCGCTTGAAACAGTAAATGAGAAGTTCGGTGACAGTGTCACAAAGATTATTCACGGACTAAAAAGGATTCAGGAACTATATAAAAAGAATCCGATTATAGAAAGCGAGAACTTCCGTAATCTTCTGCTGTCCTTTGCGGAAGATATGCGCGTCATACTTATTATGATAGCCGACCGCGTGAATCTGATGCGACAGATTAGGGACAATGACAATCATGACGCAAAGATGAAAGTCAGCGAAGAGGCAAGCTATCTGTATGCACCGCTTGCCCACAAGCTTGGTCTATATAAGCTAAAAAGCGAACTTGAGGACCTTAGCCTTAAGTATCTTGAGCATGACGCTTACTATATGATTAAGGAAAAGCTGAGCGCAACAAAGAAAAGCCGTGACGCATATATAGAGAAATTCATTTCTCCTATTGACGCAAAGCTGAAGGAAGCAGGGTTCAAGTTCCACATGAAGGGAAGAACGAAGAGTATTCATAGTATCTGGCAGAAGATGAAAAAGCAGCAATGCGGATTCGAAGGTATCTATGACCTGTTTGCCATACGTATAATACTCGACTCTCCCGAAGACCAGGAGAAGATACAATGCTGGCAGGTGTTCGCTATCATAACGAATATGTATCAACCGAACCCAAAACGTCTGCGCGACTGGCTAAGCGTACCGAAATCAAACGGATACGAAAGCCTGCACATAACCGTGCTTGGCCCTGAACAGAAATGGGTAGAGGTGCAGATACGTACAGAGAGAATGGACGAGGTTGCCGAAAAAGGCCTTGCCGCCCACTGGAGATACAAAGGCGTAAAAGGAGAAAGCGGACTTGACGAATGGCTAAACAGCATACGTACAGCCCTTGAAAACAAAGACGACCTTCAGGTTATAGACCAGTTCAAGATGGAACTTTATGAAGACGAGGTATTTGTCTTTACGCCTAAAGGCGACTTGATGAAGTTTCCGAAAGGAGCAACCGTACTTGACTTCGCGTACAGAATACATTCAAAGATAGGAAACCAGTGTATTGGAGCCAAGATTAACGGAAAGGTAGTTACGTTCAGATATATCCTGAAAAACGGCGACCAGGTTGAGATAATGACTTCAAGCAACCAGAAACCTAAACAGGAATGGGTGAACATCGTCAAGACAAGCCGTGCAAAAGCCAAGATAAAGCTGGCATTAAAAGACGCTATGGTCAAGGATGGCATATATGCAAAGGAGATGCTTGAACGCCGATTGAAAAACAGAAAGATAGAATTCGATGAAAGTGTCGTATCACATCTTATAAAGAAAATGGGATTCAAGGAGGCTAACGACTTCTATCGCCATATCGCAGACGGAGACATTGACCTGAACCAAGCTATCGATACATACGTAAAACTCCAGAAATTTGACAACAATACTGCGCCAACACTGCCTGTGAGAAGCGCAGAGGAATTTAATTTCGAGAACCCTAACGAAGAGCTTGCCTATTCTAATGACGACGTACTGGTAATAGACCAGAACCTTAAAGGCGTAGACTATTCGCTTGCTAAATGCTGCCACCCTATATACGGAGACGATGTTTTTGGCTTCGTTACCGTAAACGGAGGCATAAAGATTCACCGTAAAGACTGTTCTAACGCTCCAGAGTTAAGGAAGCGTTTCGGCTATCGTATAGTAAAAGCAATGTGGAGCGGAAAGGGCTCTTCTAAATATTCTATCAGTCTGAAAGTGATCGGAAACGACGACATAGGCATTGTGAACAACATAACCAGCATTATCTCAAAGGAAGAGAAGATAATGATGAGAAGCATCAACATAGACAGCCACGACGGACTGTTCAGCGGCAATATGGTTGTCGATGTTGAAGACACATCACGCCTTGAACAGCTTATAAAGAAGCTGCGCAACGTGAAAGGTGTAAAGCAGATTGTTAGAATGTAAGAACGTAATCGGCATTTGTATTTATTTTCTTCTGATTTTCCAACCGCTCCATAGACACCACACTATGAAAATACCGGTAAAGAAAATAAATACAAATGTCGCTATTGTTCCTATATATATCCTTCCGCTATGCACTTCCAATGCAAAGTTCCATAGTGACATTGGCAACTTGGAAAGTCTATCCGGCTGACATACAGCATCAGTTCCGTCATAATACTCCACAGCAAACGGTTTAGAATGGAAATCATCGCTGTATCCGGAGATAGCTTTCTTTCCAAAAGGCGCACTAATCTTTCCTTGCGCAGGCTTATGCGTGAAATAGTCTATAGACTTGGCGTGTAGCCTATCCCATATATACATTCCGCTGAGTGAGCCGCACAACCAATGTCCAGAATCATCTTTCTGCAATACGTTAAGCCCCATTACGCTTACTGGAGGCGTATCGGCAATCCTTACAGGCACGTCGTCAAGTGTACGTAAAGAGTAAAAACCGTCTGCGGTAGAGAGCAACCAGTCGCTGAAAGCGTCATCATAACGTATCATCCTTAGACGGTCATTCCACGCGTTTTCGCTGCTTAGCGTTGTTCCAGACAATGCTTTTGTCTTGGCTTTCACCAACGCAATGAGCAACAGCGGGCGCAGACACCAGCCCGTAACAGCCACGAACAACGTAAGAACTATTGTCCACCGCCCCACTCTATCATGCCATATTCCCATAAACATAGCAAGACGTGAGCTGCCATGACGGTGTTCACCATGCCTGTTTCGTCTATACCTTTTATATATAGGCAGAATCCAGCAGAAGAAACCACTGATACAGAGTATTATCAAGACTATAGCAATAGCGTCGACAACAAGTTTTCCTATCGTTCCGAACAATTCTCCGCTATGCAATAGCCATACTGTGCGGAACAGCGAAACGCTACCGTCATAGTCTGCAGCTGCCTTCAATTGTATTTTCTTGAACGATTTATAAGGAAATGCAGATACATAAAGGAAAGAACGGCTTGCCACTACAAGAGTATCATCCTTGCATGTAATGTCCGTAAGCCTGTCTTCATCATCATTTGGAATATTGACTTTCGCCCATTGACCATGCAGACCATACCTATACAATCCGTATTGGCTTGCTGCAAAAAGGATATTGTGCTCTGTGCAGACTACATTTCTTATATTCCTATAGTCAGCGCCTGCGGGCAATCCTTTGTTAAAATCATGAATCCTTGAAGCTGCAGTATCTGTTATCCATATTCCTCCTGCGCCATATACAATCACTCTCTTCACAGAATGTTCGTCTACATATTCCAGGGTTCCGCGCATCAGTCCACCGTTCCATTGCTTATAATAATAGCGTGAAGGCAAAAGACTTCGGCTTACGTTAATGTCAGCAAACAGATAACGATGATTAAGCACAAGTCCCGACATACTGAACATCAGTATGAAGAAACATGCACACAAGCCTAACCATTTATGATGCTTTCGCCACGTGATTCTTTTCATAATCTGCAATTATCCCAAAATACAAAGGGTGTGTAGTATCTTTATTCCTATCTACTCTTTAATACTTTTTCTTATATGCTTTATTAATATTATCTTATAAAAGAGAATGCAAATATACGAAAATATTTCAGAATCAACAAACAGTAAAAGGGAATCAATAAATCGGGATATAAATACCGGGCTATTGGCAATAGCTATACATTATTTATAATAATCATTCTCTTGGTGTTCCTTTTCTCAGAAAAAACACTTATCTTTG
>JAUNIZ010000041.1 GCA_030523165.1 Prevotellaceae bacterium
TATATAAGAACATTTTATCAAGCAAAAGAGCAATCACATATTCATTTTATCATTGTCATGGTGATAAAGTGAATATGTGATTGCCTTTTTATGCATTCTCTTTGCAGTTACTGCAAAAATCAGTAATAGAGGTAATTCTAACATGAATTTATATACCAAAGGTTCTTTATTTATTAAGTAATTTTGCAACGTGAAGCTGAAGTAAAGAGAATAAGAACAAAAATAAAAACATTTAGAATTATGATTACCAAAACATTAATCGCAAGCAGCCTATTGTCGTTTTGCATTACGGCTGTTGCACAAACAAATAAAGTTATGACATCTAATACAGAGACCATCGAATTAACGCAGGAATGGGACAAGGTATTCCCTAAAAGCGACAAAGTAGACCACAAGAAAGTGACTTTCCACAATCGTTTCGGCATTACGCTTGCAGCAGACATGTATGTGCCTAAGAACGCTGAAGGCAAACTCCCGGCTATTGCAGTGAGCGGTCCTTTCGGTGCAGTTAAGGAACAATCGTCGGGTCTTTACGCCCAGACTCTCGCCGAGCGAGGCTTTCTGACTATAGCCTTCGACCCGTCTTTCACAGGCGAAAGCAGCGGCACTCCACGCTATGTGGCTTCACCTGACATCAACACAGAAGACTTCAGTGCTGCCGTTGACTATCTTTCTACGAACGAACTCGTAGACCCTGAACGTATCGGCATATTAGGTATATGCGGCTGGGGAGGCTTCGCTATCAACGCTGCAGCCATTGACACACGCATCAAGGCGACTGTGGCTTCAACGATGTATGACATCAGCCGCTGTAGGGCAAACGGATATTTCGACTCGACCAATGCCAACGGCCGCTACGAAATGCGCAAGGAA
Source organism: Prevotellaceae bacterium (assembly GCA_030523165.1). Lineage (GTDB taxonomy): Bacteria > Bacteroidota > Bacteroidia > Bacteroidales > Bacteroidaceae > Prevotella. Next base: position 874 of record JAUNIZ010000041.1, read on the forward strand.
CTGAACGCACAACGCACCGAAGACTACCGTAACGGCACATACGCGCTTGCTGGAGGCGTGGTAGACCCGCTGCCTGAAGACGCTCCGCAGTTCGTGAAAGACTATTATGCCTACTACAAGACTCCACGAGGCTACCACAAGCGCTCTCTAAACTCTAACAACGGCTGGAACAAGACTTCGTCTTTGACATTTATCAACGCCCCTATCCTTGCCTACAGCAACGAGATTCGCAGCGCCGTTCTTGTCATGCACGGAGAGAAGGCACACTCTCGTTATTTCGGCGAAGACGCTTTCAAGAAACTAACAGGCGACAATAAGGAACTTATGATCATTCCTGGTGCAAGCCACACTGACCTATACGACCAGATGGACATTATCCCGTTTGACAAGTTAGTGGAGTTCTATACCAAATATCTGAAATAGATAAACTAATATAATGTATGCCCGGAATCATACTTGGGTTAAATGGAAGTCTGTCATCTGCGATTGATGACAGACTTTCTTTTTAATTAAAACAACAGAAAATCACAGCCTTTTTATAACGCAAAGGCAAAGAGAATATAAAACAAAGGCAAAGAGTTTGAAAAACAGATGATTTTATTTTGCATTATCTTTTAATTACATTACCTTTGCAATGAGATATGCAAGTATTCTTTCTATCTTGAAAAAAGTATTTATAGCATTCATAAACAATACATTTACACGCCATGAACAGAAGCGACAGCATTATCATCATACCGACCTACAATGAGAAAGAAAACATCGAGAAAATAATCCGTGCGGTGTTTGCTCTTGAAAAGTGTTTCCATATACTTATTATAGACGACGGTTCGCCAGACGGCACGGCTGCCATTGTTCATGGACTGATAGACAAAGAGTTTTCCGACCGCCTGTTCATCATCGAGAGAAGCGGCAAGCTTGGTCTCGGCATGGCTTACATTGCCGGGTTCAAATGGGCTTTGGAGCATGACTATGACTATGTGTTTGAAATGGATGCTGACTTCAGCCATGACCCTAAAGACCTGCCTCGCCTCTATTCGGCATGCCACGACGAAGGCTACGACGTGGCTATCGGATCACGCTATGTAAGCGGAGTGAATGTCGTGAACTGGCCTATCGGGCGTGTGCTGATGAGCTATTTCGCGTCGCGCTACGTAAGAATGGTTACGGGATTCAAGGTTCATGACACCACTGCAGGCTTCAAATGCTACCGCAGGGCTGTGCTGAAGACGATAGAGCTCGACAAGATTCGCTTCAAGGGATATGCCTTCCAGATAGAGATGAAGTACACCGCCTACAAGATAGGCTTCAAGATAAAGGAAGTTCCCGTAGTCTTCGTTAACCGCCGCGAGGGTGTTTCAAAGATGAGCGGCGGCATTTTCGGCGAAGCCTTCTTCGGCGTCATGCGGCTAAGGCTTGACGGATGGCTAAGGAAATATCCAAAGAAGCCGTAAACAAACGAAAATTATTGCTTATGAAATACATATATAGAATATACCAAATCTGCATAGCACTGCCCATAATACTGGTTCTTACAGTCCTCACGTCAGTGACGGTAAGTCTTGGATGCTTTATCGGCAACGGCCATTTCTGGGGTTATTATCCAGGAAAGATATGGGCGGCAGCCATTCTGAAAGTCCTTCTTATCCCTGTAAAGGTGACAGGCAGGGAGAATCTCAAGAAAGGAGAATCGTATGTCTTCGTAAGCAATCATCAAGGCTCATTCGACATATTCCTCATATACGGACATCTGTGCCGCAACTTCAAGTGGATGATGAAACGCCAGCTTCGCAAGGTGCCGTTTGTGGGCATAGCATGCGAAATGTCGCATCAGATATTTGTAGACAAGAGCGGACCACGCAAAGTGAAAGAGACTTACGACAAGGCGCGCCATACGCTGAAAGACGGTATGAGCGTCATGGTATTCCCTGAAGGGGCACGCACATTTACCGGACACATGGGTGTATTCAGGCGCGGAGCGTTCATGCTTGCCGACGAACTGCAGCTGCCGATAGTACCTCTCACCATAAACGGCTCTTATGACATACTGCCAAGATACGACAAATGGTTCTGGGTGAAGTGGCATCCGCTGACGCTGACTATCCATGCCCCTATATATCCAAAGGCTCAAGGCGCCGACGACATCAAGGAACGCATGGAAAAAAGCTATGACGCTATAATGTCTGCAATAACGCCTGAATATCAGGGATATATAGAAAACCCAGACCAATAGGGGTAGCCAGAATTTAATTGAGATTTGAGATTTGTGACGGTTTTTGCCGTCTTGCCTACTCCATTTCTACTTTCTGTGCAGGGTAATTACCACTATTTCGTTGCTTGCTCCGATGCGGAAAGGAATGAAGCCGCCCATTCCCGTTGAAACGTTTATGGCACGTTCGCCTTCTGTGTACATGCCGCCCCATTCTTTATATATAAATGAAGCAGGCGACCAGCCGAACACGGAGAACTGCATGGCATGGGTGTGGCCGCTCAAGGTAAGCTGCGCCTTGGTATCGGGCAATATCTTTCTTCGCCATGCTGACGGGTCATGTTCAAGCATTATAACAAAAGTTCCGTCTTTTACCCCGGCAAGACTCTTGGCTACATCGCCCTTTTGAGGGAACGGAGGGCGACCGTCGTTTTCCATTCCGGCAATGACTATGGAGTCGTTACCGCGCCTTACAGTACGGTTATCGTTAAGCAGCAATGTCCATCCGAAGCTCCTTTCATACTCCTGCAGCTTGCGCTCGTTGGCTGCTTTCACGGCTTCGTCTGCCTTGATATATCCCGAATAGTCGTGGTTGCCGAGGATTGAGAACACGCCGTCTTTAGCCTTCAGTCGGCTGAAATCTGCCGCAAAGGGAGCCAGTTCCGTAGGCATCATGTTCTGAATGTCGCCCGTAAAGACAATCATGTCTGGCTTCTGGGCGTTGATAGTGTCGATAGCCCTCTCCAGCACACTTGCGCTTGAACCTACGTAAGAGCCTGCGTGGGCATCGCTGAAATGAACGATTCTGTAGCCGTCGAATGCTTTTGGAAGGTCGGCAGAATAGTAGTCCTCATGCCTTACGACGAGCTTGCGGAAGCCCCATGTGCTGCCATACATCACCATGACAATGACCACCGTTCCGAGCAGCATGCCGACAAGGTTGCCCCAGTTGTTGGTAGTGTGGTGAAAGCGGCAGTGTCCCCACCCCAATAGTGAGCAAACGGCAAAGACAGCCTTAGGCACGACAATCACTCCGACGAGGAAAAGATATGTAGTAAGCACGCTCATCGACCGTGGAGCGAAGTCGGGTATGGTCACCATATATGCGGTATAGGCAAGCATTATAATGCCAGGAATCCACCACAGAAGCCTCTGCCACCACAGGTTTCTCGTCTTTCTGCGTATTATCCTGAGGTCTATGTAGATGTCAGGCAAGAGTATAAGCAGAAACATCAATATCGTAATTCGTGCTATCATTTCGCAAACTGTTTATGATTACTATCTGAAATGCGCTCTGCATTCCGTTTTACTATTATCTGAAAAGAATCTCTTCGCCACGGAAACTCTCGTCGAAGGTGCCGTTGTCGAGCAGATGGCAGCCGTTGCAGAAGGTGTGAAGCACGCGCCAGCCGAATGTGGTTCCCGTCATAGGGCTCCAGCCGCACTTGCTCTGAATCATGCCTTCGGTGAGTGTCCACTTATGGTTTGGTTCCACTATCACAAGGTCTGCCTTGTAGCCCTTGCGGATATATCCGCGCTGTCTGACCTCGAAAAGACGTGCCGGGTTATGGCACATGAGCTCCACAAGCCTCTCTATGCCTATCACGCCCTTGTCTACAAGTTCCAGCATAGCCACGAGCGAGAACTGTATCATAGGCATTCCCGAAGCCGCCTTGCTGCATCCGCCCTGCTTTTCCTCCAGTCTGTGAGGGGCATGGTCGGTGCCTATCACCGTTATTCTGCCGTCGCTGAGAGCCTCTCTGAGTGCGGTGCGGTCGGCTATGCCCTTTACCGCAGGGTTGCATTTTATCTTCGTGCCAAGGCGCTTATAGTCTTTGTCAGTGAAGAAAATGTGGGCTATTACCGCCTCTGCCGTTATGCGCGGCATGTCGTCAGTCCAGCCGTCGAAGAGCGAAAGTTCCTTTGCCGTAGTGAGATGAGCCACGTGCAGACGTGCGCCATGCTTCTTTGCAAGGCTTACGGCAAGTGACGTAGAGGCGTAGCACGCCTCCTCGCTCCTTATCTCAGGGTGGTGAACGACATCGGGATCATCGCCGTAGAGAGCCTTTGCCTTAGCCATGTTGGCGTTTATCATTGCTGTGTCCTCGCAATGCACCATTATAGGCAGCCTTGCCGAACGGAATATGTTGTCGAGAGCGTCGAGCCTGTCTACCAGCATGTTGCCCGTAGACGAGCCCATAAACAGCTTTATGCCTGGCGTGCGATGTGGGTCAAGCTGCGTGAAAAGCCCTGTGTTGTCGTTTGTCGCGCCGAAGAAGAAGGAATAGTTCACGTGACTATTCTCCCTCGCCGTTGCCCTTTTCGCGTCGAGTGCCTCAAGCGTGGTGGTCTGCGGCTGTGTGTTGGGCATATCGAAATAGGAAGTCACGCCACCGTAGGCGGCAGCCCGGCTTTCGCTTTCTATGTCGGCTTTGTGTGTGAGTCCCGGCTCGCGGAAATGCACATGGTCGTCAATGACTCCAGGCAAAAGGAAACACCCCATGGCATTGACCGTCTTGTCAAAACTGCCATGAGGTGCTTCCGTACCTTCTATAATGTCTGCGATCAGGTCGTCTTCTATTATTACATAACCTCTGAACGACCTGTTTTCATTTACGATTGTTGCGTCTGATATAAGTATTCTCATACAAGATTGTCCCGAAGTTTCTATTTGGGAGCATTTGTCAGTGGCGATTCAGCGGTGCCGCCTCCGGCTGTTCCTGTCTGCGGAGCCGTTGCGTCGGCCTGCGGCTGTGCCATTTCGTTAGGCGTTGGCGCTGTCTGTGGAGGCATCTGTCCTATCTCTTCAGGCATAGCCGTTCCGTTCATGATAGCCTGGTTCTGCTGCGCCTTCTCGTAGTAGTCCTTCACGTAAGGGTCGTTCTTGAAGTGCGGCGTCGCCTTGCTCATTATGTCTTCTATCCATGGCGAGAGTTCTGGGTATCGGTGTCCTGCTGTCATCATGAAGAACACGCCCGGTCCGAGCACGTTGTCGAAGTTCTCTACGATGAACGAAGTTATCAGCTTGTCCTCCCTTTCGGCTATCTGCTGCGCTTTCTCGCTGATATGTGCGTTTACGGCGTTAAGGTCCTTACCGTCCATGATAGCCTGGCTCTGCAAGTGTCCAAGCTCGCTTATCTCGCTTTCCAGCTGGTTGTATTTCTCGATAAAGGCGAACAGCTTGTCGTTGAGCGGCGTGCCGCTTACCTTCTGCTGTGCATTGTCGATGTTGATTGTTATCTCGCCGCTTTCAAGCACAACGGGCATTATGCTCTCGTCGTCCATGAAGAGAGTGACAAGCTTGGCTGAATCGAGCGCACCTGAGAAGTGGAACTTACCGTGAACGATATCGCATGAGTCGATGCTTTTCAGGTCGTTGTCATGGTATGCCTTAAGGAAGAGCATACGTCCGTCGAGCGTAGGAACGTTCGACGAGCCTTCTATTTCGTATGATTTGGCGCATGACGCAAGCAGTGCCAAAGTTAATAGAGCGTAAAGAGTTCTTATCATAAGAATGTTTTTGTAATACCAACGCAAATGTACAATCTATAATTGACGTATGGAAAAATTTTTATTCAATTTAAATAAATACGCTGACTTTTATAGTTTTTTTGCCTCTTTCTCCAGTTCATTAGATATGCGGTGGGTGGCGTAGAGCTGTATTATGGCAGCCACCAGCAGCACTACCACCCAGTTGTTGTGGATGTAGGTGAGGTACATATAATATCCGTTGTCAGCCATGGAAACGAACACGGGCAGCATGAAGTTGTAGGTGTTCTCTATCATCAGCAGCGCCGACAGCACGAAGCAGAAGTCGCTTACCGAGAGAATCTTGCGCAGACGGCGCACGGTGTAGTTGTTGCCGTCGTATGTCTGCCTTACCTGCATCGCCACGAAAGCCAGAGCGCCAACGGCGAAAATCCACCCTGCGGCTTCTCTTATGCCAAAGACATAGAGTCCTGCGCCTGCCACCATGAGACAGGCTCCTATAAGGAAAATAATGCTTTGAATCCTATTCAACTGTTTCATTGCTTTTCACGTTGTTCTCGTCATCGCTCAGCACGAATATGTCCTCGTCGTCGGCTTTCATGAAATAGTTTTCCCTGGCAATCTTTGTTATTGCCTTAGGGTTGCGCTTCAGCTCCTTCAGTTTCGCCTCGTCGCGCTCATAGCGTGAGTTGTATTCTTCTATCTGTGCCTTGAGGTCGCGTATAACCATCTGGTTACGTGTATGTTGCAGCATGCTGTTCTCGTCGAGAAAGCCTACGACACACACGCACACAACAACCACAATCCAGTATTTGTTGTGGGCTATAAATCTCCATAAAGGGTATAATCGCCTCATAATGACTGTTTTTGTGTGCAAAAATACAGAAAAAATACGTAACCGTAAAACAATAGTTGGTTTAATTACGTTCAATTTGCATTTGTTTGCATGCTGTAGCATTGGCACAGGAAAAAAGTTAACCCAACGCGTTCTAATCACAGAAGGCATTGGGCTGATTGAATGAAAGATAAAATTTATTTAACGGATAAGTAAGATTTAATCTGTAGTAAGTATTTAATTGTCTATTATATGTGTAGTATATTTTCCACTTTTTACCATCCTCCAGGACCACCGCCCGGATTGCCGCCACCGCCGGGGCCTCCTCCTGGGTTACCGCCACCACCAGGGTTGCCGCCGTTGCCCGATGTGGTTACCGTTGACGACTGCGATACGGTGGCGAGTGTGGTGCCGCCCGTTACGGTAGCGCCTGTAACGTAGCCCTGCCATTCTGTGCCGCCTGTTACGCTTGCTCCGCTTGCTATGGTGTAGGTGCTGCCTACGCTCATGTCAGCGTGGGAGATAAGCAGTGTAGGCTGGCTGTAGCTCTGCGGAACGCTGAAGGCGAAGATGTTGTTTCCGCTTGCGTCGCTGAGCGTGAGATATGCGCCCTGGGCGATAGAGCCCGAAGTCTTTACTATCATAACAGGCTGTGTGGTTGCCGATGCCGTAGGCGTTGACGTGTCGCCGCCTATGCCTATCACGGTGCCGCCCGTTATGGCGAATGTGTTTTCGTCGCAGTCAAAGCCTGATTCAGGCGACATTGTTCCGCTTGCAATCACGAGTCCTCCCGATATGGCGAGCGTGCCGTTGGAGTCTATTCCGTCGTTGCCTGTAGAGCATGCGTATATCTGTCCTCCGCTGATGACTATGGCGTTTGATGCGTTTATAGCGTCGTCGTAGGTGTTTATTATCACGTTGCCGCCGGCTATAGTGAGAGTGTCCTTGCTCTCTATGCCTTCCGAGCCTTCGCCTCCCGTAGCGGTAACGGTTACCGTTCCTCCGCTTATGGTGAGGTTGCCGTCTGCCTTGATGCCCTTTGGCGATGTGTCGTAGCTGCCGTAGACGTATTGCGCTCCACTTGTGCTGACGGTTATCTCGCCGCCGCTGATGAGTATGTCGCCGTCGCCGCTAAGTCCCTTGCCGCCTGCTCCGACGCTTGTCAGGGTTATGGTGCCGTCGGTTATGGTTACTGCTCCGTCAGCCTTTATTGCCGAGCAAGCCGACACGTCGGCATCGTCGCTGTCATATTCGCCGCCGCCCGATGTGGTTATGTTGATTGTGCCGCCGCTGATTGTCAGCGAGTCCTCGCACTTCAAGCCCTTTGCGGCTGTGGCTGTAATGTCGATGTTGAGCGTACCTCCGCTGATTATCACCTGACCGTTAAGGTCGTCGGTGTCGTCGTCGGTCTTTGACACCTGTATGCCGTCGTCTGCCGTTCCGCTTATCTGCAGCGTGCCGCCCTTCATTTCGAGATACTGGTTAATGTTGAAACCGTCTTTCTGTGCGGCATTTACAATGATTGTTCCCGTTGATTTCTTCAGTTCCACGTATTCGTCGCCGAAGAAGGCATGCTTAGCGTTGCCCGTTATATAGAGCGTGCCGGCACCCTTGAACTCGGTATGGCCGTTGACCATGAAACAGGCTTTCTGGCTGCCCGAAGCCGCGTCGGCAAGCGAGTTAACCGTTCCTTCCGCCAGCTCCACGCTGATGCGCTTGCCGTTCTCAATGTTTATGGCTGCGCTGTCTGTGCTGGTGAGCGTCAGTCCGTTTAGCACTATCGTTGCCTTCAGTTCTCCGTCCATGTAGAAAGAGCCGTTCGATGAGCTGCCCTGCAGCGTGTAGGTTATCTCGTCGGCAAGGTCGGCGCTCTGCACAAGAGTGACGTTTGCGCCGCTTACAGAGGCAGTGAGATACTGGGCAATGTCGCCCGAAACGGTGACGTAAGCCTCCGAGCCGCTGTAGGTAACGCTTACGCTGCACTCGTCAACCTCGGAGTCGTCTACATAGATGCTGTCTATATCGCTCACGCTGAACGACTTGCCGCCTACGGTAAGCACCGTTCCGCTCTCGCTATAGACCATTTCGTCTGCCGATGCCGTTACGGCTGTGGTTACGTTTCCCGTACAGATGTTGAGTGTCTGCGCCGACATCTGAGTCGTAAGGGCAGCAAGCAGCACTGACATGGTTATTCTGAATACACTCATTTTACACATATTTTAGTTGTCAAGTCGCCAATCTTTACCAAATAAACGCCCGAAGGTAGCGCGTTGCCTACGGCTTCGGCTGTTGTAGACGAGAGTGTGGCACGCCCTACAAGAGCGCCTGAAACGCTGTAGACGCTCACCTTTGAGCCTTTAGCGGCAGCCACATAGAGCGTTCCGTTGTTCGCCGTTACCGATACCGGTGCCGATGCGCCGACATTGGTGATGGCTGTTACAGAAGAATCTGAGAAATACATCGAGTAGAGCCTGCTCTGCTCCACGCTATATACGGTGCCGTCGGTAGCCGTAGCCACAAGGCAGCCGTCAGTGAAGCTGATTTTCAAGCCGTCGGAAACGAGCGACTGCTGCGTTCCGTCCTGCAGTTTCAGAGTAAGGTATCCGTAGTCGGCTGCCATAGCGCCTGTCGCCATGGAAACCAATAGCAATACAACAATTAGCTTTTTCATAATCAGCAAGTTTTGACTTTTCTATTCCATACGTAATTTCTTTTGCAAAGATATAACCTGCATGACAAAGCCCCAAATTTATTCAATGAACACGCTTTTTTTATCAACATTTTGGTAATTCATAATTCATAATTCACAATTTATAATTAGGCTTCGCATGATTGTGAAGTTCGCCACCTTCGGTGACGATAGGTATCCAGAATTTAATTGAGATTTGAGATTTGTGACGGTTTTAAGTCAACTGATTCCAGTCAATAGAAAGTTACTCACGTCCCTGAAAGGGGCGAACCTCTATAACCGAGGGTGAGCGAAGCGTGACCTTCGGATATTATGCAGGTGTCTCCACTTCGTCCCCGAAGGGTGGCGAACTTCCTTTCCGTCTGGTCGAAGACCTGCGGTATATATCTCTATCTCCGCAGGTTATCGCCTGCGGTTATATATCGTTCCGATAGTTGGCCCCCTTTGGGGACCTGAGTTATTAACATACATATCATTGAATCTGAGGGTAACGCTATGCTCACCCTCAGTTACAGAAGTTCGCCACCTTCGGTGACGATAGGTATCCAGAATTTAATTGAGATTTGAGATTTGAGACGGTTTTAAGTCAACTGATTCCAGTCAATAGAATGTCAGTTCGTTTTTTCAAACTACCATTTTGAATTTTACACTAAAACTTCAAACTGTCATATTGAACTTTATACTATTAAGGTCAAAGATGACAGCTTGAAGTCTTGATTTCCATTAGAGGTTAAGAGCGTGCCTATAGACAAGAGGTTACACCCAACGTTGTCGCCACAGCCGTAAGAATCGATACGATTACTTGCAGCAAAGTTTTCCAAGTTTCTTTTTTCATAAGATTGATTTGTTTAAAGTAGATTGGTTATTAAAATAATATGTTTGGATAAGCAATAGTTTTCATTTGAGAGTCAAGTAAAGAATCCACAAGACTAATGTTTCTGTCCCCGAAGGGGGCAAACCTCTGTAACCGCAT